>JAZNKZ010000010.1:0-50763 GCA_045578815.1 Paludibacteraceae bacterium
TGTAAAAAAGAAATTAATTTTTAGCTCAGAATAACCTAATCTATTGTGTACTTTATTAACGGGAACCGTATAATATTAAATTTCGTATTACACGTTTTCAGTTTCCCAATCGAGTAGTTTCCTACTCTCTTGTACTACATCATTGATTAATCAAACTTTCAAAGATCACTACTGATTTCTGCTGTTTTTCAATGCTCACTCGCGTTTGTTGCGAAATCGGCTGCAAAGGTACTGCTTTTATTTGGACTGACCAAATTTTTGAGCAACTTTTTTCAATATTTTTTGCACTTTCTTTGTAAGTGGCTGATTTTCAGCATTACAATTTTCAGTACTCTTCGCCTCTTATCAACACTCACTTGCGTTTAGCGCGAAATCGGCTGCAAAGGTACTGCTTTTTTATGAACTGACCAAATTTTCGAGCAACTTTTTTCAATATTTTTTGCACTTTCTTTGTAAGTGGCTGATAATCAAAACAAGCGTTTTTTTGTGGTGTAGTGTGGTGTAGAATGGTATAGGATGGTATAGGTTGGTATAGGATAATGCGTACGTACGCACGTATGTATAATAATGTACGCGCACGAGCGCGCGCGTACACATACTATCGCATACACATACTATATATAATAACTCTAGTCTTTATTCTGAAATTTTATTAGGCCGTGTATGAGTGTTCCATCTTCGCGGCGAAGATACAGGATTTATACGACTTTCGCTGAAGTTATTTGAACCAATGAAATCTCTCAGGTGTTTTTTTCCTCTTGGAACGAATCGTTTTTGTGTAGGAGTAGGCGGTACTGGCTCATATCCTACCCAGTAGCATTCTGCCATCATAACGCCATCTGCCTCAAAAAAAGAATCACTGCCTTCTGACATTAGTAGGCCTGCGTACATAAATTTATTTTGGGTAAGATCAACAGCTTCCATTTCCTCATATACTTCAAGATATGGTTGCTTGAGTTGCTCAACAAAGTCTGCACGAGATTTATCTTCACAATACGCCATTTCCTCGTTGTACTCTTCTTGTGTCATCCAGCCTGCTTGCAAAGCAAATTGGCAGAACTCGTCATCGTTGGAATAGAATAGGTAGGTAGAATCTACATCAATATCACCATACCACATGTATCCTCGTGCTAATTCCTCTGGATCTTCTGTAGATGCTTTGAAGGAATAATTTGTTGAGCAATAACGATATAAATTATTGCTTATTGTTTTGTAGTCTTTTATAGGATTATTCGGAAGAATATAACAAGCAGCCAAGTCAATATGTATCTCTTCGTCGTATTTGGAATAGTCAACAACTAAGATACAAGCGTTGTCTTCTTGCAGATTGATTTTAGATGTCACATCTTCTCCGAACCACGTGCTATCAATTTGAATACCATTGGCATATACATAAGTTCCATTGAATTCATCTTCTATGGCTCTGCTCCATTCGTAGCATTTTGTAAATCCTTTTCTAGAGATAATATTTTCCATTTCTTCTATGCTCTTTCCATTGATCTTATCTCCTAATTCTGCCAAGTTAATCAATACATTTTTCTTTCCTAAAGTGGTAGGTTCGCAACTTACTAGGCTTATTATCATGGCGCAAAGAGCCATGGAGGTAAAAAAGATTTTTGTTTTCATGATCGTATATGTTTATTATTGATGTATGTTACAAATCTTTGACGAGGTTAGTCCTATTCTCATTATCCAATTATCCATTATCCGTCTTCAACTTGTTATGATGGCAGAGCATCAGGTTGCCGTCTTCGCGACGGAGGTGCATTCCCCCACCCTCGCAATAGCGGAAGAGTTTGCAATTGTTACATGGCTCTAACTTCTTCATCCATTGGCGATTGCGATATGGTTCAAAGCCGTTCTCCCAGACCTCCCAGAAGTCATCCTTATATATATTGCCTTGATAGTACTTACCACGCACACTGGTGCAAGCCGAAATGCTGCCGTCAATCAATATGGAAGCGACACTCACGCCCGCAGCACAATGGAACAAGTGGTCACGTACTTCTAATTCATAATCAGGCATAAAGCCCTCGCAGGAGTAGGAGATATGCAAGCCTTGTTTGCGTTTCTCGCGGATATAGTCTAATAACTGGCGATGCTGCTCAGGAGTCAATAATAATTCGGGATTCTCTGCTGCACGTCCCATAGGGTCAATGGTGATGAGTCGCCAATTGCGCACACCGATAGACCACAAGTATTGCTGCATCTCGTCCAAGTGATGAATAGAGCGTTGATTCACGCAAGTAACAACGTCCCAAGTGAGAGTTGAGAGTTGAGAGTTAAGAGTTGAGAGTTGAGAGTTGTATTCTGCTGCGAGTTTGATAGCGCGAGTGGCACCTTCAAAAGCGAGAGGGTGCTGGCGAAGCCAATTGTGATCGAGTTCTAAACCATCAAAACTGATGGCAATAGAGCGCAAGCCATTCTGCATCAGCTCCTTGAAGCGTTTTTCGGTGAGTGCCAGTCCATTGGTCACCATACCCCAAGGATAGCCACGTTGCTTGAGCGCTGCGCCCACCTCGGCGAGGTCCTTGCGCATCAGCGGCTCGCCACCCGATATGATAATCAGCACCTTATGCGGATCGACATGAGGCGTGACAGACTGATCAATCACACGGAGGAAGTCTTCGGCGGGCATGTCGGGTGTGATTTCGCTACTAGAGCAGTCACTACCACAATGCAGGCAATGCACATTGCAGCGGAGCGTGGACTCCCAAAAGAGTTGTTGCAGCGGGTGCAACTGCTGGAGGTTCTTGCGACGGAGTCGCTCGAGTTCGAATATAATGCGTCTGCGGAGGTTCATGTGCGTATTATTTTTCTATATTGGGTATTCTAAAATTTACAGGAAGAGTATAATATGTACGAACTATTTTCCCTTGCAAACGTCCTGGTGTCCATTTTGGCATTGTCTTTATCACACGAATAGCCGCTCTATCTAATGACTTATTCCCAGAAGACCGTACTACTTGTATATGACTTATACTACCATCTTTCTCTACAATAAACTGACAGATGGAGCGCCCTTGTATTTGCTTCTTGAGTGCCAATTTCGGATATATTAGATTTTCTTGAACATACTTCAACATCTCCTGTTGGCCCCCAGGAAATTCAGGCCATTTTTCATACTGGACACATATATAACCATCATCACCAACAACCGTATCATTGGATGTAGTGCTTACACCATCACTCTGTGCAAACATGACAAGAGTGCAAAACATAGCAACAAACAAAAGGCAAATCTTTTTCATAATTATTTCTTTTTGAGTTGGAGTTTGACATCTACGGAATATTCTGTGGACCATTCGGAGTCTGTCTCTTTTGTCATCTCAGTGAAAGGAATCTGCACTTTCTCCGAAGCATAGACTTCTGAGGTATCATTTACTTCTATGAGTAGTGTGTCATTGCCTTCTTGTGGGAAGCCATATGCTCGTTCAAACTCACCCGATGCATTGGTATAGACTGTGTCCTTAATGTTAATACGTGAGGTATTGATAACCACTTGCATAGACTCCAGTGGCTCACCTGCTTCGTTGGTTACTTCGCCATCAATATCTATTGTATTTTCTGGCACTCCAGGACCGTACAATACTGGACCAGGAAATACACAAGAAACACCCAAGAATCCCAATAATGTAGTCAGCAGACTGCTTACCAATAAATGGTATTTGTTTTTAATCTTTTTCATAACTATTTCTTCTTTAGTTGTTTTTCTATAGATGCATAATAATGTATGTACCATGGATTATATTCCACATGCATATCTACAAAAGCAATTTTAGTAGTGTCATAATAGTTATAGAATGGTTCTAGCACTATGACACTAAGAGTATCGCTAGCTTGAACTTTATCAATAGCAATAAAGTTATTATGAAAATACCCATCTCTATTCGTATATAAGGTATCTAATACAGTACTTGATTGGTCTTGTAGAACTACTTGCGCCTCCCGCAAATTACGACCATAACTATCCAATAGTAAACCTGATACCGTCAAATATACTGTAGGTTCTTCTGGCACATCAGTATAAATCATAATGAGTGTATCAAGTCCTTCGTACAAATGCAATGGAAAAGTCAAATCATATTCAGGAAGGAAGATACTATTGTAGTCCAAATGAGATGTATGTACAGTAGTTGTAATAGTTGTTCCACATAAACATGGTTGAATAATTCCTAGTGGTTTTCTTTTTTCTTCCGATAGTTCAATCACACCATCACGCAACACCACGCATCCTTTTACGCTATAAGCACAAGGCACTGGAAAATGATGCATTAACTGAATACTATCTGCTGAAGGTACAGTGATACGCAAAAAGTCTGAGTATTGATATGCATCATAATACGGAGTTGGAACAGGATCTTGCGGAGGAGGCATTTTTCTGGCTTCTCCTTGTACAATATCTGGCATAGGAATAAACTGCTCTAACCAATCAAGTGGAGGATCACATTCAACTGATTGGAAGGTTTGCTCGCCGCCATTTCTGTTTTCGCAACTCACGAACAAAAGCAGTCCAAGAATTGCTATAAATGATAATCGTTTCATATCTGTAACTTTTTTAGAAAGCACACACTAGTCCTATGCCGTTATTATTTGTTTGTAGACGCAACTCGGGTTGGAAACCTGCCTGAGGCAATGAGATATTATAGGCATCAAAACTATTCCTCATCTTGTTTTGACCCACACATACCAATGGAATACCCGTAATCGTAAAGGCTAGTCCACCCGCAGCGACAGGGATACCGACTAACATAACAGCCAACATAGGGCCCATAGTTGGTGCTTCTGGATCTGGCTCATATGGCACATAAAGACCAAGAGTGAATCCTATTGCAAAGGCGTCTAATGCCAAACCAGTACCCAGCAACCCCCAACCAGTACTATACATCTGGCGACCACTGCGGAATTGTTTGTAGATGTCTTGGTCGGCATTGAACTCTAGATAGGCTTGCATATCTCTTTGTGATATTTTCTCGCCATCACAATAAAACTTATTGCCTTCGCGCGATAATACATGCGAACCTACTGTAGGATATATCACATCCTGTGCCATAATATGGCTCGCTAGCAATACCAATAGAACTATTCCGAATAACTTTTTCATAATTATTGTTGATATTATTGTATCTATATTACTCTTATCTTTTGTGTCGCCTTATTTCTTATCTCGCCTAAGGGCTCAAACGATTACTTCTTATTAAGTTTGAAATCTGCACGCATAGAGTAGCTCACATTCCATGAGTCTTTATCCTCTACCTTCATCTTACCAGATGGGATATGTCTTGAATCGGATTCATAGACTCCAGCGGTATCATTGACGATAACCTCAATACAATCACCACCTTGTGATGTTATACCATGCACAACACGATAACAACCATCTTCGTTAGTATATAGCGTATCAGGATAATCCCATGAAGAATCATAAGTACGAACGACAACTTGCATATCCTCTAGAGGGTTACCATTTTCGTCATAAACACGTCCTTCGACATCATACTCTGCGTATGGACAGCCATAGCAAGCAGTCAGGACAAATGCTACACTAGATAACGAGAATAGACGGATGAAACGCTGCAATAGACTATTATATTTTTGGCGAAAGTTTGTTTTCATATGTGTGAGGGTTTTATGGGATGGTATTAAAAATGATATGCTAAACCTATGCCATTGCTGGAAGGTTGTATGCTCCAATAGTTTTTGGCTATTTGTGGCTCTGGCAGCGAAATATTATAGGCATCAATGCTTTGTTGCATGCGTTTTTTACCGACACAAAGTAGCGGAATGGCGGGAGCTTCAAAAAGCAAAAATGCTCCTCCAATAATCATTCCTGTAAATAGAAATCCTAATCCTGGACCCATATCAGGACTTTCTGGATTGTAGTCTTTTGCCCAATCATATAATCCCCACCCCATATATGCAATAGTGGCAGCATCTATAGCCAATCCTATACCCATTAAGCCCCAACCCGCGTTGTACATACGCAAACCACTGCGATATTGACGGTAGATGTCCTCTTGGGCGTTTAGACGGAGGAATGCTTGGCAGTCTCTTTTGCTGATACGCTCGCCTTCGTAATAGATTTTATTCTTTTCGTAAGACAAAGCGGTAGTGGAAGGATAAGGCAATTGTACCTCTTGTGCTAGAGTGCCAATAGCGGCAAAGAGTAGCAATAAACTAAATAATATGATTCGTTTCATGGCTGTACTATTTAATGGGTTTGCAAAAGTACGATAATTATTTGAATTGCACAATAGTTGGCAAAAAATATGAATAGAAGTTTTTAAGGGTTCTCTGAGTTTAAGGTCTAGTCGCAATTCTTTACTAAGCGAACGCTACGCGCATCTTTATGCATTTCATTGATGATACCAGTTGCTACACTAATTCCTCCAAACTCGTAGGAACATGCAGTAAGATTACTCCCCCTAGTGGAAGACCAATAACATCCCGCCCCATGTGGATTATAAACATTCTTGCCTACGCGTATGCCAGCATTGGGTAAAAAGATTGCTCCTGCGTTTTCCATTTTTCGCCATTGTTCTAGTGTAAATGTCTGATGCATAGCAAAATAACTCTCGTCTGGATAATTATAATGTTCCTCATAAAGACCCGGCTTGAAATCTATTCCATCAGGACATTCCCAACCGTCAGGGAGTAATATAGTGCCATTTACTCCATTTACTTGAGCTATACCCATAAGTTCGGAATGGTGCGGACGTTGTTCTATGAGATAGTACCACTCATTTATACTCATTGTTCGCCAAGTATTGGGTGCGTCGTTACCAATCGTATTAATACCCCAATCTACGAAATTACCTGTGTAATCATTCCAATCGGAGGAGGTACTCACTCCCCATTTCGTCGCTTCGTGTCCATCGGTGCTCCAGCCAAAGAGATCAATCCATCCGTCGTAAGTGGTTGATATATTTTCATTTGCACCACCAATAATATTCCACTGGCTTTCTGCAAACCGCCACTCATTGTTCTTTGGGTGGTATTGTAAGTTACCCCTAGAGAAAACAACCTGCGTTGTACTACTTACAGAAAAAGCCTTTTTGTTGAGTTTTGGTGTAGATCGATCAACTTGTATGGTTATTTGTTGTATATCCTTTTTAGGAATATCGAACACAGCATATGGAAATACATATCCGATCATGCAGTTGATGGATATCATATCAATAGTCGTCTGAAAAGTAGCCTTTCCGTCGGCTTGCATGTACAATTCGGCTTTTGAAAAAGTATTACCAGACGAGCCTGTTCTAACAACACCATATACGATGCAATGTTTCTTGAAGTCGATGCTCTTAAGGTCTCCGATAAACACTCCGGGTCCTACCAAATCATATAACTCAGCCCTAGAACCAATTACATTAACTGTATTTTCTCCATTTAGAGTTGATGCATAATTATGCAAGTAATGATTCCTCTCTGTAAATATCGCATCTAGTTCAGACTGCTCTATATCGGTCAAAGGAACTTTTTCGACAAAGCCTACGTTGGGATTTGTACCTGAGTTTGGGTTCTCACATCCCATCATCATAGTACATAATATCATGATGATAAAAATAGATTTCGTTCTCATAATCGTATATACTTAATCGGTTAATATTACAAATATTGAAACATTATTTCGCAGCATGGTTGTTGAGTTCGTTGACTTGTTCGCTACTGAGGTGGTTGAGCAAGTCTAACAATCCTTGGCGGTAACCCTTAGGATCATATGTCAACGAACTACCAATCAGCTGTTTAACCATTTCAAGGTTGGCTGTACCTTTGTACTCAGAGTCGCGAAGCAACATACCATATGCCGCTACGCCCGCTGCAAAAGTGAGGTTTTCTGACTTGCTATTCTCGTAATAGACATCCAAAGAGAGTTGTTTGCTGCTGAGCCCGAGTTGCTCTTTGTAGCGGCAGTCGAACTTCGCCCAAGGTTTATAATCTCCCCACTGCGCGTCTGTAGGAACGATTTCATAAAGAGCTGTGATGGTTTGTCCTGCACCAATCTCGCCTGCGTCTTTGGTGTCATCATCAAAGTCCTCGTTGCTCATTACGCGATTTTCATAACCGATGAGGCGGTACTTGGCTACACGAGTAGAATCGAAAGTGATTTGGCACTTGGTATCATTAGCAACTGCCTGAAGGTGAGAGCGGTTATGCACAAAGACCTTCATAAATTCATCCTCGCAGTCGATATAATAATAGTTGCCATTGCCACGGTTGGAAACCTTTTCCATCATGGCATCGTTCCAGTTGCCCGTACCAAAACCGCACATAGTCAGATAGATACCTTGGTCAGCGTAGCGAGAGACCATATTCAAAAGACTATCGGTGTTGGTAACACCTACATTGAAGTCGCCATCTGTACCCATGATAATGCGGTTGTTGCCACCAATGATATAGTTGGCTAATGCCTCTTCGTAAGCCATCTTGATAGCTGCGCCACCTGCGGTACTACCGCCAGCACCGAGACTGCGGATAGCTGATTTGATTTTACCTGCGTGCATTACTTGAGTGGATTCTAAGAGGCGCTCCACACTGCCTGAATAGGTGATAAGTGACACACGGTCAGTAGGTTGCAGTTCATCTACGAGAGTCAGGAGGGCAGATTTGAGGAGTGGCAGTTTGTCGTCAGAATCCATGGAGCCCGACACATCTACGAGGAAGACATAATTGGCGGGAAGCATGTTTTCTTCGGCAACGCTCTTGCCTTTGAGTCCGAGACGGAGAAGGTAATGCTCTGGATTCCAAGGACATGCGCCAATCTCGGCATTGATACCCACAGCGTTCTCTGGTTCGGGATAATCGAAGGTAAAGTAGTTGAGGAACTCCTCAATGCGAACAGAAGACTTGTCGGGGAAATAGCCTTTAGACATATACGAACGCATGTAAGCGTAGCTTGCGCCGTCGGCATCTACGGAGAAAGTGGAGGTTGGTTCTTCGGAAGTAGAGATAAACGGATTATCCGCAAATTCCTCGAACTTGTCGCCCGTTTCGCCTGCGACAGGTTCGCCATAAGCATCGCCCATAGCACCGTCAAAATATCCATCTCCTGGGGCATTAGGTGCAAATGAACAACTAGAGAATGCGAATGCGATAGCGGCTGCGAAAGCCATAAAAGAAATCTTTTTCATATGTGTGAGAGTTTTAGAAGTTCTAAAAGTTTTAAGGGTTCTAAAGGTAGGTATTCCTATGGTGTGGGCATACTAATGTACCATTTATCTAACGTGTATCTATCGTATATCTAACGTATATCTACCGTGTATCTACCGTAATTGACAGCGGGGAGATAGCGGAAGATTAACGTAATGAAGGGGTTCTTGTTAGGACAACACGTTCTTTCTTCTGTATCTTATCAGCTACAGATCCTATATCTTGGAAAATTGCATTAAAGCCATCAATAACCAAAGTGTTATTTCCCTTGAAATAGTACGAACAAGCAACTGGATCTGGTGTGGGTTGTTGCATATTCGCGTTCCAATATACATACAATGAATCAGCAGTTGCATAGTAATAATAAGGTAATCCTGTATCGTATTTGGTTGAAGAAATATACAACTGTCCATCTTCATCGAAAGTGGCAGTCCAATGATCGCCAACCACATTCCAATGTCCGATGAGTGATTGAGGACCTTCTGGTTGTTCGCAAGCAGTAAACAAGAAGGCTGTTGCAATTAGCAAAAAGATAATTGACTTTTTCATAAGACATTAATTATTAAATGATTAATAACAACCCATTTCGACTACATTTATCGTAATGGGTATTTGATTGCCGTAGGCAAAAATGCTTTGAGTCCAACGATAAGAAACCCACACAGTGTCTGTTCCTGGATTGAGAGCATGAATCGTAGTAGAACAGTCTGATCTATTAGACATTTCAAAGACTGGGGTCTCAGCATTGCGAGTTTCGCTGTATTGGAAATCTACATGATTGGCATGATAGACTTCTAACACGGCACTATCACCGACAGACAATGTATATTGAGAAGCAGTAAAACTAACTTCAGGTTGTTGATACTCACAAGATGCCATACATACGCCTATGAGAATGAAGCAAAGAAATGATAACTTTTTCATAAGACATTAATTATTAAATGGTTGATATTTATATTAGAATCGATATCCGACGGCTACAGAGAGGAGGCGGGAGGTGTAGAATGGATAAGAAGACTGGGGCCAAAGGAGCATCTTAGTGCCCATGAGTCCGAGTTCGACTTCAGCGTACCAATTTTGATAGTGGAAGTTAAGTCCGCACAAAGCTATATTAGCCGTAACTCCCACATTCGCAGGAGATTGTTCCGTCCACTGAGAAGGGAGATTGGTAGTATAGTCGCTATAGGTAGCACCTAGACCAATAGCAGAATAGACGGATAGAAATCCAGCACGTACAAAAGTAAAACGAACGGTAGGTAACAATGTGAGATAATAGAGCGTACTGATAGCAGGGTCTTTGAGGCGTTCGCCATATCCGTTCATCATTAGGAATTGTTCTTTGAGAAAGAGTGCGTCTGCCTCTACACCAAAAGAAACAAGTGGAGTGAACTGATAAGCATAGGACGCAAAGATATGACCCGAAGAGACAGTAGCGGATGAAGAAGCGTGCATTATGTAGTTGGTAAGATATGTATGCGCTTCTTCGGCAGTCATACCTTGGATAGCTTGCAGGTAAGTAGTATTGTAATAGGGGACAGTAGCACGAGAGGATAGATCTGTAACATACATGCCAGAAAATGCAGTACCCCAACCTATTCGAAAACTATGGTGATAGTTGTCGTAAGCATTGTCCTCTGCCATAAGAACGGCAGAAGAGAAAAGCAAAACTGCGCATATGAGATTACGAAGGTTCTTCATATTATTAAGGATGAAGTGGTTGTACAAAATGCATTTCTACCCCTAAAGCTATGCCATTGGATATTAGCATTGGGGTGCCTGTAACGAGGATAGTGTCGCCAACCACACAGGATTGGAGAAGAGGATGATCAAAATGAATCAGTTCTTTGGAATCTTTATCAAGAAGATAAATAGTCGAATACATTTTCCATAACTCTATGGGCGATTGCAGTTGAATACCGCAGAAATAGCGACCATTAAGATTAGAAAATTTTTCCGCACCTAATATTTGTAATGTACCTACGAATGTAGGATAGGCTGACAAATCCTCTGGCGCCATCGGATTTGCTGGCGGAGTGACAGTATCTGCTAAGATAGAAGGCATTTGTGTGGATGGTACAGCAGCTGTAGCGAACTCCATAGGAGGTAACGAACCTGGAGTATTAGAACCGAGATAATCATCAGGAGTCCATCCTGGAGAAGGACCCTCATTGGGTGAACACGCGACAAACATGAGCATAACACTCATGAACCATAAAAACAAAAACACAAATCGAAGCATTACAGTTTTCATACGCATATATTTTTGGTTTTGAAATCCGCTGCAAAGGTACTGCTTTTTTTTGATATGACCAAAAAAATAAACTGATGCAGCTAGTAAAAACACGACTCTGCAAACAACTGATTTTCAAGCGATTGTGATTTTGCAAAAATAAAAAACTGATGCAGGCACAAAAAAGTGCTTGCAGGAGTGGGAAAAAAGTAGTAAATTTGCAGTCGCAATTGCGAATCAGGAACCAGGAACCAAGAATCAGGACTAATTTGTTATGAAGACAAAAGTGATAATCATAATAGCACTAGTACTATGTTGCTCATGTACAAACAAGACCGCTATCGAGAATAGTGAATTGCAAGAGGCAATATCGCAAGTGTGGTTGGATGCAGATGCGGCACAAGTGATGTTGGACGTGATAGACACCAACGAATTGAATGAGTATGAGATGCAGCGTTATCGCTTGGCAGAAGCCCATCTAATGCTGAAGCGTGAATTGCGACTGCCTGCAGGAAGTGATATGGAGGCATTGGCGAAGTACTTTGAGGGTAGCGGAGATGTAGCAAGTGCGTCCGAAGCATATTATATACAAGGTGCGTACCTTAATTATATAGGGGAGAACACCCAAGCGATGCAATACCTGAAAAAAGCGGAGAGTTATCCTGCCTTATCTATCATTCGAGGTATGACCTACTACAAGATGGGACGTATTAGCGAAAGCGAACAACTATACGAGATTGCATTAGAGAATTATCAGAAAGCACTACCCTACCTGGAGGAAGCGGGGCTACCACTCTATCTGGCTTCGGTATATAGAGAACTGGGAAGAAATAGCAGCAAAGGCAGAGATGAGTATTTCGAAAAAGCCTTGTCTGCTGCACGGTTTATGAAGGATAGTATCTTGTATATGGATATTCGATACGCGCAACTATCTGTCAGTCAGCCCAATTCGCCAGAGATAGCGAGCATATGTCAATACATGTGTCATCAGGTTGGCAGAAAACGTTATGCCTATGACTTGGTGAAATATTATATCCGTACACACAAAGCAGATTCAGCAAAGATATACCTTGATATTTTAGCCGCAGACACCACAGCACAAATATGGAGTGAGCAACAACATGCCCTGTGGGAGAGTCAATATTTGCACTTGAAAGGCAAGAACAAAGAGGCGTATGAGTCGCTGTATAATCTGTATAATGCGTATTACAAAGAACTGGAAGAGGGAGGTAGAGCCAGTGCATTTGTGGCAGCGCAACACTTTGATAATGAAGTAGAAAAAGCAAAGAACTTGCAGTTGCAATTGGAGAAACAACAGTTGTATATCGTATTAGGCGCGGTGGTGATTATTATATTGTGCGTGGGTATATTACTGATTTTATATAATGCGAAACGCCGCACAGAGCGATTGACCGAACAAGCACGTACCCAGCAGCAAATCAAAGACTTGCAGAACGAGTTGGAGTTGCGTCGTGATGCACTAAAGCGCGTATTGAATCAGCGACTGGAGCTGAATAAGAATTTGCAAGAGGCACTGCTGACCAAAAAGAAAGAGGAAACGATTCCTAATTGGGCACAGCAGTTTATTGACTCGAATATATTCTCCACAGAAGAACAATGGAAGAACTTCTTCATGGAGTTTAACGGATGTTATGGTGACCTTTTGAGCCGTTTGCAAAAGGAGTATCCACGATTGACAAATACTGATATACAAGTACTTGCGCTGTACATACTGGGATTGGATAATGCTGATCTATGTTTGCTGTTGGGATTGACACAACGCACGATTTGGAGCCGAAGGATGCGTATCAAAGATCGAGTAGGGCTGGGAGAGAAAGAGTCGCTGGATAAATGGATTGAGGAGAGGTTAAGGGTTAGAGGTTAAAGGTTGGTTGGAGGTTAGAGGTTAGAGGTTAAAGAAAAGAATAGACTGCCAGGCAGGCAGTCTATTTCTTTTGCTATATCTTAGTTGTGCTTATTTCGCGTATGATACGGCACGTGTTTCGCGGATGACAGTGATACGGATTTGACCAGGATAGGTCATCTCATCTTGGATACGCTTAGCTATATCAAAGGAGAGAAGTTCTGTTTCCTTGTCGCTGAGTTTGTCAGCACCTACGATTACGCGAAGTTCGCGACCTGCTTGGAGTGCATAGGTCTTGGTTACTCCAGGATAGGACATTGCAATGTTCTCAAGATCATTGAGGCGTTTTACGTATGCCTCTACAATCTCGCGACGTGCGCCAGGACGTGCGCCAGAGATAGCGTCACATGCTTGTACGATAGGAGCAATGATAGACTCCATCTCACATTCTTCGTGGTGAGCACCGACAGCATTGCAGATATCAGGTTTCTCGCCATACTTTTCGCAAAGCTTCATACCCAGCTGTGCGTGTGGCATCTCCATATCTTCGTCGCTAACCTTACCAATATCATGAAGCAGACCAGCACGGCGTGCCTTCTTGATATTCAAGCCTAATTCGGCAGCCATAGCCGCACAGAGGTTAGCCGTTTCGCGTGCGTGCATCAAGAGGTTCTGTCCGTAACTAGAGCGATATTTCATCTTACCAACAAGGCGAATGAGTTCAGGATGCAAACCATGAATACCCAAATCGATTGCTGTACGCTTACCTGTTTCTAGGATTTCTTCCTCTACCTGCTTGGTTACTTTTGCCACCACCTCCTCAATACGTGCAGGGTGGATGCGACCGTCTTGGACGAGTTGATGCAGTGATAAACGGGCGATTTCACGACGCATAGGGTCAAAGGCCGAAAGGGTGATTGCTTCAGGAGTATCGTCTACAACGATCTCAACACCAGTAGCCGCCTCTAGTGCACGAATATTGCGTCCTTCACGACCAATGATACGTCCCTTAACCTCGTCATTATCAATATGAAATACTGATACAGCATTTTCAACTGTAGCCTCAGAAGCGATGCGTTGGATAGATTGTATAATAATCTTCTTGGCCTCTTTGCTCGCTGTGAGACGAGCTTCATCCATTGTGTCATTGATATAAGCCATAGCAGCCGTTTTAGCCTCATCACGTAGAGCATCCACCAATTGCTTTTTGGCATCTTCGGCAGAAAGGCCAGATATTTGCTCCAATTGTTGCTCAGCTTTTTGTTGGAGTCGTTCGATTTCTTGTGTTTTGTGTTCGATAGCCTTTTGCTGGTTCTCGATTTGTTGACGCTGTGTATTCAACTCGTTTTGAGCACGTTGCACTTCACTTTGCTTTTGATTGAGTTGTTGCTCGCGTTGCTGTTGACGTTGTTCTTGCTGGTGCAGTTTCTGCTCAGCTTGGCGCACATGATTTTCATGTTCTAGTTTGAGAGCAATAAACTTTTCTTTTGCCTCGATGATTTTGTTTTTCTTGATTACTTCAGCTTCATCTGCTGCCTTTCGAAGAATTCCTTTGCTATGATATCGGAATATAAGGAAGCAAATCAATGCCCCAAGAAGCAAAGAGCAAATTGCTGTTATTATAACAATAGGATTCATAAGTGATTGATTATTTAATGTTTTGTAAAATTAATTTATTTAGTTCTTGTATTTTCTCATCAATGGGTTGTAGACGATTAGCATGTGCATCTGCACAAAAGTTAACCGCCATATCCAAAGCCACATATACCCATATTTGTTCGGCAGAGCGACTAGGTGCTATTCGTTGATAATATCTATAGCGTTCGTTAATCATCTCCGCTGCTTTACGATAGAGGTGCTCCTTATCCGCTTGTACATTGAGCGAGATATGGTGCGCATCTAGTTGCAAAGTGATATGTTGCTTGCGTGGCTCCATCATTTTTTAAGCACATCTAATGCTCTATCTATCTGCGAGATAAGCGATGAAAGACGTCGTTTAGCCTTCAAACGTTCCTCCTCATTCATGCCTTGTGATATGACCATAGCATGCGCAGTTTGGAGTCGTTTGTAATCATTTTTGATTTGTTGTAATTCAGCGTGAGACTGCAATATTTCTTCCCGCTGACGAATGTTCTCCTCCTTCAGAAGACGCATATCGTCTTGCAACTCCTGATATTGCATAAGAAGTTGTTGAATATTTTTCTCCAGAAGGTCGAGAGATTCCATGTAGGTTAGAAACTATATCCAATACCTAATCCGAGTGTACCTTTGAATTGCACTCGCTCTGCTGCGCCAAGAGAAAGTCCCTCGCTATCAAATTTCTCAATCTTGACACCGTTGTAGTACTTGAGAGAAGTGGAGAGAGTAACATTGAGGCATTTGAGGAATTGATAGGAAATAGACGTATCCCAATCGACATCAAAGTTACCAAAGCGTTGGTTGTTATCTTGATAACCAATCTTGGTGTAATCTGGGTTATTAGCATACGATTTACCTGCTACACCTTCCGCATAATACAAACCTTCTGCATCTTGGTATATCTCAGTTTTATTCCATGCATATGGAGTATAAAGGCCTACAGAAGTGATGATTTTCAAATCTTTGTATGTATAATTGATTGCACCTTTGATAGAAAGACCTAATTTACCACGCAAGTTGCTATCATAGCATTTTTCAACTACACCCGTTTCTTCGTTTACTTTATATTTCCAAACTGCATATGTCTCCTTGAGTGATCTTTCAAGATCTGGTTGACCTTTTTCCTCGCTGTGCTTTGCAAATACATCGCTAACGTACACAGAAGTCAAACGACCTGCAATAGGGGAAATATACACCGAGAATATGTCATTTGGTTTCCAATCAATACCGACCGCAATATCGGTGTAAGAAGGAGCTAAGAACTTGGAAATGATTGGGTCATAATCCTCTGATTGTCCATATTTGCGACCAGGAGCAAACTGGCTTTTAAAGTCGGCAGATGCCGTTAAAAACCAAGCTTTGTGGAATTGCCAACCGAGTTTGGTGTTGAAGTTGAGTTTATCGCTAGATTTTTGGAATGGATCAAATTCTTGATCAATATATGATAAACCATACTCCATATCTAAATTGGTTTCCCATGAGAGATTATTCTCATTATAAAGCAGACGAACTTTTCCGAAGGCTACTCCATTCACATTGTTATTACCACCAGCAGACCAGTTCACGAGTCCTGTAGCACTAGCGTTCAAGCCAATCACACCAGTACAAGACCATGGTGAAGGCTTTTGCTCTGCCTCTTGTGCAAAAATCGCAGTGGCAAGGCATAAAGATAAAATAGAAAGTATATACTTTTTCATGAGTTTTAAGATATGTAATTATTAATTAATTTAGTACTGCGCAGCATCATACACTTGGTCAGCTACTTCCGAGCCCACCAATTTCTCAATGATACAAAAAGCGAAATCACTACTCAATCCAGGTCCTTTGGCAGTAATGATATTCTTGGATTCCACCACCAATCCACCCACATGGCTCTCGCCGAGATAGTGTTCGAAGCCAGGATAGCAGGTAGCTTGTTTACCCTGCAAAATGCCAAGTTGTCCCAAGACAGCAGGTGCTGCACAAATAGCTGCAATGAGTTTGTCTTGCTCGTTATGTGCGAGTAACAGTTCACAAAGCGGTTTGCGCTCATAAAGGTTGGTTGCTCCGCCTGGCAAGATTAGCATCTCAGCATCAGAAAAATCCAAATCTTGGAATAGTTTATCAGCCTTTATTGCGATATTATGTGCTCCTAAGACCGTTTCAACACCAGTTACAGAGACTGTAGTCAATCTGACATTAGCACGTCTTAAGAGATCGATGGTCGTGATGGCTTCAATCTCTTCGAAGCCATTGTCTAAGAAGATGTAGTTCATAACTCGTTGTTAATTAATCTTTTTATCTGTAAATACATATATAATACTTCCTCTTTGCGAGGTTTCTCCTTCTGAAAATTTAGCATTCTTCGCAGATTCCAACGCCAGTCTGATAGTTTCACGATCTGAGATATTGGAACCATCGCCAACCGAAGCACTAGTCACATTGCCAGCAGGATCAACAATGATATTCACCACGACGCGTCCAGTTTGGTTGAAATCTTCAGATGGTTTTGGTATATGTTTGCAGTTGCGTCCTTGTAGCGTCCCAGTAGCATTATTCAGATTACCAAATCCCTTACCGACAGGATTACCTGCAGGATTACCTTTGGCAGATGCAGAACTGCTAGATGCATTGGCATCTCCATTGGCTCCTTGCATTGTCCCCGTTTGTCCCAAAAGTGCCGCAAACTGGTTTGCCTTGTCGATTGCTTCTTGTTCCTTTGCTCTCTGCTCTGCTAACGCTTGAGCTTTCGCAATACTGTCTGCACGCGCAAGTTCCGCTTTGGTATTCTGAATATGCACTTCCTCCGTTGCATTATCCTTGACGTCATCTTTAGACTGCTTGGACAAGGCAGGAGATTCATCATCCTCCTGTACCATCCATTCGTTGTTAGTAGAACGTGAAGGAGTAGCTGGAGCTGGTATCTGTTCCGTCTGAGTAAATGGATCGAAAGAATTAACCTCTGGCATTCCCCCACCCTCTTCAGCATCGCCAAACAAGATGACAATACCTTCTTCTTCAACAAGTACTGGTACCTTCACCTTTAAAAACCACAATAAAATGAAGATCAAGCACATAGTCAGAATAGTGCCCAAGAAAGCTATAATATGTGATTGGTATTGCTTTCTCACTTCTTTGTTGCAATTACGATTTTCATTTTATGTTGATTTGCGATATCCAAGACGTGTACGATATTGCGATATGCGATATCCTGATCCGCATGCAAAGCAATATACATCGTACTATCTTGCTGCTGAATAGTGGTTAGATATGCCTCCAGATCCTCCGCAGCAATTGTAACTGGCATTTGTCTGCCAAGCGCTACGTAGTAGTTTCCAAGATTATCGATACTCACCTTTGCCACAACTTGCTTAGTAGCGGTAGTTGCACTAGAGGTAGGCAGATTGATCTTTATATCATTGGGCGAAGACATCGTGCTTGCCATCACAAAGAAAAGCAATAGCAAGAAGATGAGGTCAGTCATTGATGACATCGCGAATGTAGCTTCAACCCTATTTCTTCGTTTCAGTGCCATAAATGTGTTGTATAGAATAGTGTAGTGTTGTGTAGGATGGTTAAGCTGGCTCGTTAAGAAGGTCCATAAACTCCATGGTGCGTGATTCTAGTTGGCGAACCACACGGTCGATACGTGACACCAAAAGATTGTACGCAAACATTGCAAGAATACCAACAATCAAACCACCCACAGTAGTAACCATAGCTTGATACATTCCATCAGACAATGATGCGATCTCAATTACGCCGCCTGCATTTTGCGCCATGTTGTAGAAAGTTTGAATCATACCCAAAACAGTTCCTAAGAAACCAAGCATAGGTGCTCCAGCAGCGATAGTAGCCATTAAAACAAGTCCTTTTTCGAGTTTGCTAACCTCTAGATTACCTACATTTTCAATCGCTACTTGCACATCTTGCATTGGACGACCGATACGAGTAATCCCCTTTTCGATCATGTGTGCAGAAGGTGTATCCTCCTTACGACATAGTTTAATAGCTGAGTCAATTTTGCCCTCTTTGATATAATCGCGGATACGATTCATAAAAGTCTTATCTTCACGGGTAGCTTTCACCAAAACCACCAAACGCTCGATAAATAGATAGATAGCGAATGCCAGCATTAGCGCTAACACAATCATGATCCATCCGCCAGCTTTTGCCATCTCGAATACTTGAATAGAATTCTCAGTTACTGTTTCCACAGTTGCTACCGTATCTTGTACGGCAGGTAAGTTAGATTGAATTTGAAAGAGCATATTTGTATTGTTTTATAGTTTCATTGATTCCTAAATATAATGCATCTGCGATAAGCGCATGCCCAATACTCACCTCATCCACCCATGGAAAAGCTTGGACAAAAGCTTTCAAATTTCGCAGATTAAGATCATGACCTGCATTTAGACCGAGTTGCAAATCTCGCGCCATCTCAGCTGCAGGCCTATACATATCAATTGCTGCTACGGGGCTTTGATCATACAACTCAGCATATGGCCCCGTATATAATTCAACACGATCAGCCCCAGCTTTAGCGGCATATTCCACCATCTCTGGATTCGCATCTACAAAAACAGAGACTCGAATTCCTGCCTGTTTGAATCGTTGGATGATAGTTATTAATTTCGCCAAATGCGCTTTAGTATCCCAACCATGATTACTAGTCAACTGATTATGAGCATCTGGCACCAAGGTCACTTGTGCGGGTTTGACATCCAGCACAAGATCAATAAACGCAGGTTCTGGGTTACCCTCAATATTAAACTCGGTACTCACGACACCTTTTAGTGCGTACACATCCGCGCGCGTGATATGGCGCTGGTCTGGACGAGGGTGCACAGTAATACCTTCTGCTCCAAAACTCTCGCAATCTCTTGCAAACTGCTCCACATCGGGCAAATTACCGCCACGTGCATTGCGCAAGGTCGCCACTTTATTTATATTTACGCTTAATCGAGTCATTAATTAACAAACGAAATGACACACGTCATCCAATATCGGGCACAAAGGTACAAAAAAAAAAGCAGGTACACAAGAAATAATGAAATTTTTAGAAAAAAATCTTCTGAAATAGGTCAACGACTTTCAAACCACCAACTAAACATTACAAAAGGGGAACATTAACAAGAACTCTAAAGAAGGAGTGTAGAAATAAAAGATTGGGGATTTCAATTCATTTAGCAAGCATATCATAGGTAAAAAACATATAAACACTATTTTCTATAACAACTAATCATTGGTTAACAAAAACAGATAACATAATGAAAAAAAATTACGTGTAATTAGTGTACTAATTATTGCAGTGACACTATTTGGGCAAGCCGCTCAAGATAACATAAATCCCAAGTATTCGTTAAAGAATACTTGGGATTTTTATTTTTTTTGGGAAAATCAAGGTTCGAAAAGCAATTGAAGTTG
The DNA here is from genome assembly GCA_045578815.1 of Paludibacteraceae bacterium. Taxonomy (GTDB): domain Bacteria; phylum Bacteroidota; class Bacteroidia; order Bacteroidales; family Paludibacteraceae; genus Colicola. The sequence continues at coordinate 20,289 of JAZNKZ010000010.1, forward strand.
GTCAAAACGGTTAACTGCATCAGAGCCATATTTCCACATATGTTGACGGATTTTAGACATGGGTTTATCCAGCCCTAATTTCGTTTTAGAATAAAACTTATCAGCATAGCATATTAACTTCTCTTCTAATGTACGAGGCGTATAGTCTTGCAATGGGATTGGTAAGTGCTCACGCAGTATCTGCTCATATGTAATACCTGTACCGGTATGGCGCTCTGCAACCGCAGCATGTTTAGGGAAACCTTCTTTGCGAAGAATTTCAGCTCCTAAATAACCGTGCTCAATATACGCGTGCTTACCTAAACAATGAATCGTTGGTGCATCACAAAGCACTACTCCTATATCATGCAACATAGCCGCTTCTTCCACAAAAACAGGATCAATTTCGCCAGATTCAACCCATTCTGGATGTAAATGAATAATGGCCAATGCACGATCAGCGACTTGGCGTGAATGTGTTACCAGAATATGCTTAAGTTCAGCATTGCCATTGCAATACTTATCAATTAGTGCTATATAGTCAATCATTTACCCCAATTAAGTTTATCTTTGAGTGATTGAGTGAAGGTTTGCCTATTAATGCGAACCAATTTAATTGTACGTTGTGAACGGACAATATGCAGTTGGATATCTTGATTTAGCACTTGGCTACGGCCGTCCACACTAAGTAAATAATTTCCATTACGACTAGAAATTTTCACATCTATTTGGTTGTCATCTAGAACGACTAATGGACGAATATTCAAGCTATGAGTCGCTACGGGTGTCAGAATAATCGCATTTAAATGTGGATCAAGCAGGGGGCCACCAGCACTAAGATTATATGCTGTAGAACCAGTAGGGGTAGCAATGAGTAGGCCATCAGCTTTATAATTATGCAAGAACTCTCCATTTAGCGAAACATCCACAGTAATCATACTACTCAATCCAGATTTCAGGATAGCAATCTCATTAAGCGCATATGGTGAAACAATTTTCCCTTCGTATTGACAAGACACTTCCAGCATTCGACGTTGTTCAATCGTATAATTATTAGTGATGAGTTGATCAAGAACAGCCTCTATCTTACCCGTCTGTACCTCTGCCAGATAGCCTAAGTGACCACAATTAATTCCAAGGATGGGTATATCCAGGCATCCAACTAATGAGGCGGTTGTAAGAAAGGTACCATCACCACCAACAGATAAAGCAAAGTCTATCGTTGTTCCTTCCTGTGCTATATAATCTTCCACAGAAGGAAATTCTCGACTGAATGCTTCATGGCGCAGTTCTTGCGATAGCGTTATATCTACATCACGTTGCTGAAGAAATTCGATGATATGCTTCACTTCTCGGATAGTTTCCGAACGTAGGGTATTCCCATAAATAGCTATTGTCATGGCATTTTAGAGTTGGCTAGTTTTTATGATTTATTCTTTAGTCCATTGAGTAGAGCAGTTGCATCCATACGTTTTTTACCAGGTAGTTGCAGTTCTAAAATATCAATATATCCATCAGCGCAAGGAATGATGATATGCCCTTTCAGCTCTGCTTGTTGCGATATAGTAGCTTTATATACTTTCGCTCCCTTCAGAACCTGTGCAAATGGGTGAGAAGAAGGCATATCATTAATCCAGGCAGCAGGATACGGACTCAATCCACGTATCTGATTGCGAACATGCTCTACAGGTTGAGAAAAATCAATCGCACAAGTATCTTTAAAAATTTTAGGAGCAGGTCGCAAATCTGTGGAATTGTTTTGAGGAGTTGTAGGCAGAGATACACCATTGTTGGTACAATCAATAACGGTATCTACCGTGCGTGTCACCAATTCTGCTCCCATTGTCATTAGGCGATCGTGTACAGAGCCAACGTTCTCGTCGTTATCAATAGATAATCGTTCCTGAAGAATAATATTACCGGTATCTATTTCGTGCTGAAGCATAAAAGTAGTTGCACCAGTTTCTTTATCACCATTCATTACTGCCCAATTGATAGGCGCTGCTCCACGGTATTGTGGTAATAAAGAAGCATGCAGATTGAACGTACCTAATCGAGGCATATTCCATACTACCTCAGGTAGCATTCGAAAAGCAACAACTATTTGCAAATCTGCATCATACGAACGAAGTTCTTCTAAGAAAGATTCATCCTTTAGACGTTCGGGCTGAAGAATTGGGAGCCCTACAGACAACGCATATTGCTTGACAGCAGAAAATTGTAATTGATGTCCACGTCCAGCTGGTTTATCTGGCATCGTAACTACTGCCACGATATTGTATCCACCCTCAACTAAAGCACGTAGGCTCTCTACTGCAAAATCGGGTGTACCCATATAAATGATACGTATTGATTGCTTATCCATAGCTTATCTAAATGTATGTGCAAAACCTACGCTAATAAGTTCTTTAAATTGTATTTTTTCTTTTTGATCAGTTGCATTCTCTATTGTCCCATCGTACCGTGGATGGAGCATCACTTTTGCAGACAAATATCTATTGATGATAAAATCTACGTCAATTTCAAGTTCTGTCTCAATTTGCTTGTAGTTAGTAAAGAAATAAAACTTAGTTTCTAGTTCAATTTCTCGCAATGGTCTCCAATGCCATTCTAGGCGCAATGAACTACCTATTTCATTAACTATATTTTTTCCAATTTCAATACCATATGAAGTTACATCAACTCGTTCTGGATTATCCAGATTAGCATATACGAGTTTATATGTTGCAGGAGAAAGGTTGATTGACAATCCCCGAATTGGCTTATAATCTATACCAACACCCATCGTATATCTAATTGGCGTTAAGAACGTGGTATTCACTTTGTTAGAGTTTTTTTGGAAACTAGGGAATAAGTTTGTTCGAAAATCTACAAACATAGACGCATACCATTTCTCATGAAATTGATATCCTAATTTACTATATAATTGAAACACATCATCCGTAGTATTCATCTTGTGAATTGTATCCCCACTAACCGTACTCAATCCTACTCGCCATTCAGCATTATTTTGCCACGATATATTATCCTTTTTATAATTTGCGAATGCTTTAGCACTCCATAACATAGAAAACGCATTTACACCACCTTGCTGCCAGTTTTCGGTAGCATAGTTTTGTGTTATTTGTAATGCCAGATTCGCCTCTTTTCTCCAAGGAGAGTACGCATCACGTAATGCACGAGCCGCATCTAACTTATCTTGTTCAATATCTTTTACAATTGCACGCTGTATCTTTAATTCTCCTATTTCAACCGATTTCAATCGATTAGAATCGCTGACAGACACAAATAATTCAGGATGATGGTGCATAATGTATCGTTTCGCATTACGACGAATATTGGCGATAGAATATGGCGATTCATCAAGCGTATCTAATAATGGAGGCATTACATCAGGCACATACATCAGGGGTATACACAAGGGATGCGGATATCGTTTCCATATTGTATCACACAATACCATTGTGGAATCTCCAACTACTAGTGTATCACGCATATGTAGGTCGCGACTCTGCTGAGCAACTACTTCGATAAGCATAGCATCGCTATCTATTGTCTGCGTCAAAGCAGTGGGTACTATGCAAAACAAGAAAAATGCTATGGAAAGATAGTATTTACTCAAGGTAAAGCTGGTCGTTTATAAGCACGAATAATCAAATATATGCCCCAAATAATGAATGGTAACGAAAGCATTTGTCCCATATTTAATAGATAATTCGCTTCGAAAGCCTCTTGGTTGTTTTTGATAAATTCTAACATGAATCGGGTGAAGAATATGATTTCTAGGAAAACTCCCAAAAGCAATCCTTCACGCTTGTACGCCTTAGCTTTCCAATACATCAACCAAGTTACCACAAATGCCACAATACAATAAAGCATTTCATATATCTGCGTAGGGTGACATGGTTCAGTTTGACCGTCACGTACAAATATGAATCCCCAAGGCAAGTCTGTAGGAGTACCATAAATCTCTGAGTTCATCAAATTGCCCAAACGAATCAATGTAGCGGTCACACAGACACCCACCACAAGGCGATCCATAATCCAAAGCAAGGATGTATGGAATTTTGGTTCTTTAGAAAATACCTTCTTATTAAGCAACCACGCTGCTGTCAAAAGACCTATCGCACCACCATGACTAGACAATCCTCCTTCCCATATCTTTAACAGTTTCAAAGGATGTTCGATATATGGATTTCGATAATTAATGGTCCATCCAAATATTTGTACTGGATCTGTAGAGATGTCCATATGCTTACAATAAGCAGCCATCTCTGGCAGAGTAACATTATGCCATTCATAGAACCAACAATGGCCTACTCTAGCTCCAATGATGAGACCTATCACCATCCACATAAATAGTTTATCGGTCCAATTTTCCGGACAGCCTTCATTTTTGTACAGTTTCATTTGGATAAGGTATGCGAGGTAGATACCAATTGCCCATAATAGGCCATACCAACGAATTCCTCCATCACCAAAATGAACCAATATAGGATCTACATCCCATACTATAGCTAACAGTTGAGTATAAATCATTGACAACATTATGCTTCCATTTTACCGTGACATTGTTTGTATTTCTTACCAGAGCCACAAGGACATGGATCATTTGGGCGAGGTTTCTTTTCTACGCGCAGAGGTTCTGGACGTTGCATCTCACGAGTATCTCGATTGGCAGCTGCTGCTTGCCCGCTTGCCGCCGTAGCACGACTAACAGCATCCTTTTGAGTACGATAGCGCGAGTAATCATGACGTTGTTGAACATGTGCTTGGCGCACTTCCTCTGGGTCACGAGTTGGAATTTGCCCACGGAAGAGAATCGAAATCGTGCGGCGATTAAACGCATCCAACATCTGACGGAATATATTAAATGACTCAAGTTTATAGATCAACAATGGGTCCTTTTGCTCGTAGCTTGCATTTTGAACAGATTGCTTGAGTTCGTCAAGTTGACGAAGATGATCTTTCCATTCATCATCAATCACATAGAGCACCATCCGCTTTTCAAATTCTTGGATCACCACACGACATTCTGTCTCATAAGCAGCTTTGAGATTAACAGCTATATTGTACACCTTCTTGCCATCCGTGATAGGGATTAAGATGTTTTCATACATAGCACCGCGCTCCTCATAAACCTTCTTGATAACAGGATATGCAACCTTTTGCAAAGTATCCATACGACGTTTGAAGGTATCCAATGCCGCTTCTGCCAGTTGGTCTGCCAACACATTCTCACGACTTGCACGGAAAGTATCTTCATCAAATGGCACTTCCATAGCAAACACTTGCATCACATCCAATTGAAGAGCCTCGTAATCCAACATCTGACGTGCCTCAGCTATCAACGCATCGGCTGTATCATAAATCATATTAGCAATATCCACACCGATACGTTCACCCATAAGGGCATGATGGCGTTTCGCGTAGATGACATTACGTTGTTGGTTCATCACGTCATCATACTCAATGAGGCGTTTACGAATACCGAAGTTGTTCTCCTCTACCTTCTTTTGCGCACGCTCAATAGACGACGAAATCATGTTATGCTCAATCATCTCACCTTCTTGGAATCCCATCTTATCCATCAAACCAGCAAGACGATCTGATCCGAACATACGCATGAGGTCATCTTCCATACTCACATAGAAGACACTACTACCGGGGTCTCCTTGACGACCAGCACGACCACGAAGCTGGCGGTCCACACGACGGCTCTCATGGCGCTCTGTACCAATAATCGCCAAACCTCCAGCATCTTTCACATCCTGTGTAAGTTTGATATCCGTACCACGACCTGCCATGTTGGTTGCGATTGTCACTACTCCTGGGCGACCAGCTTCAGCAACCACATTAGCTTCGTGCTGGTGTAATTTGGCATTAAGAACATTGTGCTTAATCTTACGAAGAGTGAGCAAACGGCTCAATAATTCACTGATTTCCACAGAAGTAGTACCCACCAGTACTGGACGTCCTGCAGCCACTAATTCCACTATCTCTTCAATAACAGCATTGTACTTTTCACGTTTGGTGCGATAGATACGATCATTCATATCTTCGCGAGCAATCGGACGGTTGGTTGGAATAACTACCACATCCAACTTATAGATGTTGTAGAACTCGCCTGCTTCTGTCTCGGCAGTACCAGTCATACCAGATAGTTTGTGGTACATACGGAAATAGTTTTGCAGGGTAATAGTAGCAAATGTTTGGGTTGCAGCTTCCACCTTTACATTCTCCTTAGCCTCTACAGCTTGGTGCAAGCCATCCGACCAGCGGCGACCATCCATCACACGACCAGTTTGTTCATCAACAATTTTAACCTGGTTTTCATCAATGATATAGTCCACATCCTTTTCAAAAAGTGTGTATGCTTTTAGCAATTGGTGTACGGTATGTACGCGCTCAGATTTGATGCTATAGTTAGCTAGCACCTCGTCTTTGCGTTGTTGTTTTTCATCGGCAGAGATACTCATCTTTTCAATATCAGCTACCTCACTACCCACATCAGGCAGTACAAAGAACTGCGTATCTTCCATATTACCAGTAAGGGTATCGATACCTTTATCGGTAAGTTCAATTGTTTTATGCTTTTCGTCGATAACAAAATATAGTTCATCGGTGGCGATATGCATATTCTTCTCATTCTCTTGAAGATAGAACTCCTCGGTCTTTTGCAGGCGAACTTTTACTCCTGGTTCACTAAGATATTTAATCAGCGCTTTGCTCTTAGGCATACCTTTGAAGGCACGGAAGAGAGCCAAATCACCTGCCTCACGTTCTTTGTCATCAGTACTACCCATTTTGGCCTTTGCTTCAGCGAGAAGCTTAGTAGTAAGGTTGTTTTGTGTACGAACAAGCAACTCTACCCTATGCTTATATTCATCATACATTTGGTCTTCTCCCTTAGGGACAGGTCCACTAATAATCAACGGAGTACGTGCATCATCAATTAGGACAGAGTCCACCTCATCTACGATAGCATAGTTGTGTCCACGTTGCACCAAATCCATTGGGCTCGTTGCCATATTGTCGCGAAGATAGTCAAAACCGAATTCATTGTTGGTACCAAAGGTAATATCACATGCATAAGCACGGCGACGTTCGTCAGAATTAGGTTTGTGCTTATCAATACAATCTACGGTCAATCCGTGGAACATATAAAGAGGGCCCATCCATTCGGAGTCACGTTTAGCCAAGTAGTCATTGACTGTCACGACGTGTACACCTTCGTGGGTTAGAGCGTTGAGGAAAACTGGCAAGGTAGCCACAAGTGTTTTTCCTTCACCCGTTGCCATTTCTGCTATAGAACCACGTTGTTCTTTATCGTTCTTGATTGCTCCGTGAAGCACGACACCACCAATTAACTGCACATCGTAGTGCACCATATCCCATACTACTTCATTGCCGCCAGCGGTCCAAGAATTATGATAGATAGCCTTATCGCCATCAATATCTACAAAATCAAAACGTGTATCCGCAGCTAGGTCACGATCCATTTGCGTAGCTATAACAGTAATCGTCTCATTCTCGGCAAAACGGCGTGCAGTACTTTTAACCACAGCAAACGCATCAGGAAGGATATCCATTAATGTTTTGTCATAGATATCAAGTACATTCTTCTCAAGTTGATCTATTTCATCGTACACTTTCTCGCGCTTGTCAATCTCAAGCGATTCAATGGTTGCTTTCAACTCTGCGATACGACATTTGTCATTCGCAACCGCATCTTGCAAGCGTTGCATCAAGTCCGCACTGCGTGCACGCAACTCATCATCAGTCAATGCATCAATCTCGGCATAGACTGCTTTTATCTTCTCCACATATGGCATCACAGCACGCATATCCTTTTGCGACTTGTTGCCAAATAATTTGGTAATCACTTCAATAAATCCCATATTTTCTTAATTATTATCTCGCCCACGGCTCGAACGGTCACTCGCAAAACTCGTGTACGATAATTTATAGTTAATATTGATTGGGACACTCTATCCCAAAATTAGCGTGCAAAGTTACAAAAAAAAATGTACATGTGCAAGAAAAAAACATTTTTCTTTTCCTAAACCATCTTTTTCTCTCATGCTTTCAACCGTCTATCCCGTTACCACACCGTTATCACTCTATACTTCACCGTAGTATTTAGAATATTCCATAAAAAAGAAGGGACTCATGTTGAGCCCCTTCTTAATATAGTTGACTTACTGGTTATTTAATCAATTTGCCTTCAGCGTTGTATTTCACACCATTGAAGAGGATGTTGAGATAACCATTTTCGATAATCTTGCGATTTGTGTTGTCCTGATGTTTGATTTGATCCACCGAAGTATTCACTTTCGTGTACTCAGCGTGAATATTATCAATATAGAATGCACCCGAACCAGACAACAAGTTGCTGCCGCCTACAAGACGCAAGCCCATCATCTGATAATCAATACCAGCAGGCAATGCAGTCAAATCCAACTCGCAATAACGCCAGCCCGCAAAATCAAGATCACAAACCTTAATGAACTGATTATCACCATCTACACCATAGTGTACATACAAGGTATTGAATGAATAATCAGAGAACACATACATACCCAACTTAGAAGCATTATTGCTAATAATCAAAGCAGGGTTAGTAACTTTGAAGCGAGCTTCACCACCAACAGCTGCAAATGTATATGAGCATTGGTTGGAGTAAGTACCTGCATATTTCTTGTTCTTATAAACCATCGCATTGACAGATTCTACATCGGTAGAATTGTCCTTATCGCCCTCAAAGAAGAGTTCTTCCATCTGATGCACTAGTGGAATGGAAGGTTCTACCTCTTCGCCAGTACGGAAAGGAATCTCGTAGGTCTCGCTGAGCAAAATACCTTCCACATCCTCTATAGAAGGAGAAAGTACAAACTTGTAGTCCGTGTTTGGCTCCAACGCTTTGGTCAACTCAAATGCAAGATAACCATTAGGTTCTGGGGCTTGATTGTATTTGAAAGAACGAGTATTGACAGAGAGTTTGTTGCCATTAGCATCCAAAACAGACACATTGGCACGCGCAGTGCTCTGAACAATCTTAGCATCGAAGACAGCTACGAATGAAGGATTGAGTGGCACATTGGTCTCACCTGCAGAAGGATAGGTTTGTACGATGCTGACAGCACCACGATTGCTGGTGGTGAAAGAGAAAGAGAATGGTTGCTTGAGGTGGTTGTCGAACGTAGCATCTGGGTGGCAAGCGCCAGTACCTATCGTAACGGTATAAGTCACACCTGGCTCAAAACGAGTAGCAGGAGTGAAACGTAATTTATGATTGTCATCCTCAAAAGTAACAGTACCCTCTACCGCAGGAGTGATCTCAAGCGCAGCAGCGGTGGCCTCGGTCTCCATATCCCAGTTGAAAGAAATAGTGACTGGAGTAGATACCAAGACGGTCTCATCAGCACCTACCTTTGGACTATAATCAAGCACCTCTGGAGGTGTTTGACGCATCATAGAGAGTCCGAAGATGCCATAAGAGATTTCGTTTTGTTTCACCTCAAGTGTTTGCTCTTGCTCATAATAGCCCTCAGGTTTTGCTTTGACAGTATAAGTACCTGGCTGGAGGTTCCAGAAGAAGTAGCAACCGTTGTAGAGAGTGTCGGTCACATATGTATCCAAGAGTTTGTCGCCTTGCCAAAGTTCTACGAGACCGCGGTTGATTGGACGAAGCACGTCGCGAGTATTCTTGCGAGGTTTGTAGTCAGGGAACTCCTGCTTTTGATATACATCGTGAATTTTACCACCGATAGCACCGTCTTTGAGTTGGCCATCGCAAAACCACTCGATAAAGGTCTTAGCGAAATAGAATGACTCCTGGCGTTTGTAATCGATGTTCATAAGACGATATGTCTCAGGCAAGTAGTCGTGCATCATACCCTCGGAGATTGTACCAGGCACGGTCAACCAACGGAGTACACCATAGCCATTACTCCAGCCCATAATGTCCTTCGCAAAGGTCTTATCACCAGCGATATAAGGAACACGTGACCAGCAACTAATTTGGTTGAGGTATTGGTTATCACCCATGAGAGTAGTAATCTTGCGACTAGTTTCGGAGTTAGCAGGCATGTGGCTATACGTGCGATTATCGCCCGGCGTAATACCCGAATAGAGTTGTAAGATATAGTTAGAAGGGTTACCCGCATTGGAGTGAATAGAAAGCATGAAGTCTGAACCCCATTGGTTGGCTTCTTCTACGATACCCGAAAGGGAGCGGTCATCAGCAGTAGTATTGGTAATACGAGACATCTTGGTTTGGAAACCGAGGTCGCGGAGAATAGTGTCAAGACGCATACCTTTGTCAAGGTTGGAAACGCTTTCCCAGAAAGTTTGTTCTTGGGTATAACCAGCAGCTGAATTAACGCTACCATTAACGAAGATAGGATACACACCCATTCGGCGGTCGTCTGAATCGTAACCACCATGACCAGGGTTGATGTAGATACGATATGCACTAGGCGCGCCCTTAGCAGCACGTTTAGCCTCGCGTTGTACATGCTTGAGTACAGCATCATCTGCCTCACGCACCAAGCGAGGCAGCTCTTTACGAATGGGTTCCTCTGTGAGATTGATTTGCATCAGGCGAATATCGCCATTATCGGTATTATACACTATACGACCCGAACGAGCATCTACGCTAGGATACATACCCATGCCCTCTGGAGTAGATAAGCGCTTAACAACTGTACCATCTACAGATGCCATCGTAATAGAAGACTCTGTTATATAATAACCATCATGATTATCATCCATACCTACTACATAATCATTGCCATACCATACTGGAGCATTAAAATCCTGGCCAAGATTGATAATCTCTTTACCATTGAGATCGCAGATAGCAGTACCCAACTTGGTATTGAAAAGAATCATCGTTTGATCTGGAGAAAGCGAAGACCAGATGTAGTTGACATCGCCATGAGGTTTGAGCACTATATGCTCACCATTGCGATAGAGGTTGAGGTCAAGATTCTCGTTGTCCACACGCATTGTAGCATCATCTGCAAGAGGCTGGATGTAACGAGCCGTCTCTTTGGTTAGATAAGTGACCGTTTCAGCATTAGCAAAACGTGGGAAGAAACCTTCGCCAATGCGTGTGTCGCTCAAGACACGGATATCTGCGCTAAGAGATATGCATGCGCAGAGCATCATGATAAAAGTAAAGATTTTTTTCATAAAAGTATTGTTTTGTTGTTCAATATGGTTCAATGTTGGACACCGAGGATGGTGTAGATTTGTCCGTTATGACGGATGAGGATTTGACCATCTTGCAGGAACTTGGTAGGTTGAGCAGTGTGTGGGATATCCTGTACCGCCGTATTGGTCTTATCGCCATAGATAAGATAGATACCAGGCAGCGTGACATGGCGTTCACCAACTTCGGTAGAAGTATTGAGGTACATCTTCACCAACTCAAAATGCAACGGCCAAATAGCCACGTCTGTACCGAAATATTTTTCCACTGGAATGTCCAATGTGACATCACCAGCAGTAGTAGGTTCGATAGTGATATTAATTCCCTGTAGCGCATTATTGGCACGGATAGTAGCATAAATCTTGGAGAAGATAGCGTCTGATGTCATCGGAATACGGATGGTATCAGGACGGGAATAGATAGGTGCCTCACGTCCATACTGAATATACGGACTACGTGCAGACTTATATGTAAAGACAAGATTAACAGGTACTTGAGCATCCTCTGGCACAACGAGTGTAGGGTTAAAACCAGAAGAACCTTTGACTGTCCAGTTATCGGTGATGCGGAAGTCGTCCCAAATCATCTCTGGACCAGTAGGAATCTCCACATTAACAAGAATAGTATCACTGAACTCTCCTAATTGACCGATGATATGGGTTGAGCCATTGGCAACACCCGTAACTGCACCTGTTTCGTCCACAACAGCCACTGTAGGGTCGAGTGAATGCCAAGTAAGTGCACTAGCAAGCAGGTCTATCGAATTATTACCCACAGTACCTTGTACCTCAACGGTGTAAGGATGCGCAGCGTCGCAAAGTACAGAATCCAAACGTATAGCGATAGGAGCTGAAGCAACGAGTCGTACCTCCAACTCGGTAGTGATATCTCCTAAAGCAGCACGCAATAGCCCACCCTGCTCGCCAGACGCGAGGAAGCGTCCGTCAGCCATAATCTCACCCATTGAAGGATCACAAGATAGAGTCACGCCTTGTACGTCGGTATCAACAATCACCCCATATTGGTTGTAGCCCAAGAACTTAGGCGAAGCCACGCCGTAGCGAGGGAGTGAATAGATAGGTTGATAAGGAGCAATGGAAGTGATGGTATTGTCAGCACCTGGCACATGCGCCACAGCAAACATACCATTGCCGCAAGCACGCTCATGACCATCGGAACCATTGTTCATCTGATTGAATGGACGTATATAAAGGCAGGAACTTCCGCCACCGTCCCAGTTAACGGCTCTGTAGGCACCATGGTGATGGATAATCTCGCCCAACACCTTAGTGGTGCAACCCGTACTCTTCACGCTACGGCCGTCCACAACAAGAAAATATAAAACAGTGCCGTCCTCCGATGCACCGAAAGCAGTACGGGGGTGCACTTCGTTCCAGAAATTAGATTGCTCTACTTGGCCATTATCCACAATCAAGGCATATGTATCGCCACCAATACATTGCGCCACATCCACCTCTTCGCCATCGAATAGAAGCGACATATTAACCGTAATCTCATCACCGATATTCAGTGCATCTAGCGCCGCCGCCATCGTGCCATGACCAGAAAGAACGACTTTACCAGCAGGAATTGCCATTGAGCCTACATTCTGCTGTTTGTCGGTAATCTTGAGTTTTACCGAGCCAGATGTTTGCCATTTCTCGCCTGGCAGAAGTTCCGCAAGAAGCTCGGTGCCGTAGGCATTGGTGAGCGTGGTGGCAGCATTATGCTTGTTGTAGAGCACAAGTTCGTTCTCGCCACGTTTGTAATTGACGTGGTGGATAGTGAAAGTATCGGTAGCCGTTTGCAGTTCGAAACCAAACTGGATATTGGTAGCCAAAAGACCGCGGTTATTTTCATCTACGCCACCTACACGGCGTGAAGTAGCAGCCGAAGGTGTGTGTGCAAACTCGCTATTCACGACAGTAAGACCAACTGGCAAACCCACATCGCCCTGCGTAACGAAGAAGTCACCATTGGTGCCTCCGAAGAAAATAGTCGTATCGGTAGTACTACGTTGCGCCATCTTAGTGGGAGTCTCGGTACCGATAATCTTGCCTGTACCCAATACGCCCTCGATGGAAACATAAGGGTTCTTGGTGTCCACCGACATGAGCCAGCAGTCAATGCGTCCTTTGCCGTCGCTAGCGCGTAGCATACGCAGTTCGAAGAATGTAGAACCTGGACCTACAGGGTACATAGACAGGGTGTCAATCGTGTAATCAACGCCATTTAGAAAGATATTAGCAAATGACGAAAGAGTGACGCAAAATGCGAAAATAGAGAGTAAAAATTTCTTCATGGTATTACAAGATTAAATTTGTTTGCAAAGTTACTGCTTTTTTTTTGATTGTGCAAACGTTTGTGTTTTTTTTTATAAAAAAAAGAGTGTGCCCCGAAGGACACACTCTGAAAAGTTAGATTGTCTAGATACTCTAGATTGCCTAGCTAGTCTAGATTATTTTACTTGAGCACCAAGAGCGTTGTATTTAACACCGTTCTTCAAGATGAACATTTGGCCGTTCTCGATTACTTTCTCAGCCTCGATTTCAACAACCTCAACATCTTCTACAGCAGTACCAGATTTTGGGCAAGTGAAGGTGTAAACACCATAACCGTTATCGTTAGCGTAGCAGTAGATGGTAGCTACATTGTCTTTAACTTCTACAGTAGGCACAGCGGTACGGCAGCCGTTAGAAGCATTACCGAAACCGTTAGCTGGGAAGTACCACAATGGCTCAATACCGTCAAAGCTACGATTCTCGTCAGCGAACTTGTAGAGACCGAATGCTGAAGGAGGAGTAGATGGAGTGTGAGTAGCGATCATAACGAAGAAGTACTCGTCACCTACTTGGAACTCTTGGATACCGTTCAAACCAGTGTGCAAAGTTGTGGTATCGCCTGGGTTGTTCCACAAAGCGGTACCGTGAGGAGCCTTGATGAAGTCCTCAACCAATGCACCACCACCGTCGCAAAGCATAGGCAATGTGTTGAAGCCGTCCACATAGAAGAGTTCACCGTTCTCATCTTGTGGGAAGATTTGAGGAGCAGTACCCCAACCAGCAGCGCCCATAGCCAAAGACTCGTCAACACCTTCGGTAAGGAAGACAGTGATCAACTCACCATCACCTACAACACCGTCAACGATGAGCCAGCGATAAACGTTCCATGAACCAAGAGCATCAGCAGCCATAATAGCAGCATTTCCATGAACGTCACCGTTTACGCCAAATGCGTCGAAACGGCAAGCGATTTCAGCATAGTCTAGGTTATCACCCAATTTCTCGCTAACGAGGAGAGTAGCAGCACCTGTCTCAAGGTCAACCTCATACACCATGAAGTATTGGTTTTGGCTTGTGATACAGCCAGAGATCAAGCAGTTACCAGCACCGTCGAATTTAATATCGTTGAATTTGAGGGTAACACCATCGCTCCACTCACCGGTAGAATCATTTTGTACTTGGAAGAGGTGCTCACCAGTAATCTTAATAGGATCAAGCATATCGCCAGTAGCACCGTCAACGCGAACGATAGACTCGGTCTCGCGGTTGATGAAGTACATAATACCATCTTTAGCAGCCATACCACGAACGTAGCCTGTACCACCAGGTTTGTTAGCAGCATAGTTGTCCTCTACAACAGAGATAACCCATTTGTTCTCGAGAGTGTATTCGCCATTCTCACCACGAGCAGGATAAGCATAAGCATCCTTCTTACCAGCTACAGCCTTTTGGAGACCAGCTACATCACCAACAAATTGGAAACCGTTGTAGTAAGCAGCAATAGCGGTAAGAGTAAGTTTGGTACCGATAGGGAACTCAACTGGGTCAAGAACCATCTTGTAGCACTTAGCAGAGTTCATACCGTCAGTAACGGTTGGGTTGTTGTAAGAGTCGTACTCAGTGATAACAACACCAGGAACATGAACGAGTTGACCGAAGTATTTGAGAAGAGAGTCAGTAACAAGTGGAGTAAGGCTCTCAAATTTGATTGGGTCAGGCATTACACCAGCTTCAGCAGAAACCTCAGTTACGCCAGTGAGCTCAGGAGCACCACCGTAGATAGTAGTTTTACCCTTAACCACTACGTTTTGGCTAACAGTGAAAGTAGGTTCAGCAGCCATGTAGAGGAGAAGACCACCAGTAGCGTCTTGGATATACACATTCTTGCCGTTGATGAAAGTTACTACACCACCAACAGTAGTTTCAACGTCTTGCTCCAATGCTTTTACCTCAGCGATAGTAGGAACATATTCACCAAACTTAGCATAGAGTGTACCTGTGCTCTCAGCGTTGATAGTAGTTACTTTTTCGCCAGAGAAATCAGCATTCCAATACCATCCGAGGAAAGTCTCACCCTCCAAGTAAGGAGCGTTGAGTACCCACTCACCAGTAGGCTCGGTTGGGTTATCATACGCGTGTTTCCAAGCAGGTTGGAAAGCGTCATACTTACCTGCTTGAGAGAAGTCAGCAGATACAGGCCAAGAAGCACGTTTCATCTCCAAGAAGAAAGCAGCAACTGCATAGCGCCAGCCAGCAGAAGTAGTGCCTTCAACAAGAGCAGTAGCACCAGCCTCATTGTTTTGAACATTCATGATGTAAGCTTCGAGCCAATCCCATTTCTCCAATGCCATCATACCAGATACATCAGTAAGAGGAGTACAGATAGTTGCAAGTGAGCCATCACCAGCAGCTTTCAAATCATCAAGATTGCCCAATGTGGTAACACCACAGTCAGCCATACATGCTTGGAACATGTCGTTTTTGTTCAACCAACCATCAGGGTTAGTCACACCACCGTTGAGCTCGTAAGTAACGGCAGCAAATGATGTTGCAGCTGCAAAAAGAGCTGCGCAAAAGATTGAAAATCTTTTCATAAATTTGTTGTTTTTTGGTTAATAAATTGCTTCCTCCTCCGTGGGGACACGTCCACCGTGGACTTAGTTGCGTTAAGTAAAAATTGTTGTTTATTATTTTTAAGATCGCTTCGCTGTTAGAAGTTAGACCGCTATGCTGTTAGATTCCTTTGGCTGTTAGATAGTAGTCATTTATCTCTCTCAGGAATCCTCTCTTTATTGTCTGGTTATTGTCTGGTTATTGTATGGTTATTGTGTGGTGCGTACAGTCATTTGACAGTAGCTCCTAAAACATTGTACCGTTTGCCGTTGCGATAAATAACCACTTGGCCGTTCTCAATTGTTTTGACAGGTTGTGAAGTGACGTAGTTATTTTCCACACCTGTAGGATTATCGATGGTGAAACTAACAACATCTGAATAGTCGGTAAGTCCACCCTCTTTGATAGCCGCCACACGCACGTACCAAAGGCCATTGGCCATCTTCTCGTAGGTACATTCATTGGCGAATGCATCCGTGCGAACACGTTTTGTCTTGCGTGATGGGAAGGAACTATCCTGCGAGAACTCCACTTGGAAGCCCGATGACTGCTGTTTTTGCCATTTGACAGTAACCGCATCATCATTGATGATTTCGCCCGAAGTAGGCGAGATAATCACTGGTACAGGTACAGGCAAGGCTAATGTGCGGAACTTCACTACGTTGGATTCAACGACCACCTTACCAAAGCGTACAGTAGCACGCACGTAGTAGTTCTTAGAAGCCCAGAGCACAGAGTCAGGCAGGGTGAGACGTGGATTAGCAACTGAACCCGTAAAGACAATATCATCTTTGGCGAACGCCTGTGCGTCAGCTACCTCAAAGGTGTATTCAGCATCGTTGATGGCTACGCTGTCGCATACGAATGTAGGCGTAAGGGTTTGCACGGTATCGCCCTCCGCAGGAGAAACGATATTAAAGAGCGAACCAGTAAAAGTGCGAATCTCGGAATAGGTATCCTCCATATTGATGGAACGTGTGCGCACGCGCCAATGATAAGTCTGATTGGATTCAAGCCAATAGATCTTGCCAACATAGAAAGTGGTGTCCACCACTTCGTACTCGTAATCGACCGTAGAGAAGTCAGCCGATTTGGAGAGTTGGAAGAAGTAGGAGTCGGCCTTAGGTGCTGCGTTCCATGAGAAATAGCACGGGATGAGCACATCGCCATTCTCAGCAGGATATTCGAGTTGGGCCGCTGTGGATTTGCCCCAAGTGGTATTGTTCATTGTGCGCGCAGGATACTCATTGCCAAAGCGGTCAAGAACTGCCACTGCATATTCCATTGGAAGCTGCGTTGTTTCATTAGCGAACTGCGAAATATCAATACTATTGGTATAGGTAGTACCTACCATATTAATACCCTTTCCTACTACGCCAGGACGTCCTTCATCCGCAGCCGTAAAGCGATATACCACATAGCGTAGATTATCAGCAGGAGCATCCCATGTGAGCGTATTTCCCTGAGTGCGGATATTGCTCACATAGAGGCAATCATCGGTGCGATACCATGTCATTTGTGGCACTACAGCAGGTACAGGATATACATTATCCTTTATATACTGCATAAAGCCCTTGGTATTGATACCTGTGCTTAACCCATACCAACAACTACCTGGCGCGCCCATACGGTCATAATCGCGGTTGAGTTGGGTTTGTGCACCGATTTCAGAAGGATAGAACTGTCCGCTGGATAGTGAAACGCCATCCGCACGGAGTGCACTAAGACTATGGCTGACATACATATGTCGATCGAAATGCGAAGCCATATCTGACCACCATTTGCAGATCACATCATAGTTTGACCACGAGTCGATAGTCCAATAGATTTGTGGAGCCATATAATCGATGGTCTTCTCGTTATACCAAGCCAGCGGGTCTGCGCAGATATCATTGTATTGCCAGTCGCCAGCAGGTGTAGGACATGGTTCAACTCCATATACAGGAGCCGAAGTATTGGCTTTACCAGCCACACCAGCAGGACCGACACCGAACTTCACCCAAGGTTTGGTGGCCTTGATGGTGTCGTTGACCATACGAATCATCAGGTTGTTAATCGAACGTCGCCAATCCTTGCGCGACATACCATTACCCGTAGCATCGTATTGCTCTTGGTCGTATTCGTCTTTATATCCTTGATAGTGGAAATAATCATCAAAGACGATGCCATCCACATCATAGTTCTCTACAATATCAGCTACGACCTTGCAGATTTGCTCACGCACTTCTGGCAAAGAAGGGTTGAGCGATGTAATATCGCCACACTGCACGAGCCACTCTGGATGGGTATTGTGATAATCCTTCTCGTGGTTCTTGCCATAAGTAGCATCAGAACTTGCATAGCGGTATGGGTTAATCCATGCATGTACCTCAATGCCTTTGAAGTGTGCATAATCAATAAGCAATGCAAGTGGATCGTAGTTAGGAGCCTTGCCACGTGTACCTGTGAGGTACTGACTCCAAGGTTCGTACTTAGAGTTGTACATAGCATCGGAGAATCCGCGCACTTGGAAGAAGACCGCGTTCATATTTGCTGCAGCCATTTTGTCCACAAATGCGAGAAGAGATTCTTGTTGCTGCTGTTGCTGCGTAGCATTAACGGCATTATTAGGTTTTGGCCAGTCAATAGCCCACACTGTGGTGAGCCATGCTGCACGGAACTCGCGTTTAGGCAATGATTGCAAGTCAACCTGCGCTTGGAGCGAAAGCCCCAAGCACAAGCCGATTGCAAGAAATGATATTTTCTTTACCAAATTCATTAGAAGAGTTTAGAAGGAAGGTTGTTAACTACCATACCGTAGATATTGGTACCAGTGAGTACTTGCTCAATCTTGTCAGTAGTGAAGTTGTAGCAATAGATACCTGTAGGAACAGATGTAGCATCGTTGTGGTTGTTACGGAAAGCGAAGTATGCGCAATCGTTCACCTCGTCGTAAGCGATTTGGCAGATAGCAGCGAACTCAGAGGTGTGTCCCTCAACAGCCGCAGGCGAACCAGTCTTGTTAGGCGCGAAGCCCAAGGTACCAAACAACTTCTTGTAAGGTGCGAGCGCACCTTTGGACGAACCAATAGCGTTCAACTCATCAATCGTACAAACATAAACGCCCTCGTAGCCAGTATCCAGCAATGTGAAGATGACCTTATTGCTCTTGGTGGAGTATGCCAATGACTTAGGTAACATACCTTCCAATGCAATTCCTGACTCTGGAGCAGGCGCACCACCAGCTGCGATAGGCTCAGGAAGAATATCAGCCTTCTTAAAACGGAAGATACCTGTACCGTTGTAGTTTTTGCACCAGTACCATGTGTCGCCAATCGTCATGATTGTACCACCGATACAACCATAAACGATACCCTTGCCGTAGTAGCCCAAAGTGGTGTGTTGTACGTAATAAGGGAATGTAGATGCGCTATAGACAGCATTACGTGTATCCAGAGGCACCTTGATGACGCCTGTGTTACGGTCAGCATAGTAGAGGTCATTGTCCAAGATAAATCCATAGAATGGGTCTTGGAAAGCAGGACCACCTGCATTGGAAATCATCGTTTCTACCTTAGAACCGTCCTTAGCGATAACAGAAATCTTACCATCGCCACCAGAAACCTGTGCATCCTCGTTTTGGTAGTACCAAGCGGTACCAGCATCCAATACGTAGAGTGATGGCTCTTTATAGAGTAGTGTGAATGGGTGTTGCCCCGAAGCAAGTCCAAGATCGAAAGGCTCGATCTTCATACCTTCTGGAGCATCAGAAACGAGTTTGAGTGCCATGAGGTGACCACCTTGCTCAGCATAGTAGAGTGTAGGAACCTCTTTGTTATATGCTACAGGTACATTCAGCACACCTTCTTCAAGCAAGCGGCCATCCATAGTCACTTGCAGGCGAACGGTTTGTGAGCCGACATTACCAAAGGTAACTTTGCCAGGCAAACGGTCGGTAGAAGTTTCAAGAGTTTCACCACCTTCGTTTTGTGTACGTTCTGGGAAGATCCACTTGTAAGTCAACTCGCGATTCGCAGGGTTAGGAACTTCGAGTGAGAATGAAACTGGTGTAGAGAGTACCTCACAGATTCCGCCTTCGATAGGGTTGACAGAAAGGAGAGGTTTGATGTCAGAGATCATAATCACGTTGCTCTTAGAGAGCCCATTGATTGTGAGCTTGACATTATAAGTACCTGCTACAGAGAATGGGTGCTTCACCGTATCGCCCGTACTAGTCATACCATCACCGAAATCCCAAGTAGCCTCACCCTCGGTAGGTGAAGTATTGATGAAAGTGACCTCAGAATCAATATAGTAATCCAACGCATAATCGCCATCAATACGATATTCGAAGGATACAGCATCGCGTGGCAAAACCTCTTCCTCAGGTACGTTGTCAACACAAGAAGCAACGAACATAGGAAGCATCGCGATCATGAATATTTTCAAAAAATTACTTTTCATATTCGTATCATTATTAAATTAATTATACCATCTATTAGTTGATTACGATTTCTTGGGAGATAGTCTTACTATATGTACCCTTTACGTCGTACACGCGCAATTCTGCATCAAGAGAGTAGTTGCGTTTGTAGGTAACATCATACTTACCATCGGTAGTGAGTATGAGTTGTTCGAAAGTAACCATATCCCAATAATAATTCATTGAGTCCATTACCCAAGGTTGCACGTTGCCATTCTCATCCAATGGGAAGTGGTAGATCTTCGCCTTGGTGGAGTCGCTGGAGATGTTCCAGTCGTAGGAAGAGTCGGTATACAGTTTGAAGTCCTCCATAAAACCAAGTTCTGTGTACTTCGATTTATAGACTGCAAAGGTCATTTTCTCTTTCACAGCGTCCTTGAAGTCTTGCATATAGGTCTCACCAAAATAGGCAGCCATTTTAGCAGAATCAAATTCGGTAGGCTGTACCCAAGTGAGAGGAGCCAACGTACCGCTAACAGGGAAAGCATCAGTGAAAGTATAAGCGTGAAGTGAATCGCTCCAATACTCCTCTAAGTGTGGATATTCAGAGATGAATTGCAATTCACGTTTCTTTGTCTTAACGGAACTGATGTCAGAGTGAGAAAGCCATGAGCAGTTGACTGTTTTATCCAGTGTCTCGCTGATGCTATACCATGCTTCAGAGTGGTCGATTAGTTCCCTTGAAGAATAGTATTGCGTAGTGAATCCCATTGAGCCACCTGCTTTTACAGCGGAGCTTTCGATTTGCCAATACGCCTCTGGTCCCACAGCACCAGTGATGGTATTCTCATCGAAGAAATCATGTTTCTCGCATGCTGCCAATGCCAGCACCATAGCTGCCATTGCAAATATTTTAATTGTCTTTTTCATATCATTATTATTGTTAGAATCCAATACAATTACTTCCAAGGTGTTGGGTCAGCGCAAACGACCACATTATCGTTTTTCTTAGCCCAAATCATACGTCTCTTGAGCACATTGAAGTCAAGCACCTTCTCACCAGCAGCATTGGTGGTATAATAGCCGATGCGTTCCAATTCTTTTTTGTTGTACTTGGTCTCGGTTTCAGTATCTGCGTTGAGACGTGCTACCCAAGCATTAGGAGAGAGTTCGGCGTTGATTCCGTAGTCTTCTGCAGTGCACCAGTAAGCCTCGTATAGGTTATAAGGACGGCGAAGTGAGTATGTCTCCGAGAAATTAGCCTCAGAGGTACCACCTTTACCGTTGTGGACATTGTGTACGTCATATACATAAACCAGCGAGCCATCTGGCACCTTGTATGCGATACCGTTGGTAGAAGAGCTGTAGTTGTAGCGACGCATGTCGGTCCATTGTTCTGGTTGGAGGTACATTGCTATATACTTTTGCTGCATAAGGTCAGCGATAGTAAAGTTAGCAGCACCTGGGAACTTAATTTTGATGAAACGCTCGTAGAGTTTCTTGATTATATTACCTTGTGCACCTGAAAGGATTTCAGCCTCATTGATGTGATAGCGTTCCATATTGTGCTTGGTAGCAGCAAGTGTAGTCTCGAAAGCGCCATTTTTGTCGCCTGCCCAATATTGTGCTTCGGCCTTGATGAACATTAACTCCTCGCGTGTAATGAGTGCGATGTAACCCGTGTTTTGTGTATAAGGGTTGGTTAATGCGTTAGCCGCATATAGGTCAGGATAGTTGGTCACTTTGCGAGTTGTCTTACCATCTTCCAAGAACTGAGGCATACCGATATTGCTCTCAAGGTGACGCATAGCACCCTTCTCCGTAGCGCGTTGCTCCATGATTTTGGTAGCACGTAGGTCAAGTGCTAGACCACGCGCAGGAGCATAGGTACCATCAATACTTCCTAAGATACCGTGTAGGAAGAAAGTGGTAGGAATAGATGAAGCGAGACGGTTGTCACGGCTCTCCCATCCATTGATTTTTGGTGCGAAAGGTCCCCATGGGCAGTTAGACTCGGTAACGCCACCTGGGTAATAGTAACGAGGCTCGTATTCGTCAACACCAGCAGGGTTGGTTTGAGGCCATGCGTTGAGCACATGATCCACCATCTCAACAATCTTATTGCAAGTCTCTACGTTGTTGTCCCAGTTAGGCAATTTACGCAACCAGAGGCGTGCTTGAATAGCGCGGCAATAGAGTTCCCATTTCTCAAGGTCGCCTTTGTAGATACGATCCATCTTCTCAGAGATTGGGAGGTTGGTAGGGCAGTTGACCCATTCTGGGTCGTTATAGAGGCGAATAAGTTCTTCAGCCTCTTGGAACATCCAATCATAAACTTCTTGTTGAGAGTCATATGCAGGGGAAGCTGCTTGATATACTTGTGAGCGAGGCATATCTCCGAAGGCATCGGTGGTAAACATGGTGGAAGCCAACATGATAGTACGACCGATAAGGATAGCATTGCGGTTGCCATTTTGCTCAGCGATCTCGTTCATTTTCTTGACGTTAGCACCGAGGTCATAGAAGTGGCGGCGCCACATTGGGTGACGGTTTACACCGAGGAACTCCCAACCCTGGCTATAAGGGTAACTACCTGTTTGACTCTTACCAGTAGTAGTGAGTGCTTGTGAGAGATATACTCCATACTCAGAGTGGTCATAGCACAATTGTGAAGCATAGAAACATGCAACAGGCAACACTTGATCCACAGAAGTTGTAATAGGCGAATCCTTGGTGGTATTTACATCCAAGAAGTCCTCGCAACTAGTGAAAAACATAGCTCCTAAAAGAGCGGGTATAATAAATAACTTTTTCATATTCCTTATCATTATAGGGTTAGAAAGAAGCAGTCAAACTGAGGTTATAGCTGCGTGTGTTAGGGATTGGGGTATTATCAATACCTGCAGAACCTGTACCACCTTGTCCAGTAGATGCGTTGCAGACTGGATCAGTACCAGTATATTTGGTAAGTACAAATACGTTGTTGCAAGTGAAGTTGAGTTTCAGGCCTTTGCATACTTTTTGGCTTGGCAATAGTTTAGCAAAGTCGTATCCCAAAGTCACGTAGCTGAGACGGAGGTATGAACCATCCTCAATGAAGTTGGTAGATACATTATAGAAGTAGTTGACAATAGTCGCATAGTCCAGTGTGATAGGCTTGGTATTTTGCTCATAATATACATTGCCAGCCGCGTCGGTATTCTCGGTAACACCCTCGAATACGACTTGACGTCCACGATATTGCTCAAGAATCTTGTGGTTACCGCTAGAGAGGAGGTTACGACCTGTAACGTTGAGTACATCGCCACCTACGCGACCATCAAAGAGGAATGAGAATTGTACGCCGTAGATATTCATTGTACTATTCAAACCAGCTTGGAACTTCGCCTCACGGTTACCGATGAGCTCATTCTTGTTAGGATTGATCTTTGGATAACCATTCTCGTCCACGATAACTTGTCCCTCTGCATTGCGCTGATAGTCTTTACCTGTGAGTGCGGTAGTTGAACCACCTAGGTAAGCAGATGTGAAGACATCACCGTATTGAGGGCCAGTAATCTCGTGTACATCCTCAGGCAAGCCCACAACGGTACCACGGTTGAGACCGAAGTTAAGGCCAAGTGTCCAGCTGAGGTTCTTTTGACGGAAAATATCTTGCTCGAGAGTGAACTCCATACCATGGTTGCGGATGACACCCTCGTTACGTGTTTGGAGAATATAACCAGAAGATGGTGATACACGAACGGTAACGATTTGGTTGTCCACCTTAGTATTATAGTAAGCCACATCAAGACGAGTCTTGTTGTCGAAGAACTTGATATCCATACCAATCTCCCATGAGTATGACATCTCAGGAGCGAGGTCCATAGAAGCGGAAGACATGGTTGGGTCGATACCATAACCACCATCAGGATAGGTTCCAAACTGTTTGAATCGGCGGTCATAGAGGTTTGCAGGAGCATCCTTACCTACCACAGCGTAGTTACCACGGAGTTTCCAGTAAGAGAACCAGTTGTTCTTTGTCTCATTGAGGCCAGGAATCAACTCAGAGAGGATGATACCACCCGTTACAGAAGGATAGAAGAATGGGTTGTTGTTGATAGTAGAAGACCAGTCCCAACGACCTGTAACAGAGAGAGAAGCCAATCCCTTGTAATCACCACGGATCTCGCCAAAGTAACCGAAACGACGGCGAATACTGTGACCTAGGGTACGGTCGCTGAGCTCCATATAGTCACGGTTGGTATTGGACAAACTGTATGTACCAGGGATAATAAAGTCGCATCCATATACAGAAGTAGAGAATCCTTCAGACATTTTGAGTTCGGCACCAGCCATGATGTCAATAGAGAAGTCTTTTGGCAATTCTACCTTATAACTTGCGTTGACACCTGCGGTGAAGAGTTGGCTACGACCTTCTGATGCAGAGATTGCGCCCAAACTAGAGTGGCTCATATTCTTGATATCCTCGCTAGTAAGAATATAGTTGTAAGGATACTCATTGATCATCCAATCTGAATAATCTGCATAAGACGCAGAGTCTTTCAAGAATTGTTCGTAGAGTGCATCGTAGTTATCTAACTCTTTTTGGTAGTTAGCTTGACATGTAGGACATGTGTGTGATGTGCCACAATCAGGACATTTATTCTTCTCATAATCAGGAGCTACTGGCATAGTAGGAGCAGTAGGCTTGGTGATAGTAGGACGAACATACGTATCATCCCAACGTGGAACTGTATAACTCTCTGAAGTAGTATTCTTGACATCGTAGCTCACGCGACCCACGATTTGCAAGTTCTTAATAGGTTTGAGGGTGATGCTACCATTGATAACGTTACGTGTAGCTTTGGCAATACCACCATCGTTGTAGATACCATACAATGGGCTATAAGGCGCATTATATTTCTCAACATCAGGTAGATAGCGGAAACGTGGATAACCATCTTCACGCTCATAATCGGTAATATCATCAGTGATAGGCCAGCTATATGCAGAACCAATACCACTAGTAGAACGAGATTTGGTATCACTGATATTGATGTTCATGGCAAAAGTCACCCAATCAGCAGGAGTGAATTGAGCCTTGATGAGTGCGCCAAAACGTTGCTTGTAATCCTCTGGGATAATACCTTCTGATTTAGACCAGTTGGCAGAAGCATATGCTTGGAACTTCTCGCTACCACCATTGACAGAGAAGTCATACTTGTGATAAAAACCTGTCTTGAGGAAGTTGCCAATATTGTCATAAATCTGTTGTCCCTCGTTGAGCATAGGACCCCAGCCGCCAGAAGTTTTCTCTCTATAGAAGCCTTGTGAACCAGGACCATAAGTGTTTTGCAATTCAGGAAGGCGCGTCGGGGTATCCCATTGCCAGCTACCGTTGGCTTGCACTTTAATTTTGCCAGCCTCACCTTGCTTGGTAGTGATCATGATGACACCATTAGCAGCATCCTGACCATAAAGCGCAGCTGCCGCAGCACCTTTGAGGACGGTGATATTCTCAATATCGTTAGGGTTGATATCAGCCGCAGCTGAAGCGCCACCATTCACAGGAACACCATCGAGGATAAAGAGTGGCTCATTACTTTGACTGTTGTTGATAGAGGAGATACCACGAATAATAATTTGGCTACCCGAGTTAGGCGAACCACCTGCATTGGTCACAGACACACCAGCGATTTTACCTTGGAGCGAATTAACGAAGTTGGAGTTTTGAGACTCATTAAGTGCCTCACCACCAATGTTTTGCACAGCGAAGTTCAAGCGCTTTTTCTCTTGAACCACACCCATAGCGGTTACCACAACCTCTTCCATAGCAATGGCATCACCCTTGAGAGTAACATCCATCTTTGGACCAGAAACCTTTAGCTCTTGTGAAGTCAAACCCACATAGCTAAATACCAAAACAGCGTTATCATCCACTGTTAGCTCATAAATACCATCAAAATCGGTAATTGTACCGTTTGACGTACCTTTTTCAAGAACAGAAGCACCAATAACTGGTAGTCCGTCCTCTGCTGAAATCACAGTACCAGTCACAGTTATACTTGCCATCATAGCAACTGATAACATTGAACAGGCCAGAACAAAGAGTATTTTCTTCATAAATATCAGATATTATTTAGTGTATTTCTATCTAATCGCTTCAAGATTTGGCGGCAAAGATACAAAAAAATTGCAACACCACCAAAGCTTTAAGCATTTTTAACTATTTTTCGCGATAAGCATCCATAGCTTTTTTCACGCTACCATGCAAGAGTAACAGATCTTTCGCCTTATCATACTCAAGACCTAGTTCATCCACAAGCATGCGTGTACCACGGTCTACAAGTTTTTTGTTCGATAACTGCATATTGACCATTTTATTGCCTTTTACACGTCCCATCTTAATCATAGTGATGGTAGTGATCATGTTGCAAACGAGTTTTTGCGCAGTACCTGACTTGAGGCGGGTAGAACCCGTCACAAATTCAGGGCCTACCAATGGCTCAATAGCAATCTCAGCTACCTGCCCAACTGGTGAACCAGGGTTACAAGACACCGATGCGGTCAAGCACCCAAACTCGCGCGCACGCTCGAGCGCGCCTATTACATAAGGAGTGGTACCCGAAGCGGCGATACCCACCACAGTATCCAATGTGGTAATATCATGCTCCAGAAGTTCCTTCCAAGACTTTTCAGGATCATCCTCAGCATTCTCCACAGGATTACGCAACGCATGGTCACCACCCGCAATCAAACCGATTACAAATGATGGTGGCATACCAAAGGTAGGAGGAATCTCACTAGCATCCAAAACACCGAGACGCCCACTCGTACCTGCGCCCATATAGAAGATACGACCGCCTTGTTTCATGCGCTCTACAATCCCCTCCACAAGCTTCTCAATCTGAGGAATACACTCCTTGACAGCTAGTGCCACCTTTTGATCTTCCTCGTTCATTTCACGCAATAATTCACCCACCGACTTTTGGTCCAAATTGTCATGTAGCGAACTTTGCTCAGTTACTTTTGTAAAAGCCATATTTTTATTAATATTTTTCATTTCTTTTCCCTCGGAGTTTCTTCGGTGATCTCTCGGTGATCTCTCGGCAAGAACCCATCAAGAACCCGTAAACAACAGAGAAAACAAGGTTATTACATCGTCGGAACTACATCTTTCTTATGATATTCCTTCAAGCCCTCCATAGGACCTTGTAGGATTTTACCCACCTGGAAACCATTATCCGCAAGCACTTTCTTGAGTACATCTTGATAATAGTAAGCAATTGAGCCAATAAAACCAACAGGCAATGCTGGATATTGAGGCAAAATACGCTTTGCAAAGTAATCAAAGTGATCGTAAACGAGTTGTGCAATTAATGGGTTTTCAAGGTTTTCTGCGCAGAATTTGCTCAGAGAGGCTAAGTAGCGATTGGGGAAAGGTTTACGATACACATTTTCGATCACATCTGCTGCGGTGATGCCGTATTGAGTCAAGAACTTCTCCTTAAGTTCCTCGCTCAATTGGTTCTTCAGCAGGTCAGCTACTAGACGCTTACCCAACACTGCTCCACTACCCTCATCACCAAGGATAAAGCCCAATGCTGGTACATTCTTCTCAATCTCCTTACCGTTCCATAAGCAAGAATTAGCACCTGTGCCCAAAATACAAGCCACGCCTTTCTCCTCACCTAGCAAACCACAAGCAGCACCTACCATGTCTGAGTAAACCTCAATCGTAGCACCTTTAAAGATATCCTCCAGCGCATATGCTACTACAGGAATTTTCTCTGGAGTACAACCTGCACCATAAAAATAAACATTTGTAATTTTGCCAGCCCACATCTCACCAGCCATCTTTGGTAACAATTGGTTATTCACACTGTTCTTAATAGCGTCGGATGTTTGCTGAAATGGGTTAATACCGTCCGTAAAGTACTCGCTGCTGTGACCATTGGCTGCCATCAAACACCAGTGAGTCTTGGTCGAACCTGAATCTGCAATTAAAATCATAATCGTATAATATCTTTTAGTTAATATTTCACCGAACTTGGCGCACTACGCATAAAATAACTTGCAAAGGTAACCATTTTTTCTCACACGCGCAAGCAGAATGCACTATTTATGTTGTAAAACATATAAAATTCTGCATTTTTTATTTTTTTTATGCAACCGTTTGCAGGATTGCGAAAATAAATGTAACTTTGCAGGCGATTTAGTATGGTTTATTGTGTAATCACATCTCGACAATCCTGAAACTTATTAAAACATTATACACTATGAGAAATAACCTTAGTCAAATGATTTCTCTGAGCAAAATTGAAGAGAAATTGTATCGTCCAGCAGACGCATATGAACAATCTCGCGTCACTCGTTTGGAGCATGTAAATGCAACTATCGTGGAAACTCCACAAGAGGGTATCGCTACTGTGGCTGCACGCATTGCAAAGTTAATTAATTATCGTCAAGCTAATGGCCAAAAAGTGGTATTGTCACTAGCTTCTGGCCGCTCAATGCGTGACTTATTTGTAGAATTGGTACGCCTGCATAAAGAGGAGGGACTCAGTTTTAAAAATGTTGTTGTATTCGGCTCATACGAATTCTATCCACTAGCAGATTCATCACTCGGTAGCATGGCTCAAATCCAAAGCCAACTGCTTGATCACATAGACATTCTTCCAGAGAATGTACACACATTCCCTGGCGATCTGCCAAAGGAAACCGTATTCACTTTCTGCGAAGAATACGAGAAAGCTATCGTAGAAGCAGGTGGCATTGATATCCAAGTATTAGGCATCGGTCAATGCGGTAATATCGCAATGAACGAGCCTGGTACACAGCCAAACTCGTCCACACGTCTTGTAATTATGGACGGCAACTCTCGCGTGGATGCAAAGTCCTTGTTCGGTAACGTAGCACAAGTGCCTACATGCGCTATCACATTGGGCGTTGAGACTATCCTACAAGCCAAAGAGGTAATTCTCCTTGCGTTTGGTCAACATAAAGCTGGCATCGTGAAACAAGCGATCGAAGAGGTGGCAAATGCAGCTTGCCCTGCATCGTACTTGCAACTCCATAAAAACGCATCATTCATTCTTGACCTGGAGGCAGCTAACAAACTCACCCGCATCAATCATCCTTGGAAAGTAACCAACTGTGAGTGGACCGACCAACTCGTTCGCCGCGCTGTGGTATGGCTCTGCGAGCAAACAAAGAAGCCAATCCTCAAACTCACCAACAAGGACTATAACGATTTCGGACTGAGCGAACTTATCACCAAATATGAATCTGCATACAACTGCAACATCAAGGTATTCAACGACCTGCAACACACCATCACTGGATGGCCAGGTGGCAAACCAAATGCAGATGACACCAACCGCCCTGAGCGTGCTAAACCATTCCCAAAAGATATCGTTATCTTCTCTCCTCACCCAGATGATGATGTCATTTCTATGGGTGGTACTTTCCAACGCCTCATCAACCAAGGCCATAATGTACACGTAGCTTATGAGACCAGCGGTTGTATCGCCGTTTGCGATGAGGAGGTAGTACGCTTTATGGACTTCATGAAGGGCTACAAGCAGATGCTTATCCCTGAGGATCAAGTGATTGAGAAGAAGTACGATGAGTATATGAACTTCTTCCACAACGAGAAGGTGGGCGACAACGACACCCGCGAGATTCTCAACCTCAAGGCTCTTATCCGCCGTGGTGAGGCCACTGCAGCATGCCGCTACATGGGTCTTCCAACCGACCATATCCACTTCCTCAACTTGCCATTCTATGAGACTGGTACTATCAAGAAAGGTCCTCTCTCGCAAGCCGATGTGGATATCGTGAAAGCATTGCTCGAAGAGGTTAAACCACAGCAGATTTTCGCTGCTGGCGACCTCGCAGACCCTCACGGCACACACCGTGTATGTCTTGACGCTGTGCTCGCAGCATTGGACGAACTCAAGCACACTGCTGCTTGGGATGAGTGGCTGAAAGACTGCC
>JAZNKZ010000011.1:0-56544 GCA_045578815.1 Paludibacteraceae bacterium
CACCGAGGAGGAGCTGTTGACCTGTTTGACCCTTAGCATAGAAAGTACGAGATACTTGTGCGCCACCGAAAGAACGGTTATCGAGCAAGCCGCCGTATTCGCGAGCGAAAGGAACACCTTGAGCCACACATTGGTCGATAATGCTGTTGCTCACCTCAGCAAGACGGTACACGTTTGCCTCACGAGCACGGTAGTCACCACCCTTAATGGTGTCGTAGAAGAGGCGATAGACAGAGTCGCCATCGTTTTGGTAGTTCTTAGCCGCGTTGATACCACCTTGTGCAGCGATAGAGTGTGCACGACGTGGAGAGTCTTGGATACAGAAGTTGAGGACATTGAAGCCCATCTCTGCGAGAGAAGCCGCAGCAGATGCACCAGCCAAACCAGTACCAACTACGATGACGTCAAGACGACGTTTGTTGGCAGGGTTGACCAACTTCTGATGGTCTTTGTAATTGGTCCATTTCTTCTCGAGTGGACCAGCAGGGATCTTCGCCATTTCAGGCGTAATAACCTGCGCAGTTTCTTTTTTTGTTGCCATATCTTGTGTTTTTATTATTCGAATGAAAACTTCAACTTAATTATAGAACTACGGTCTCAACAGTGTCAGCAACTACAGTTTCAACTACTTCTACAGCCTCAACAGCTACAGTCTCAACAGCCTCAACAACTGCAGGTTCTTGTGCAGTAAGTTCACCAATACCATAGCCGAGGTAGTAGAATATCACGATTGCGAACAAGCCAACTACTAATGTAGCACCCAATGCACCTATTACTTTCACGCGCTTCATCCATTTCAGATTGTTAAGTCCCATGGTGTGCAATGCAGACCAAATGCCGTGACGGAGGTGGAACCAGAGGGCTACTAGCCATACAAGGTATAGTGCGCAGTAGACTTGTCCCCAAACAGGAGTAGTAAACAATGCCTTCACCAAACCAGCGCCGTCAGTTGGGGCAAACTCGCTAACAGAGAATTTGTGTGCACCTAGGATGTGCATAATCTCTGTAAATTGCATTTTGAACCAGAAGTTCGCCATGTGAAGTACAAGGAAACCAATTACGATAAATCCGAGAACCAGCATATTCTCAGACTCCCAATCCACGCCTTCGCGCTTAGCAGAAACTGCATAGCGATCTTTTCCACGTGCCAAACGGTTTTGAATAGTAAGATACAACGCGTATGCAAAGTGGATGAATACCAAACAGGCCAAACCAATCGTACCAACCAATGCATACCAATTTGCGCCTAAAAACTCGCAAATCCAATTGTAAGCCTCCTCCGAGAACACCAATGTCACGTTCATCGCGCCATGGAAAAGCAGGAAGAAGACCAAGCCCAAGCCCGAAATACTCATCACGAGCTTACGACCAATAGATGAATCTTTTAACCACATAAGTTTTTGAATTTGTTTAAAATTGTTTATAATTGTTTTAGTTTTGTTGCTTTACAACACCTCGTATATCCACACAATCGGCATGCAAAGGTACAAAATTAATTTTGTATAGCCAAATTTCATCAGCAAAAACTGCTGTACAATATAAAATAAATTTAAAAATAACTGAATGCTGTTCGAAAAATTTGCGTGATTGCAAAAAAAGTAGTACTTTTGTAACTTGAAATAGTTTGGACTGATTTCTCGCAATGAAATTAAATAGAGTTATCTACATATTGTTAATTTGGGTGGGGTTAAGTGCACCACTTCATGCACAAATCAAAGGTGCAGGAAGCAGTGTATTTAATTTCCTTAATCTGCCAGCATCATCTCGCTTGAATGCTTTAGGTGGTGAGAACGTATCCATTGCCGATGACGATATCAGTATGGCATTTATCAATCCTGCCCTATTGACGGAACACACCGACAAGGTTCTGCAACTTAACTATGCCTATTACGTAGCAGGAACCATGTTTGGTAGTGTGATGTATGGACATAACTATAAGGAGAACTATTTTGCAGCGGGCATACATTATCTGGACTATGGACAGATGCAATATGCTGATGAAATGGGCAATCTACTAGGTACCACTTTCACGGCCAAAGATATCTGTATCAACCTAATATATGCACGTCAACTAGGACCTTTGTTCCGCGTGGGCGCAACCGTCAAACCGATCTTTAGTGTATATGAACGCTATACTAGTGTAGCATTAGGAGCGGATGTAGGAGGTTACTTCCAAACAGCAGATAGTTTGTTTCAAATGGGATTAACGTTGCGCAATATAGGTTGGCAGCTCAAATCTTTCTACGAAGAAGACTATGGTCAAAACACCGAGATGCTTCCAATTAACTTAGAGTTAGGTATGAGTTTGCGTCTAGCACACGCACCGCTTCGCTTTTCGTTCACTGCTCACAATCTTCAACAATGGAACATAGCCCCAGCAGAACATAATGTAAAATGGTACGACATGCTATTCCGCCATACCATTTGGTCCGTGGATATCGTACCTAAGAGCGACAAATTCTATCTAACAGTTAGTTACAATCACCGTCGCCAAGCAGAGATGACCATCAATGATGTACGAAGCATGGCTGGTTTCGCGTTTGGTGCAGGTGTCAAGGTGTATAAATTCCGCGTAGGATTCGCTATGAGCCAGTATACGAAGAGTAATTTCACATATCAAGTTTCGCTATCGACTGATATTAATAGTTTTTTGAAATAAGTGAGCCTCCCCCACCCCCTCCCAAAAGGGAATGGAGCAGGTCTTGCATAACATAGGGTAAACATGAACAATAAAATTATTGTAGCCATTGATGGCTATTCATCTTGTGGAAAGTCCACGATTGCAAAGGCACTTGCCAAGTATGCAGGTTACACCTATGTAGATACAGGTGCGATGTATCGCGCTGTGGCGCTGTATGCATTTAGGTTATTAGGCGATGAGGCGATAAGGCGAGAGGCGATTATTCCTATCTTAACCGACATACATATAGGTTTTATTCAAACGAAAGAAGGGCAGCATGTTACGCTGAATGGCGAGGATGTAGAATCGCAAATTCGCACACTGGAGATAGGTAATTTAGCTTCGCAGATTTCTACTATCAAAGAGGTACGTGCGTTCTTGGTGGCACAACAGCAAGCGATGGGAGAGAAGAAAGGTATTGTGATGGACGGCAGGGATATTGGTACAGTGGTATTTCCTAACGCAGAACTCAAATTATTCCTCACCGCTTCGCCCGAAGTGCGTGCAGAGCGTCGATTCAAGGAGTTGGAAGCTAAAGGTGTGAAGCCAGTTTGGGAAGAAGTATTGGCAGATGTGAACGACCGCGACTATCGTGACACACACCGTGCGGAGAGTCCGCTGCGTCAAGCAGAAGATGCTGTGGTAGTGGATAATAGCGAGATGTCACGTGAGGAACAGATGGCGAAAATCGCGGAGATTTTCGATCGCGCTGCGCGCTGATAGATTTTAGACCGCTGCGCTATTAGAAGTTAGACATGACGGTAACTATTGATGATAATTCGGGATTTTGCTTCGGAGTGACTACTGCAATAGAGACTGCCGAACGTGAACTACAGAAGGGGCAACTCTTCTGCCTCGGAGATATTGTGCACAATGGTCAAGAAGTAGAGCGACTAGACAAACTAGGATTGGAAACAATTGACTATGATGATCTTCGCACTTTGCACGATGTACGCGTGCTCTTGCGCGCACATGGAGAGCCACCTAGTACCTATCGTATCGCCAAACGCAATAATATAGAGATAATAGATGCTTCCTGCCCTGTGGTATTGCACCTGCAAAAACGTATTCGTGATACATATTTGCAGCATCATGGCACAGACGCACAGATTGTAATTTTCGGCAAAAAAGGACACGCCGAGGTGATTGGATTAGAGGGACAAACCAATAATACGGCTATCGTTATTGAAAGCATCCTTGATTTGAATAAAATCAATTTCACACGTCCAATATACCTATTCTCACAAACAACCAAGTCGGTAGAGGAGTTTCGAGAGATTGTGAAAGAGATTAAGAGGCGAAGAGGCGAGAGGTCAGAGGCGAAAGGCGAGGACATTGTATTTGAATACCACGATACGATTTGTAGGAATGTAGCTAATCGCGTGAAGAAGTTGCAAGATTTCGCTCGAAGTAATGATGTGGTAGTCTTCGTAGGAGGGAAGAAGTCTTCGAATGCAAAAGTGTTGTACAATCATTGTTTGGAAGTGAACTCTAGCACAGTATTTGTAAGTAGTGAAACAGACCTCACATTAGAGATACTGCAGCAATGCCACAAAGCAGAGCGAGTGGGCATCTGCGGAGCCACCTCTACCCCAAAGTGGTTGATGGAAAATATAAAGAAGTTTATAGTTGAAAGTTTATAGTTGAAAGGCAAGAAGATATGGAATTTAAACCCAAAACAATCGGTGTTCTCACCTCTGGAGGCGATGCCCCAGGCATGAATGCAGCATTGCGCGCAGTGACGCGTGCTGCTATATCAAATGATATTAGGGTAAAAGCTATCTATCGTGGTTATAAGGGATTAATAGATGGCGAAGTCAAAGAGTTTACTACGCAAGATGTGAGTGGTATTATTCAACGTGGTGGTACGATTATTAAGTCGGCGCGTTGTGCTGAATTCACTACTCTAGAAGGACGCCAACAAGCATATGAGACTATCAAGCGTGAAGAGATTGACGCTTTGATTGTGATTGGTGGTGATGGTTCGTTTACCGGTGGCAGATTATTTGCACAAGAGTTTAATATCCCTGTGGTAGGTATCCCTGGTACTATTGACAATGACCTCTGGGGTACAGATGCTACTATCGGCTATGATACTGCGCTCAACACTATCATGAACTGCGTAGATATTCTGCGCGATACGGCTACGAGCCACGAGCGCGTATTTTTGGTAGAAGTAATGGGACGTGATGCAGGTTTCTTGACATTGAATGCTGCTATTGCAGCAGGTGCAGAGGCGGCTATCATCCCTGAGCGTGCTACGATTATTGAACAGATTGAGGCAGCTATTGGTCAGGGCAAGCGCAAGAGTAAGAATTCCAGTATCGTGCTTGTGCAAGAGCATGCCATAGAAGGTGGCGCGCAAGCAGTGGCTAAGATGATGGAAGAAGCTCACCCGGAGTTTAGTTCGCGTGTAACAATCCTAGGACACTTGCAGCGTGGTGGTTCGCCTTCGGCTAGCGACCGAATACTAGCATCTCGCATGGGTATTGCCGCTGTGCAAGCATTGCTAGAAGATCAACGTAATATCATGGTTGGCATAAAGAATGGCGAAATAGACTATGTGCCACTAAGCAAAGCAATTAAGCAGAAGAAAGACATCAATGACGACAAGTGGACAGCACTGCAAGTGTTGAGTATTTAATCATATGAGACAATTATTTACATTTTGTATAGCAATTTTGGCAGCTATATCTGTATCTGCCAAACCATTAGTTACTCCCATAGACACCGTAGATATAGTATGCTATGATCTACAGCTTAATACTGACTTTATAGGTGTATGGGGCATGACATACATTTTCGCCAACAATAGTGAATACAAACTGACGGGCGCCATCTTTGCAGATTCTATTCCTCCCGGCATCTATACGGATTGCGTAATGGATCTCGTCCACATAGAAAGCAACACACAGATTCCAGCCAAAAGTGTGACATTAGAGCTCTCTGTAGATGAGAATAAGATGTGCGCTATCAATGGAACTATGCTTGGTGAAAATAATGTATTGTACAATTTGGACTTATCTTGGACAGTACCTACCGCTACCGAAACGGTAAGCATTTCGTTTGAGAACTCTGCTATTGTAGCATACTATCCTGATCTGAATCACGATTTTAAGTTGTCGAATAAAGATGATAAGTACGACATTGCATTGGATATTGTAGGAGTGCCAATTGGAGGAAGTTTCACAGAAAAGAATCTGAATATCGGCT
Source organism: Paludibacteraceae bacterium (assembly GCA_045578815.1). Taxonomy (GTDB): domain Bacteria; phylum Bacteroidota; class Bacteroidia; order Bacteroidales; family Paludibacteraceae; genus Colicola. The sequence continues at coordinate 5,894 of JAZNKZ010000011.1, forward strand.
ATTGCTTGATTACCAATAACACAACACAAGATACTATCAAAATTGCCGCAGCAGAAGGACGTATTTGGCAATCTAACGACACTACCTACATGACAGCACAGGTGATTGGATTCAATGCCATAATGTATGATATAGAATTATGGTACGCAGTACCTACACCAACCAAGACTATAGTGCTGAATTTCGCTAATGCCACTTTCTACAATAAACTAGAAGAAGAAGGTTTTTATGCGCTCATCGGTACCAATGAAGATAAGTCTATTGAGTTCGCAATATCCTTGCTCGGCAACACGGAAGAAGATGTGCCAGGTATCTATACCAATGACGGAGTATTTGGAGGCTTTAGTGGAAATAATTATGATTTCATCAATTATATAGGAGGTGAATACACTACATATATTGCCAAGTGGGATTCTACTCGGAATGATTATACCACCTATTCCATCGAAAAGGGTCAAGCCAAAGTAACGATGGATGAGGAGGAGAATGTCATGCTAGTGGGATCATTCATCGGCCGAGATGGCGTGCAATATGAGATCACTTTAAGCACTAAAGTAGATATTCCTCGTTTTGATGACGATATGACAGAAGGAGCAATAGATTGCATCGTGACAGGCAGCGATATTACTTTAGAAGACAACACCAAGGAGAATGGAAGTATTTTCTTTGATGTGATGAATGATAAGGAACTGATGGCATTGTATTTCTATGTAGATGCAGCAGATCCTGACATCGTGATTCCTGAGGGCACATACTATATTGACGAGACTCAAGATTATTACACCGTTAATGCTAGCGATGGCACCATCGGCACTTATCCTTCGTTCTATGCTACACACAACGGCATTGATTTTACATCCATGTATTTCTTTGTGAGCGGTACGGTGGAAGTGAGCAAAAAGAAAGGCAAACTCTATATGGAGATTAATGCACAAAACTCATATGGCGTACCAGCACATATTATCTATGATGGATCTGCTACCACTGATATTGAAGATGTTTCCTCAGAACAAAGCAGCAGTAATTACAAGAAGATTATCAATGGTCAACTGATGATTATTCGCGGTGGAAAAACGTACAATGCGCAGGGCGCTCTAATCAAGTAATTACCATCAATTAATAAAAAAAGTTCAGCATGATCGCTGAACTTTTTTTTATTTTTTACTTTTCCGTTTTCACTTTTCGTCTTACATATATCGCATATCCAAGACACATAAGCGCAAGCAATACAGCCACATCCCAACCATCGCCGAGAGGAACATTCTCATTTTCATCAGGAACCCAAGGCGCACGACGTGGACCTGAACCCATGTTATCTTCATAAGAAACGGATTCATCCGCTATCGCTCCACCTTGTAATTGAGAAGCTATCGTAGTAATCGAGCCATTTGACACATGCATTGGGGCTGTAGAAGAGAATATTGAAGAAGCTACCTGCACGGCAGAATTGCGATTAGCATAGGCGCTCGTACTACGAAAAGCAGATGTTGTAGGCGACGAAGCCATACCGCTAGTTGAGATCGAGCGATAACTAGCCGAAGAAGTAGTATATACTTGCGCCTGCAGCATGGGATATACTACCCATGTACATAGGATAAGCAATATAACAAACAGACGTTTCAATTTTTATATCTTAATTATACCTTATTTACAAACAAACTTATAAGCCTGATCATTCAAGCGGAGTACGTACACACCCGTTGGTAAATGCGATAAATCAACCATACATGGCGTTTGGTGCAAAGTAGATGGAGCAGAGATGCACATGCCACTAATTGAATAAATAGCCAAGGTGCTATTGTGTGGAGCATCTGTCACATATAATCGTTTGTCGTTAATCCACATGTGCGCCGATGAAGATAGGTTGTCCACACCTGTAATCACGCCATCACCTGGTTGGTCTCCGACTTGATCTGGATGTAGCAATAATTGGAATCGCATATCATTCACCGAACTCGGCTGTGCAGAGAAGGTATATTGTCCCTGTTCTTGCATCAAGATTAATGAATCTAGTTCTAGGTCATGCAAATACATCTCCTCTCCTACAAGAGATGTAAAGGTCAATGTATATTCGCTATCACCGCCCGCTGTAAACCCAATAAATGTACTATCTATTTGATCGGCTACAGAGATTTCCATTTGTCCGTCTGCTTCATTCGTATATATATTCACTTGGCTTTCAGCGAGAATGTTTCTAGCGTCATAACCATTGTCGTAGCTACGAGTAGTATTCTCATGTTGGATGACATACATACGGTCTGCGCCACTATTTGGACTATTTACCTGCAAACGCACACGAATGAAGTTTTCATTTTCTTCTTGTTGCATACGCATAGGGCGGTTCAAATTATTAGTCTGTGCTTTATATACGTGCTTATTGTAATCTAAGTGAATCTTCGCTCCATTCTCATTGGCAACTACATAGACTCCTTGCATAGGGGGAATAGTCGTCTGTTCCAAATCTTGATCAAGCAAGGCGGCTCCTAATGGTGTAATTGCATAATACTGTCCTGGCGACGAACCATTTGCTAGTTGTTCACTTCCTTTACCACCATTGTCGTAACAATCCTTCAATGAACCTGAATTAAACAAATAAAATGTTTTCTCAAAATCTCCTTTAAAATCATCATTAGGATTATTCAACGCATCGTCAAAATCTGTAAATGTAGTCAGATCTATTGGAGCTAAATAACTATTTACAAATAAGTTATCCCCATTCATACCATCAGAAGTCTTTGTCAATTCAACAGTATGGCTAGCGATTATAGGTGTTACTGTTATAGCATATGTGTCATTAGCATTGTTCTTTTGCGATATAGCATAACCCTTAAATGGTTCAAAATTAGCAGAATGTTTTACCCAGCCTTCTGTTTCACTCCAATAATATATTTTTGCATTCTCAGTTGAACTCATTACCGGATTTTCTCCTGGAGCACCGACGTATTGCCATACTTGTTCGTTGGCATCACCTGATTTTGCACGAGTTGTGTAATTAACCTGTACTTTTGGTGATCTATGTGTTGCAGTAGGATTAATACATAAGAATCCGGCACCATCTAAATCATTGTCAATGATAATGTTTTGTACATCAGTAGCATCCGCAATTACTCCTCCATTACCTACATTGATACCACCCCTAGATGTAACATGCACACATTTACTCTTATCAATAGTCAAACTATATACACTTACAGGAGTGGAGATAGTGGTATTAGCACTAATTCTAACATTGTGATATTGGTTAGGTACGGCATTTTTGTTCCAGTTGGATGGTGTGTCCCAGTCATCCGAGTTTGATCCATGGAAGATATACTCCTTACGTCCAAAATGTGTAAGAGTGACGGTGCTATAAGCGAGCCATGCCCCTGGTACATAGGAAGGGTTCTTTATTCCATAGCGGAGTGTACCTGTGGTTTGTCCTGGGTCAGCCTCAACATAGACATATACATCATTGAGGTAGCGGTTGTGGTCTTGATTGAAAGCCCGCTCAACAGAATTCAGTTTGGTAGGGTAAGAATATCCATTGTATATTTCGTCTGACGAATCATAACTGCCAGCATTATAGGATGTATAGACTGATTGTATAGGGTATTTTACATCGTTGGCATAGATGTATGCTAATACGCTTTCCCATCCGTTGGTTTTGGCTGCTTGGGCTTTTTGTGAGTCGGAAATACGGTAGAGCGCTTTGACGGTCAATCGGTAGAAACCTGGTTTGAGTCCAGAGATGGTATTGTCGTAGACAGCAAAGGTACCATTGATTCCATCGCGGTATTCACCCGTTTGTTCTGCCAATGCGACATCGGGCACGGCGACTTCGGTGATTTCGAAGTCCTCACGATTGAGAGAGCTTCGTACTTTCTCCAGTGTGTTGATGTCAGAACCGAAGTCTTTTTCTGCTGCTTTGGCAGCCGCGGCATCCATATAGCTCTTAACGACATTATTGTGCTCGGCAGGTGTTTCCATATGCCAAACAGTAGCTTGGGAAGGGTTAGATGTAAAGGTGAGGGTATTGTCTATGATTGTAAAATAGTTACCTCGATTGCCATTATCCAAATCATTAGCACTTTGTATGGTAAACTTACCACTTGCGTCTGAATTGATTTGCCATAGATATGCACTATTGTTCGCGTGTTCAGCATCGGTGAAGACTTCTTTGGTATCACTAGTCTCAAAGAGATACTGCATATTGTCCACAAACTGGAGACGAGTGTAGATGTTGGTATTATCGACAGTGAAGTGGCTCACACGGCATACCATACCAAATGGGTCAACAACGGCTTGCGTACCCCATTTAGCACCACGGCTCAGGTAACCTCCTTCTTCGGCACGGAGATAACTATTTCCCTCCAATGAGCTGATAATGATGTTTCGGAGGTAGCCCGCGAAGTTACCTTTATAACTAAAACGAATATATTGCGTATTAGGACTTAAATCAATCTCGCCAGATGTTTTCCAAGAAGCAGATAATGATCCTGTTTTCCATACGGTATTCCAATCAGTTCCATTAGCAGATTCTTCTACTTCCCATCCATAGGTTGCAAGCTCTGGAGTTGCAGCATCAGAGGAACTATATTCGAAATATAGTTTATCTGGCGTACCCGCAAAAGTTATCAGTACGCGTTTACGGTCATCGCCCCATATAAATCCATCTCCAAAAGATGTGGATGCAATTCGGATTTGATTATCCGTTTGATACCAACCGCTTTTTGTGCCAAGTTGTACGCTATTCGCATGTAGCGCTTGTGATACGAGGAATGGAACCTCCAGATTGGGGCGTTCGCAAGGCGTGAAGGTAAAGGACTCGGTTGCTGGCATGAAATCTGCATTGCCTGGTTGGGTAACGGTGATCGTGACTTCTTGCCCTTTGTTATAGATATGCAAGTCGCCATTCTTGACCTCTGCAATGGTGTTGTCTGTAGTGGTGAAAGTCAGCGGGCAGTAGGCATCTCTATTGGTAGAGTATGCGATATTAGCAATGGTAGTGTTGAAGTAATAAGGCAAGGCGTTGGGATTCCAAATAATGTCGGCTGTGGACTTGCCATCACGAATACCCGTCAGTGGAATATGAATATCTTCGGTCTTATCGCTATTATCAGAGATAACGAGGGTAGCGTTGTAAGGAGTAGCACCACGGTCTTCGCCCAAGTTGTCGAAGGTAACCTCTAATGCGGCATTACCAAAGCAGTCGCGACCAGTTCCAGGAATAAGTTCAGGTGTCACGTTGAAGTTTTTAGCGTCGGCACCCGTGACGACTGCCTTGGTGATTCGTCCTGCATTGGCGTGCAGGAAAATGACCGTATCATGCTGCATACCATAAGTAATACCCTCGGAGCCAAAGTCAATGGCAGTAGGGGTAGCTTCGAATTGGAAGCGTTCGGTGACTTCTATATTACGGAAATATCCTCCATAGTTACCTGAATAGCAAAAGCGCAAATAATGGGTTGTTGGGCTAAGTTGCACTTCTACAGATCCAGATTTACTATCCCCTTTTTCCCATACATTGTTCTTACTCCATGTTACTCCATCTACACTTTCCTTTACATACCAATCACAACCTGTAGCGATAGAAGTAGAGCGCTCATATGTGAATGATAATTTATCTGGTATACCCGTGAATACAATATCGTAATATCTATCATTGAAGTTAGTTTCCTCACTCCATACATCAGGACTACCTAATAAAACACCATCATTGGTCCATGAAAGGTTTCCTGTATGGTCATAACGAAATACATTGTAATAGTTCTCCGAATTGATTGTGAATGTCACATGGTTGTTTGGATTTACAGGCGTGATCGTATATGTTTCTGTTTTGCCGTTCCACTTATAATTTTCTGCTTGTGTAACAGTAATATTGGCTGCTTCTTCTACATTATAGATGTGCAAAGTATTGTCTATCACTTTCGCTACTTGCTCATTATCCGAAACGATTGTATATTGACAATCTGGGTTAGTAGTAGAGAAGATATTTGGAATAGATAACAAGTAATAATACGTTGCATTTCCAGCATTCCATGTGAATGTAGGCATGTATTTGTTAATAGTAATTTCTATCTCAGAAGTTTTTGCATAGAAACCAGTAGTTGCGTCTTGAATCATTTCAATCACCAAGGTACCCGCTTGACCTAACGTCAAAACATTACCATTGATAGAGGGGGGTGTTGCGCCGTCATTATTAGCTCCCGATGGCTTAAAACTATCATTTTTTATTCTATAAATAACAGAACCAGAAGAATTACTAGTCCAAATATCTGCTAAATCCAAACTAGGGTCACCGACTTTATAGGTAGTAGAAACACCATTTTTCCATGTATGAGTAGGATTAACAACCGCAAAAGCAGAGCCACTTACATTGATTGTACACGAAGTACCATTGTTACCTGAAATAGTTGCCGTTCCTCCATGGTCTCCTTCAGTTTGCGGTTGATAAGTAAGTATAAGTTCCACAGAACCCGCACAATCTAAATTTTCTGCAGACGTTAATGCAAAATGTGTTGCTACATCTGCTGGTTCACAAGCACTTGCGTACACACTTGTACCAATATTTGAATAGTTGATTGTAACCTTTTTTGTGGCTGTTGTACCAACTGGAATAGGATCGAAAGGGAAAGTGGTTGGAGAAGCAGAGATAGAACTTTTTCGAGTAACTCTAACATTTTTAATGTAAACATCTCTAGTACCCAACCATGAAGAAGCTCTTCGTCTAAATCGGATATGAGTTGTACCAGATGGCAATATGAATGTTAAATTATCATCATATTTTGTATGTCTCCAAGATCTACTTTTTGTTGAAATAGTCTCCTCTGGTAATATGTCAGAGAAATTTGTACCATCAGTCGAATACTGAGGTGCCACATAGTGATTGTATGATACACTTGTAGAACCAGATAAGCAATATGAAAAAGTCAACTCATAACCATTGGGAACAAGAAAAGATTCTGAAAAAGAACTTCCATCCCTGTCAGATTTCACAGTAATATACCCTTCACTATCAGTTGTATATTTCTCCAATACATAACATTCTGCCCATCCGGAAATTGTCATCATCAGAATGGCAGTAAGGGTAAGAATATATTTATAACATTGTTTCATTGATTTTTCTTCTTTAGTCACAGTGTGATTTATACCTTAATTTAATATTTTGGTTTTGATAGTTAATAATCTCTGTTTTTCTATTAATCCAAAAGTGCTGTTTATTAAGATTAGCACTATCAATCTGCTTTTATTAAAGCCCAAAATCGGTGCAAAATTAATATATTTCTATGGAATATGCAAATTCTTACGCGCATATACGCGCATATTATAAAGGTGTGAGGTGTTTTTCATAAAAATTGATACTTTTTTTAGTGATGGAGGAACCTATCCCCTACCTCTCCTTGAGAGCATCAAAGAACACTATGAGCATTGTCGGTGCTCCCACTAAGGGAAAGGAGTTAGGTGAAGTAGCGCTAGTGATTCTTCGGTGAAGGTAGCAGAATGTTACGTTTATCCTACGTATATCTTACGTATATCCTACGTAAATGATACGTAATTGGCACGTAATTGGCAAGAAATTGTTTAGTGTTTAGTGGACGCTCGCAAGCGAGCTAGTGTTTAGAGGTTAAAGGCGAGGATTTGTTTAAAGACAATTCAGGACAATTAAGGCGTCAATTATTGTCAATTCGAGGGTTGTTTTTTGTTATTGCTCTAATGAAATGCGACGTAGTTGCATTTGGAGAACAAAACAAAATAATAGTCTATGTCACCCATAAGAAAATGAGAAATTTAATAATGACAACAAGTGTCAACAGGTATATAAATCACTATTTTTAGATAAAAATACATTTTTTTTGCAAAACATTTGGTCAATTCAAAAAAAAGCAGTAATTTTGCAGCCGATTTCGGAAGAAACGAAGCCCAGATGGCGGAATCGGTAGACGCGCTGGTCTCAAACACCAGTAGGTTGACCCCTGTGCCGGTTCGACCCCGGCTCTGGGTACAAAATCCCGCCTAACAGACGTTAGGTGGGATTTTTGATAAGGAATAAGTAGAATCCATATAAAGGTCAGGCGGGAGACTTAAACATCCGCTATCACTCAGAACGGGCTAACTGCCTGGAGAGAAAACGCAAAGGAGGTGTATGCAATGATCATAGTTCCAGTGAAAGAAGGTGAGAACATCGAGCGCGCGATCAAGAAATTCAAACGCAAATTCGATAAGACAGGTGTCGTAAAAGAACTTCGTCGCCGTCAACAATTCTCAAAACCATCAGAAATCAAGCGTGAGAAAATGATGCACGCAGTGTATGTTCAACAATTGCATGCGCACGATGGAGAATAATTAAACTAAAAAGAACCGCAAAATTGCGGTTCTTTTTGTTTTGGACGCCCATAGGGCTATTGGACGGCTTCGCCTATTGAATATAGGACGCTACCTATTGGGCAAGCAGTTGGCGGACAATAAGATTGATAGTCTTGCCTTCGGCTTTGCCTGCAAGTTGCTTGGTAGCCACGCCCATCACTTTGCCCATGTCTTGTGGACCAGTGGCACCTACTTGAGCAATGATAGTTTGCAACGCAGCCTTGAGTTCGTCCTCCGACATCATAGCAGGTAAATAGCGCTCAATAACAGCACATTGCGCCATCTCGTCGTCTGCGAGTTCTGGGCGATTGGCAGCACGGAACATCTCAGCAGCCTCTTTGCGCTGTTTCACCATCTTTTGCAGAATCTGCAAAGCACGATCATCGTGCAGTTCGCCATCACCACCTTTGGCCGTTTTAGCCTCTAGGAATTCTTTCTTTATACCACGTAGCGCGTCTAAGGCCACTTTATCTTTTGCGAGCATCGCTTTCTTGATGTCTTCGCTGATTTGATCAAAAAGATTCATAATTCAAAAAGTTATAAACGTTTCATGCGCCCTCGGCGCTTGTTTCAAAGTTTCATTATTCAATCACAAAAATATTAATTGCACTAGAATATATACTGGCAAAAGTACGATGAGGGAGAAACGGAGCATATAACCAAAGAACGATGGCATCTTCACACCGTTTTCCTCTGCGATAGCTTTGACCATGAAGTTAGGTCCATTGCCGATATAGGTCATTGCACCAAAGAAGACAGAACCCATACAAATCGCCTGAAGCAATATATCTGGAATACCAGCCATGATTCCACCACCAAAAGTAGCCATTTGCTCTGGACTCAAACCAGAAGCTACACTATGGAATGCGACAGCCGTTGGAGTGTTATCTAGGAAAGAAGACAATGCGCCACCAGCGTAATAGAATTGCCAAACTTTTTCCAAGCCAAGTGAAGCTGCATTATCGTTGAGATATGCCAGAGCTGGCGTCATCGTAGTAAAAATACCTAAGAATAACACCGCTACCTCAATAATAGGGGCCCAAGTGAATTTGTTTAGTTCGAAACGAACGTTCTTCTTAGTAGTGTATAGCGACAATAATGTCAGCGATAGCAACACGACTTCACGAAGATACTTTAGCCATATAGGAGCTTTTTCGGCACCCATTTGAGGTATTGTGCTGGCATTGATTAGAGCAACTGTAAGTACCACACCGATGAGATAAAAGAAATTCACTTTGCCAATTACCTTCAGAGGCGTATGTTCACGATGGTCTGCAGAAAGAGCAGTCCAATGCTCCTTTTTATAATAATAGGTATCCAATGCAAAATAGATCAACAACAATATCACACCAGTGAACAGCCATGGTGCCCACATTGACAAGAACCATGTAAAGTCCGCACCGCGCAAGAAAAGCATAAACAATGGGGGATCACCTAGTGGTGTGAGCAAACCACCACAGTTGGCACATAAGGCGATGAAAAATAACACCGTATGCACTTTATGCTCGCGTTGTTGATTAGTTGCAAGTAGAGGACGAATTAGCAACATCGCTGCACCAGTAGTACCCATGATGCTTGCTAGCACCCATCCTAAACAAAGAAAAGAGGTGTTCACCCAAGGTTTTGCCTTAATATCACCCGAAAGGTGGATTCCACCCGTGATAACATAGAGGGCTAGAAGCAAGATGATGAATGGAATATAGTCGCCAAACAACTGATGTTCCAAATCCTGCAACATTCCTCCTCTAATCAAGCATGCCGCTGTGGGTACGCCCAAGAAAAGCGCAACAATCAATTTGTGTTTATTGCTCTCCCACCAATGTTCTGCTAATAATGGCGCAACCGCAATGGTAAGCAACATCAATGCGAAAGGGATTAGACTCCATGCGCTATGTACTAATTGTTCCATAATAAATGTATTGTTTAGTATTGTGTAGTGTAGTATTGTTTAGTATTGTGTAGGGTTGTTTTAATCAAGTTTTAGCACGGCAAGGAAGGCTTTTTGTGGTACTTCTACGTTACCGATTTGCTTCATACGTTTTTTACCCTTCTTCTGTTTCTCCAGCAGTTTGCGTTTACGACTGACGTCACCGCCATAGCATTTAGCAAGGACATCCTTGCGCACTTGCTTAACTGTTTCTCGCGCGATAATCTTTGCTCCGATAGCCGCTTGGATAGCAATATCAAACTGCTGACGAGGTAGTAACTCCTTGAGTTTCTCGCACATACGACGGCCAAAACTCTCGGCATTATCGCGATGCGTTAATGTAGAAAGTGCATCCACCTGCTCACCATTGAGCAGAATATCGAGCTTCACCAAGTTGGATGGACGAAAACCATTGTGATGCCAGTCGAACGAAGCATACCCCTTGGAGATAGACTTGAGTTTGTCATAGAAGTCAATCACAATCTCACCCAGTGGCATATCGTATAATATCTCCATACGGTCGCCAGAAATATACTCTTGCTTCACCAATTCACCTCGCTTACCCAAACACAAGGTCATAATCGGACCTATAAAATTGCTAGTCGTAATAACACTAGCTCGGATATATGGTTCCTCTATTCGGTCAATCACCGTGATATCAGGCATACCAGCAGGGTTATGTACCTCCACCATTTCGCCATCCTTGGTATAGACATTATAACTCACGTTAGGCACTGTGGTAATTACATCCATATCAAACTCACGATCCAGACGCTCCTGCACAATCTCCATATGCAAGAGTCCCAAGAATCCGCAGCGAAAACCAAATCCCAACGCCACCGAGGATTCAGGAGTAAACGTCAAAGCTGCATCATTGAGTTGTAGTTTCTCCAGCGATGCACGTAAGTCCTCATAATCCTCAGCTTCAATAGGATATACACCCGCAAAGACCATCGGTTTGGCTTCCTCAAATCCCTCTATAGCTTCTGTGCAAGGGCGAGCCACATGGGTAATCGTATCCCCCACTTTCACCTCTGTAGATGTCTTAATACCAGAAATGATATATCCTACATTACCAGCCGCAATCTCCTTTACGGGTTGCATACCTAGTTTTAACACACCTATTTCATCCGCATCATACTCTTTACCCGTATTGAAGAAGCGAACTCGATCATTCGGATGCATGGTGCCATTCACCACTTTGAAATATGCGATAATACCACGGAAAGGATTGAACACCGAATCAAATACTAAGCACTGCAGTGGTGCTTCAGGATCACCTTTTGGTGGTGCGATACGGTCAATAATCGCCTCTAATATCTCAGGCACACCATCACCCGTTTTCGCAGAGCAACGCAATATTTCCTCACGCTTACATCCTAAGAGATCTATAATTTCGTCTTCCACCTTCTCTGGCATAGCAGAGTCCATATCGCATTTATTCATCACGGGAATAATCTCTAGATCGTGCTCCAATGCCATATAGAGGTTGGAGATAGTCTGCGCCTGTACACCTTGCGACGCGTCCACGATGAGCAAAGCACCCTCACATGCAGCGATGGAACGGCTTACCTCGTAGGAAAAATCCACGTGTCCCGGAGTATCAATAAGGTTGAGGGTATAGCCCTTGTATTGCATCTGTATGGCGTGCGACTTGATGGTGATACCACGCTCTTTCTCAAGGTCCATATCGTCTAGCACCTGATTCTCCATCAGTCGCTTATCAACGGTTGCCGTGTATTCAATCAAGCGATCAGCAAGTGTAGATTTGCCGTGGTCAATATGGGCAATGATGCAAAAATTTCGTATATTCTTCATATTGTTAGTTATAACTACGAGCTATGAGTGACAAGTTATGAGTAAAGTATGCACATTCTACTCCTAATTTATAATCGGCTGCAAAGGTAGTGAAAAATTTGCATATATGCAAAAAATATAGTAATTTTGTCGCCGATTTAATAATCAATTAACGACAACGATGTTAAAGCAACATGTAGTAGTTCGCTTTTGTGGCGACTCAGGTGATGGTATGCAACTGACTGGCACGATGTTTGCTTCGTTGAGTGCCATCTTGGGTAACGAGATTAGTACGTTGCCCGATTTTCCAGCAGAGATTCGTGCTCCACAAGGCACTCTAGGCGGAGTAAGTGGTTTTCAAGTGCAATTAGGTACTGGAGTATATACTCCTGGTAATCAAGCAGATGTGATAGTGGCGATGAATGCTGCTGCACTTAAGGTGTGTGCACTTGGCTCGAAATTCAACCAAGCAGGCGCATTGTGGGAAGAAAAGAGTTCGATGTTTAAACGTGATGCTGTGATATTAGTGGATACAGATTCGCTAACAGCAAAAGACCTCGAAAAAGCACTCTACCAGACGGATAATCCTTTTACCGAAATCGGGATACCTGAGTCCGTACAGATTATTCCTGTAGCCCTAACTCAACTCACCAAAGAGAGTTTGAAAGACATGGGGCTGGATAATAAAACCATGCTCAAATCACGTAATATGTTTGCGTTGGGTTTGGTGTGCTGGCTTTTTAATCGTCCTGTGGATAAGGCTACCGCATTCTTGGAGAGTAAATTCCAGAAGAAGCCTCAACTGATTGCTCCGAACGTGAAAGTGCTGACCGACGGATATAACTATGGCAATAACCTTGCTCTGAATATCCAAACGATGAACGTAGAGAAATCGCATGACTTGCCCAAGGGAACTTATACCTCCATTGCAGGCAACAAAGCCACCGCATGGGGATTGATTGCAGCGGCGGAGAAATGTGGCAAGCGATTGTTTTTAGGTTCCTATCCCATCACCCCAGCCACCGACATCATGCACGAACTGGCAGTTCGAAAAGATATGGGAGTGATGGTGGTGCAGGCAGAAGATGAGATTGCGGGTGTTTGTACTGCAATTGGTGCGGCTTTCGCTGGTGATTTGGCAGCAACAAGTACTTCGGGTCCAGGACTCAGTTTGAAGGGTGAAGCCATAGGACTTGCTGTGATGGCGGAGTTGCCATTGGTGGTAATCGATGTGCAGCGTGGCGGACCAAGTACGGGACTCCCCACCAAGACAGAGCAGACCGACTTGATGCAAGCAATATATGGTCGTAATGGCGAATGTCCAGCTGTAGTAATGGCAGCATCTTCCTCTGCGAACTGCTTTGATTATGCTTACCAAGCATGTAAGATTGCGCTGGAGAATATGACGCCTGTGATATTGCTGACAGATACCTACTTGGCAAATGGAACAGGACTTTGGCGCATTCCTAAGTTGAGCGAACTGCCTGATATTCACCCGCAAAGTGTACCAGAAGCACTAAAGGGACACTATAATCCTGCTTTGCGCGATGAGCGTGGCGTGCGCTACTGGGCATATCCAGGAATGGAAGGGTATGAGCATCGAAATATAGGATTGGAGCGCGATGCAGACAAAGGCACCATCTCTACCAACCCGGAGAATCATCAACGCATGGTATTGGCGCGAAAAGTTAAGATTGAGCAAGTAGCAGACCAACTTCCACTATTACAAGTACAGGGCAATGCAGATAGCGACACCTTGCTGATAGGTTGGGGTTCCACTGAAGGGCATTTGCACGCAGCAGCTAACGAGTTAGGTTGTGCATTGGCACACTTCAACTATATCCATCCTCTACCAAAGAATACAGCAGAGGTACTGCGTAAGTATAAACGATTGGTGGTATGCGAATTAAACAACGGACAATTTGCTGCCTATTTACGCAGTCAGATGGAGGGAGTCACATTGTTGCAATACAACGAAATGACAGCGCAACCATTCGCAGTGGATCATATCGTTAATTTTGTTCAAAACATCTTATAATATATAGTATGGAAGCAAATCAATTTAAGAGCAATCAATATGTGAAGTTCTGTCCCGGTTGTGGCGACCATGCTATCTGCATGGCATTGCAAAAAACCATGGCGGAAGTGGGTGTGCCTACTCATCAGACAGTGGTTATCTCGGGTATCGGTTGTTCGAGCCGTATGCCACACTACCTCAATACCTATGGCTTCAACACCATCCACGGTCGTGGGGCTGCTATCGCTACAGGTGTAAAGACCAGCCACCCCGAACTCAGCGTGTGGCAAATGACAGGCGATGGCGACTGCCTCGCTATCGGTGGCAACCACTTTATCCATGAGTTGCGCCGCAACGTGGATTTGAATATCTGCCTGTTTAATAATAGGATATACGGACTGACCAAGGGGCAGTATTCCCCTACTTCGCCCAAAGGATTTGTGAGCAAGTCGAGCCCATTCGGCACAGTAGAGCGACCTTTTATCCCTGCGGAATTGGTACTTGGTGCGCGTGGTACTTTCTTCGCTCGTACGTTGGATGTAGATATGCCTACGACAGTAGAATGTATGGTGGCAGGTCATCAGCACAAAGGAGCAAGTGTAATAGAATGTTTGGTTAACTGCGTGATTTTCAACAACGGAACGCACCATTGGATAGCCGACCGCGAAACACGTGCAGACCACTCTATCGTACTACGCCATGACGAGAAGATGATTTTTGGCAAAGAGAAAGACAAAGGCTTGGCATTGGATTATAGTCAAGGAGTGATGCCACAACTGATTGTGGTAGCAGCCGACGATCCACGCGTGCTGACACATGATGCTACTACAGAAGACCCTACGTTGCATCGTATGCTGGCACTTATGGGGCAAGATGAGGTTAAAGGCGAAAGGTTAGAGGTTAAAGGCGAGAAGTTACCTATTGCACTTGGTGTGATACGCAATGTAGAAGAGGAGACCTATGACTCAGCTGTCAATCAACAAATTAGCCAAATACGCAAGCAAAATAAAACTACTACATTTGACCAACTAACCGCCACCCTCGAACAATGGGAAATGTAATCTCTAAGAAATAGTATCATATATCAATTATAGATAACCAATCGAATAAATGAAGAAGTTAATTATCCTAGTTACACTTTTCGTAGCTACATACACGAGCGCATGGGCGCAAGGCACTACAGACACAACTCTAAACCTCATCACAGCACTTGACTCCGTAACCTGTGACACAACGATAGCTATACCACAAAAAGACCCCAGTATGATTGATCATGTGGTGAATTGGTACAACAAACATATGAATTATTGGACAATCACTGCATTGATGACTATCGAATCTTCATTCATACCATTCCCTAGTGAAGTGGTCATTCCTCCTGCAGCATACGTAGCCGGTGATGAGAATAGCACACTTTATGTGACTAGCAACTATCCTCTAAACGTACTCTTTGTAGTGCTATTCGGGTCATTAGGTGCAATCTTAGGTGCAATCATTAACTACCTACTATCCATGTGGTTAGGCAGACCTATCATCTACGCTTTTGCTGACAGTAAGATTGGACATCTCTGTTTACTATCATCTGAAAAAATAAAAAAAGCGGAAGATTATTTCAACAAACATGGCAAAGTATCCACATTCATTGGGCGCCTAATCCCAGGTATCCGCCAATTGATAAGCATCCCTGCAGGATTGTGCAAAATGCATTTCGGGTGGTTCCTATTCTACACATTCTTAGGAGCTACAATCTGGAATATCATACTAGCACTACTCGGCTACATTACCCATGGACAAAAGGATTTAATTGACCAATACAGCCACGAATTGAGCATTATCATCATGGTTTTATTCGTAATTGCCATGACATACTTCATTCTCAAAGCTGTCATCAAACGTATAAAAAACAATCACGAGAAAAACTAAAGCCTAGCCAACACACTAGTTATGTGCCCACCCTAGGGTAAAAACACTGATCTTACATCCACGAATAGACGAAACTTGCTTCATGCACTCAAATATTGTTGACCCCGAAGTGATTACATCGTCTACTAATAGAATATGTTTGCCTTTCCACTCTTCAGGATAATGTATAACAAATAAATCCCTCACATTCTCCTCACGTTTATTCAACGTCGAACGTGATTGGTGTGGGTTATTGCGAACCCGTATTAGATGTTTCGTATCTATCGGTATCTTCGTTATATTGTGTAATCCTCTGCAAATGTATTCCGATTGATTAAATCCACGTTCACGCAAACGACGTGGATGCAATGGCACCGGCACCAAATAATCCACATCTTCCAGCAAAGCCGATCCCACATATTCTATACCAGCTTCACGACCTAACACATAAAATATTTTCGGATTGGTTTGATTACCAAACTTACCTCGTTCTATCAGTGTGCGCAACAGGTAACCACGTCCTCGATTATAATAGGCAAATGCAGCTCCACGTTCATAAGGTATCTTGCTGCGCCCAGTTCGTATTCGTTCAGCAATAAGCATATCTACACCATTGTTAGGAAGCGATGCATGTTCTGTCCGAGCAATAGAAGCAATGCAGGAGGAGCAGACTGCCTGTTCCTCCCGCATTAGTTTATTTCCACATCCAGCACAAGAAGAAGGAAATAAAACCTCCAATATCGCATGCCAACATATGGATAATATCGATTGCATTATTTGCGGCCTCGCATCCAACCTGCTAATAACGATGGTTTAGGATCTGAGTTCGATATCGGTTGCACATTCTCATCATCATCGAAACTTATAAGTATATCTCCCTCTTCATGCTCTACGGGTGCTTGGTACGTTTCAAAATGTTCACCATCTCTATCACCTATAATAATCTCAAGATCTATGCTACCTTCTTGTTTTTTAGCAGTTGAAGTTTCTGGTTGATTATTTTCTTTCCCATAGAAATCCTCTATAGCCTCATCCACAGTCTTTTTGCCGACTGCATCATCTAACCCAGGGATGTTCGAAACCTCAAACCCAGTAGCAATGATTGTCACCCTCACTTCCTCACCCAATGACTCATCCAAAGATGCTCCCCATTGCACATCAACATCTTCACCTATCTCACTTACAAAATCATGTATCTGACTCATTTCAGACATCACTACCGCATGCTCAGTCGTTGTATAAATCTGCAATAATAGACGTGTTGCGCCATGCACATCGGTGTTAATTAGTGGAGAGTGTAACGCATTATGAATAGCCTTAGTGATGCGATTTTCACCACTTGCTTTACCTACACTCATAATGGCCACATTACCATTCTTCAGCGTATTATATACATCTGCAAAGTCTGTATTGATATATCCTGGCACAGTGATAATCTCTGCTATCGCTCGAGCTGCATTTGCAACCACATCATCTGACTTTGAGAAAGCATTCAACATATTTAAATCTGGATATATTTCACGCAGCTTTTCATTATTAATCACCAAGATTGCATCCACTTGCTCTGCCAAACGAGCCACACCAATCATGGCTTTTTTGATCTTCTTAGGACCTTCAAACGCAAAAGGGATAGTCACAATACCTACCGTCAATATTCCCATTTCTTTGGCCACTGACGCTACAATAGATGACGCACCAGTACCAGTACCTCCACCCATTCCTGCCGTCAAAAATAGCATCTTCGTACCATCATTCAATGCCTCTTTTATTCTATCACGATTTTGTTCTGCATATTCTTGTGCAACCTCAGGTTTACCCCCAGCACCCAATCCTGGTCCCAACTGTAATTTAGCAGGCACACTACTACGTTCCAACGACTGCTTATCCGTATTGCAAACCAAAAAAGTCACATCTTCTATACCCTGAGCATACAAGTAGTTTACAGCATTGCAACCACCACCACCTACGCCCATAACCTTTATCGTAGAATCTTGTGCAAGTTCCAACACACCATCCAATGTATCGATCAAATTTTCCATATTATATATTTTTAGATTTAATGATTATTCTTGATTATTCTCTTGAGCACCTTGTTGCTCGGTAAAGAGATCCAATGTTTTTTGCTTTAATATCTCAAAAATTGGCAAACCACTATCATTTTTTGCCGCCATAGGATGCTGCTGACGATACGTATTACCTAGCAACAACGTACCGACCAAAGAAGAATACTGAGGCATATACATCTCATCATCCGTATCATGACTCAAAAAGCAGGCATGCGAACCATACATCACTGGTATAATAGTCTTGGTTTGCAGATATTCCACTATACCATTCAGCATTGCTCCACCACCCGTCACATATAGTACCTTAAATCGATCTGCTTCCTTATTCAGAGGCTCCAACATCGCATCCAAAATTTGATCCAAACGAGCAGAAATGATGCTTGCCAAATCTTTTGCCATCAACGCCACTTCACCTTGTGGTACACACGGTGATGGTACACGATACCTATTATTCACCTCTACTAATTCTGCCGATGCATGACCGTACTTACACTTCAAATGCTCGGCATATGAAAAGGGGATACCTATCTGCTCAATATCACGTGTGATATCATATCCACCTTGAGGAAGCACTTTATTATATAGATATTGTGTACCTTTATACACTGTCAATGTTGTCGTCTGTGCTCCAAAATCTAAGATTGCACAACCTTCTGACATATCATCATCTGAAGCCAACGCGTTTAACAAGGCATCCGGACGAACATAGATACGCTCTAAACGCTTACTAGAACGAACAAAACTATCCCGAACTTTTTGCTCTAACTCCTTTCTACCTACGAAAGCCATAAAATGAGCCTGCACCATAGTAGCTTTCTGTGATGCCGTAGGCGCTTCATCCTGCTGTTTGCCATCCAATGTATAGTAATAGGGCACTAAATCCAAAACTGCCACATCTGGATGATGCATTTCTATCTTCTTTTTACACTCATCCTCCATTTCATCTAACAACTCCTGTGTCACCTCTCGTTTACGAATTTGATCACGACTCGAAGATACTGATACTATTTGCATCGTCCTACCACCCACACACACAAATGCAGATGGCAATGCTTCCACGCGTATCCGATTAGCGAGCAACTTCAGTGTCTCATTGATCATATATCCCGCATTTGCTGGAATAGTGACAACTCCTCGTTCCATGCAGGGAAACTTACTAGACGTTTCCACACCTAATATACGTAACAAACCGCCATCCGTTATCTCTGCTGCCATTGCACGTACAGAATGACTGCCTAAATCTATCGCAACTAACGGTACGGACTGTAATATTTTTTGTTTCTTTGCCATAATTCTCTAAACATTAAACAATAAACTACTTTCTCCCTACCACCTGATTGTCAAAGCGCAGGTCATATTCACGATATTCAGGAGAACCCATATTATCCAAGCCTTTAGTATACAAAGTACGGAGTTTTTTTAATTTCATTTCATAATTATCCAACGATCCTAAGATAATCTTTGCATTCTCCCCCTCCTGAGATAACACCAAATATTTGGGATGCTCTACATAAATACTGCGAATACGCGAAGACCAATAGCCATTTGAATCCAACCATTTGACAAAATCAAAATACTCCTCTCTAGCTGCTCGTTCACTCACCGAACCTCTAAAAATTGGAACATCAACATCCATTTCCCCTCTCACAGGCATTATCTTACGATCGGCATCCACATAATAACGATCATTCTTTAACTGTACACCCAATATGGGCACACGCTGCTTTACCACAATATGCACCTTACTAAAGGGCGATTTGTAACATCTTACTGTTTGCAGCATGTCATGTTTGAGCAAACATTGCTCAACCTCGTGACAATCTACCGTCCTCATACTGTCGCCTAATGGATAACACTGGTGTTTTTTCAGGAAATAAGCCAACTCATCGGCATCCACAAACTGGCGTTTCATACTATCCTCCACTACCACATTCACTTCACTACATAATGAAGAATCACACTGGGCAGAGCACCATACTCCACCTGCCAAAACCGCCGCACAACTAATTACTGTCAAGCTTACAAGTAATACTTTTTTTACCATTCTTTTCATATTGTTAAGGTTTTTGTTATATTATCTACCAAGCGATCTATATCTCCAGCACCCATAGTCACTAACACGCAATCTTCTCCTCCCTCTACTAAACTCCCTACTCTGTCATGTAAATATTCCACTACATTCTTCTTTTCCACCAACACAACTCTTCCGTTTTTCTCTTTTACTTTATCCAACAATCTATCACTAGTTACTCCCTCTATGGGCTCCTCGCGCGCAGGATAAATCGGTAACAATACCACTTCATCCAATTCGCTTAACATCGATGCAAAATCATCCATAAAATCCCTCGTCCGCGAGAATAAATGAGGCTGAAATACACCTATCACATACCTCTTTGGATACAATTGTCTTATCGACGCAATAGTGACCTGCAGTTCTTTTGGATGATGAGCATAATCGTCTATATAACTGACTTTTGATGTATTCACATGTACATTAAACCTGCGATACACACCTGCATATGTTTCAACACCTTCACGCAACTCTGTATCTGTCGCGCCCATCAGATGCGCAACCGCCATCGCTGCCACACTATTTTCTACATTTACCCACGCAGACACACCCAGTTTCACATCCTTTATTACCGTCGCATCTAATCTTTCGCCACTAATATGAAAATTAAAACTAATCACACCATCCTTCGCCACTATATTATCTGCATAAAAATCCGCTTTCTCATCCACTGCATAACTATAAACATTAGCATCTACCACACTATCCAATCCTACACCACGCTTTACCACCAATGCCTTCTGCACCAAGCCCGCATATGTCATAAAACTCTCACGATACGCCTCAGCCGAACCATAAATATCCAAATGATCTGGATCCATACTCGTCACCACAGATACATATGGACTAAGTTGATGAAATGAACGATCAAATTCATCCGCCTCTACCACTACTAAATCACTCTTCGTATCCAACAGCAAATTGCTCTGATAATTATTCGCTATCCCACCTAAAAACGCACTCGCGCCCAAATGCGAACGATGCAATATATGCGCCAAAATGGTACTCGTCGTCGTTTTACCATGTGTTCCAGCTACACAAAGCGCACGCGATGAACGCGTCACCATACCCAACACCTCCGCACGCTTCATGATTCGAAAACCACGTTCACGTAACCATACCAATAGTGCAAAATCATCCGCCACTGCTGGCGTTCGAACCACCACTGTTGATTCCACATCCAAACCACTAACCACTTCCAAGTCAGCATCATATTGCACACTGATGCCCCCTGCCTCCAACTGACTGGTCAATACAGAGGGGGTTCGGTCATAGCCTTTCACTAAGTAGCCATTGGCGGCAAAATACCGTGCCAAAGCACTCATACCTATGCCACCTATACCTAAAAAGTAAAACGTATGAATATGCTCAAATTCTTGCATCTCACCTCGCGCCTTTAACCTCTTATCTTTGACATTTTACCTCAACTAATAAATCCTCCAAACTCATCAATCGCTGCTCACCCGTCTGCATATTCTTCAACATCACTTTATCCGCTGACATCTCATCACTACCTATAATTGCTACATACGGAATCTTCTTACCATCTGCATAACTCATTTGCTTCTTCATCTTCGTGGGTTCTGGGTAAACCTCTACTCGAACACCTTTCTCACGCAATGCCTTCGCCCAGCGAAGTGAATACAGCAACTCTTGCTCACCAAATGTAGCAAACAACAATTCAGTCGTAGATTGCAGATTCTCGGGATAGAGATTCAACTCTGTTAGCACATCGTAGATACGATCCGCACCAAACGAAATGCCTACGCCTGACACATTCGGCATACCAAAAATACCCGTCAGGTTATCATATCGTCCGCCACCCGTGATACTACCTATCTGTGCATCCAACGCTTTCACCTCGAAAATTGCTCCTGTATAATAATTCAATCCACGAGCCAAACACAAATCGAATTCTATTTGCAAATCACATGGCTCATAGGTCGCCAAATTGCCATCTTGTACGCTACATGCATGAAGTGAGAAGATTGTGCGCAACTCCTCTATACCCTTCAAACCAGTCTCCGAGTCTGCCAAAATAACCTCCAACTGATCCAACTTCTCTGCATTCGTACCATTCAAATGTAATATCGGCTGCAATGTTTCCACAGCAGACTCTGGCAATCCCTTATCCAAAAGTTCTTTATTCACATTATCGGCCCCTATCTTATCCAACTTATCTATCGCCACCGTAATATCTATAATACGCTCTGGCTGACCTATCACTTCTGCTATACCTGCTAGGATTTTCCTATTATTGATGTGCAAACTCACACGAATGCCCAAACGACGATAAACCTCCGCGACAATCTGAATCAACTCCACCTCACTTAATAACGAGTTGGTACCTACCACATCCACATCACATTGATAAAACTCACGGTACCTACCCTTCTGCGGACGATCCGCACGCCATACAGGCTGAATCTGATAACGTTTAAAAGGAAACTGTATATCCTCACGATGTTGTACCACAAAGCGCGCAAAAGGTACTGTCAAATCGTAACGCAACCCCTTCTCGCTCACCTTACTTGTCAGTGCACCTATCGTTGCTTTTTCCAGCATTTCAGCATCCAAACTCTGCTTCCAATCACCTGAATTCAGAATCTTAAACAATAGTTTATCACCTTCTTCGCCATATTTACCCATCAAGGTGCTGAGATTCTCCATTGCCGGAGTCTCAATCTGCTGAAAACCATACAACGAGAACACTGACTTAATCGTATCAAAAATATAATTCCTGCGTGCCATCTCCAACGGAGAAAAATCACGCGTACCTTTTGGGATACTTGTTTTTTGTGCCATATATTAATGTCGCCTTTTAATTTTAATCTCTAAACTATAGCAAATTATCATCTAAGTCAAAATATCTTCCCATATATCTTCTCTGTCGCTCCGCACTCACTCCGTACATAATCATTCGCCCGTTTACCCATCTCCTCGCGCGTAGCGAAAGCCGTATCCACCGCCTTTGCGAACTCATCATAATCCTTTATCGTGAAGGCTGCACCTGCATCCAGCAAACCGCGCGCCTCACGAAACTTCTCCCATGTAGGACCAAACACCACCGGCATACCATACACCGCCGCCTCCAAAGTATTATGAATTCCTACACCAAAACCACCACCTACATATGCCACACTGCCATAACGGTATATTGACGACAACACACCTATCGTGTCTACCAGTAGCACCCTGCAATCATGCAAATGCTGCTCCGTCGCCTCCGTGTAACGCACATAACGACCCTCAAAACGCAAAAATATCTCATGCAACCTGCCCGCATCTATCTCATGAGGAACCAAAACCAACTTCACATCCTCATGCTCTTCAATATAACGCGCCAGCAATTGTTCATCCTCCAACCATGTGCTACCCGCCACTATCACATTACTTGAATCCGACACAAAACGCTCCACAACCGGCAACTCCTTTGCTTGAATCTTCACCTTCTGCACACGATCAAAGCGTGTATCACCAGCTACCTCTACGCGCTCTACACCATGATGACGCAATAACTCCATAGATGCTTCATCCTGCACAAAAATACGCTCAAATAAATATAGCAGTTTCTTATATCCCTTGCCAAAAGGACGGAAAAACAACTGACCTGGGCGAAAGATTGCAGATATCAAATAGGTTGGCACCCGCTTCGAGTGTAAAGCATTCAGATATGCTGGCCAAAACTCATACTTCACCATAATCGCCGCCTCCAAAGGCAACAACTCCACCATACGTCGCGCATTCCTCTTTGTCGCAAAAGGCAAATAGGCTACCTTGTCCACCATACTATAATCTTTGCGAAGCTCGTAACCCGAAGGAGAAAAGAAGGTCAATAGTATCTTGCGAAATGGTAACTCAGCATGCAAGCGCTCTATCAACGGACGCGCCTGCTCAAACTCACCCACCGATGCCGCATGTACCCATAGCACATCACATCCATTCAGCTCCTTTGACCACGCCTCAATCTCCGTCAAAGCACGACCCTGACCCGCCACCAATTTACGCGCCTTCTTATGCCCAAATAACGCTGCCAATCGCAATATCCAAAAATAGATAAACATCTCTAATAACTCATAACTAGCACATCACACTCTATCACAAACCCAACAAAAAAGCCATTTTTCTCATACAGCCTGCAAAGATACAACTTTTTTTTCATTCGTACAAATTTATCCGCATTTTTCCACATACACAACCAGGAACCACCACCCTATACGCACCCCGAAGATACCCTGAAGATACCCCGAAGATAGATTGATAAAAAAACAAACACCCATTTTGTCACTTGGAAACTACAAAAGTGTTAAAGTTTCCTAAAATATTTGGTTGTTTCGTAGAAAAGTAGTACCTTTGCACGGTTTTTGATGAAAATCCTATTGTCGTTAGGTATTCATAGAGTAAAGGTAGGGAAATGTTTCGTGTATCTACCGTATATCTACCGTATTTTATAGCGGAAAGGCAAAGAAAACATGAATGACGTAAGAGAAGACATATTGCAATTGGCGATCAAACGAATGCAACAAGTGGGCATTCGTAGTGTGTCCGTGGATGATATATGTCATGAGTTGGGTATGTCGAAGAAGACGTTTTATGTGTATTTTCCGTCAAAAGATGACTTGGTGCAAGCTATTTTGCATAAGCATGAGCAGAAAGTGGGGCATGATTTGGATAATGCACTATCTAAACGCACCATCACGCAGGTGATTGTGGAATGGACAAAGATTGCACAATCCACTCAGAAGAAAGAATTGAAGACACCTGCGATGATGTATGACCTGGAAAAATACTATCCGCAACTATTCGCAGCACACAAAAAAGTAATGCGCCAAACGGCGGAGAAGATTTTGGTACGGTTTTTGGAGAAAGGCGTGAGCGAGGGAATCTTCAGAGCCGAGATTGATGTGGATGTGGTGGCGATGATGTTTTTGGATATGCAGTACCGATTGTTGGATTTGATAACTGGCGGGCAAATGACCAAAGAGGAAGTGCATCGCATAGGACATCAGCGAATGGATATTTTGATGCGAGGCATATTGACACACGAGGGGTTTGAGACGCTGAAGAAACAAGTGGAAAAATAACATATAATATATAAGGTATAAAAGATGATGAAAAAAATTGTTTTAGCAATTTGCCTATTCGCGGTTTGTGCGAACGGCATGCAGGCAGAAGATCATGTGATGGCAGCTACGAAGAAAGCTGAGGTACGTGAAGTGCCTGCGACATTAAACCTAAGCCTCACAGAGGCGCAAGATTATGCGGTGGAGACCAACCGCAGTTTGAGAAACGCCAGTTTGGCAGTGCAGAAAGCGTATGCCACCCGTTGGCAAACGATAGCAAGTATGCTTCCGTCGGTGGATATGTCGTGGGCATTTCAGTCTATGATGGGATACGAGATGGAGATGCGTACAGGAAAAAATCCTATAACGGGTGAAGAAATGGTGACGAAAATTGCCATGCCAGACAATGGAACATTGGGTATCACGGCATCAATCGGTATCAATGGACAGGCGATTGTGGGAGCATTGCTCAACAATACTGCGATTGAGATGCAAAAACTGAATCTCGAAATCAGCGAGGACAACCTACGTGCGAGTGTGAAATCGAGTTACGCTTCGGTGTTGGTGCTGGAAGATGTGGTGAAATTGCTGGATAGTTCGCTGAAGAACATTGAGAACTTGGCAGCAATGACCCAACGCAGCGTGGAAGTGGGTGCAGCAGAGCAAACAACGGCTGACCAAATCCTCGTGCGTGTGAACACATTGAAGAATAATATCAATGCTAACAAGCGTTCGACACAGTTGGCAATCAATGCGCTGAAAGTGCTGCTGAACGTTCCAGCAGAAACCGAACTGACCCTCACCACCCAACTCAGCGATATGCTGAGCGCGGAAGCAATAGTCGCATTGCTGGGTAAAGACTTCGTATTGGAAAATAACCTAAGCTATCAAACACTAGCCAAAAATGTAGAATTGGCGAAGAAGAATGTACACATGGCAGGTTGGGCATATGGTCCTACGGTGGGTGTAGGATACCAATATAGTAAGAAAGATTATTTTGGAGGTAAGGCAGGTTTTAACATGACGCCGCCTAATGCGTTGAGTGTACAAGTGAGCATGCCACTCTGGTCTTCGGGTAAGCGTGCAGCAGGTGTGGTGGAGAAGAAAATCGCCTTGGAAGAGGCACGTAACACATTTGAGGAGACTGCCGATAACCTCGGAATTCAAAATGAGCAATTGCGCTATAACCTGCAAAATGCGTATGAAACCTACACCAACGAGCAAGAGAACATGGGCGTGACACAACGTGTGTTTGACAACACTTCGCTGAAATTTCAACAGGGTGTGGCAAGTAACTTAGACCTCGTGAATGCAAGTAACGACCTCATCACCGCACAATCGACGTATGTGCAAGCGGTGCTGACACTGGTGAATGCAGAAGTGGAATTGGAGAAATTTCTGAACTTGTAGTGAGTCCCCACTCCAGACTCCAGACTCCGGACACCAAATAACATGGATAACTAATTAACAAAACGATAAATGAAAAAGATTGTATTAATGATGGCTGCCGCAGTTTGTTTGATTGGTTGCGGCAAGAAAGATGCTCAGGCAACTCAACAAGAAACTGAGCGCGTGGAGGTGGTAGGTACAATAACCCTCCAAGAAAAAGAGATTGAGCGCGTGCTCAATATTTCTACGAACTTACAGGGCTATGTGACACAAAACGTAGCACCATCGCTGACAGGTAAGATCGAGCATATCTTCGTAGAGGTTGGTGATAAGGTAAAAGCAGGCGATATGCTTGTACGTATGGATCAAACACAGTATCTCACACAAAAAATCCAACTGGCTAATCTTGAAATCGAGGTGGGACGTTTGGAGGCATTGCTGGAAACAGGAAGCGTAAGCCAACAGACCTATGACCAGACAAAAGTGGCATACGACCAACTGAAGCAAAACCTCGCTTTCTTGGAGCAAAATACTTACGTGAAAGCTCCATTCGACGGCGTTATTTCTGCTAAAACTTACGAAGACGGCGAACTATATGGCGGTCAGCCAATCGTGGTGCTCACACAAGTGAAGAAACTGAAAGCGTTGATTGCAGTGCCAGAGACTTATTACCCTATGATTAAGGAAGGTATGAAGCTGACCG
This sequence comes from Paludibacteraceae bacterium, assembly GCA_045578815.1. GTDB lineage: Bacteria > Bacteroidota > Bacteroidia > Bacteroidales > Paludibacteraceae > Colicola. The sequence continues at coordinate 33,172 of JAZNKZ010000011.1, forward strand.
TGAAGAGCGAAGTGTATCCAGATGAGTCTTTCCCTGCAACGATTGAGGTGGTTTATCCAACCATCGACGCTGCGAGCCACACTTTCCAATGCAAGGTGGTTATCCCTAATGCGAGCGAGAAGTTGCGTGGCGGTATGTACGTGACTACCACCCTCGGTCTGGGCAAAGAGAACACAATCGTAGTGCCTTATCAATCGGTAGAGAAACTGCTCGGCTCAAATGAACGCTATGTGTTCATCAACGACAACGGCTACGCTAAGCGCGTGAGCGTGAAACTCGGACAACGCTTTGACGAGAACATTGAAATCATTGCACCCGAAATTAAAGCAGGTGTAGAATACATCAGCGTAGGTCAACACAAACTGGTTGACGGTGTGAAAATTGAAGTAAAGTAAAACCTGAAGAACTATGGCAATTTATAAAACCGCGATTAAGAATCCCGTAACGACGATGCTGGTGTTCGTTGCGGTGATGATCATAGGTATATTCTGCTTCGTGCAACTGCCTGTGGATCAATTCCCTGAGATGGACCCACCATATGTGATGGTGATGACTACCTATCCAGGTGCGTCGGCGTCCGAGATAGAGACCAACGTCTCGAAAATCATGGAGAATAGTTTGACTTCGGTGGATAACCTGAAGTATATCAACTCTACCAGTAAAGATAATGTCAGTCTTGTAGTACTCGAATTGGAATGGGGGTCCGACATTACGGAAGCCGTCAACGACATACGATCGTTCTGCGACATGGCTAAGAACCAGTTGCCTGACGGTTGTTCGTCGCCTATGGTGTTCAAGTTCTCATCGAGCACCATGCCAATCTGCCAATATGCTATCACGGCAGACGAGTCGTATCCTGCACTCGACAAAATCCTCAACGATGAGGTGATTCCACAATTGAACCAGATCAACGGTATCGGTAACTTGTCTGTGGCAGGTGCACCAGACCGCTATGTGTATGTGGATATCGACCAACAAAAACTAGACGCTTTTGGCATCTCGCTGGAGCAAGTGGGACAAGTCATCTCTGCCAACAACCTCAACCTCTCGTCGGGTACGGTGAAGATGGAGAAGGAGCAATACCAAATGCAGGTGCGCTCTGAGTTCATCGAGAGTAGCGAGATTGAGGACTTGATGGTGACCATGACCCCACAAGGGCAACAAGTATTTGTGCGCGATATCGCTACCGTGCGCGATACTATCAAGGACCTCTCATTGGATGAGAAGACCAACGGTCGTGAAGCTGTGCGTCTGATTGTGGCTAAGCAATCGGGCTCCAACACCGTGCAAGTCTGCGAGGACGTGGATAAAGCATTGAAGAAGATTCAAAAGCAACTGCCTACCGACGTGAAGATTCAAGAGATTTACAACTCGGCAGACAATATCCGCAACTCCATCAACTCCCTTGAGGAGTCTGTGCTCTACGCATTGCTGTTCGTGGTGCTCGTGGTACTCTTCTTCCTCGGCAAATGGCGTGCGACACTCATCATCTCGCTCACCATTCCAATCTCATTGATTGTGGCGTTTATCTATCTGAAGATGGCAGACTCCAGCATCAACATCATCTCGCTCTGTTCGCTGACTATCGCTATCGGTATGGTGGTGGATGATGCGATTGTGGTGCTCGAGAATATCACACGCCATATCGAACGTGGCGAGAGTCCACGCGAGGCAGCTATCTACGCCACCAACGAGGTGTGGGTCAGCGTTATCGCTACTACCCTCGTACTCTGCGCCGTATTTGTACCACTGACAATGATGGATGGTATGGCAGGTATTATGTTCGAATCATTGGGTTGGATTGTAACAGTCGTATGTTGTACCTCTACCGTGATTGCTATTTCTCTCACACCAATGCTCTGCTCTAAACTGCTGAAAGCACGAAAAGTGCGCGTGGAGAATGGTAAACTCATCGATGACAGAGACAAGAAGTCTTGGTACGACCGCACTATCGTAGCTTTCCTTGACAAGGTAGACAAAGCATACGGCAAATCACTTGCATGGTGCTTGCGCCACAAGGCATTGACTATTGTTATTCTATTTGCGTTCTTCGGAGCTTCACTCTTGCCATTTATTTTTGGCAAAGTAGGTACCGACTTTATGCAACAACAGGACAATGCTCGCTTGAGCGTAACCATTGAGTTACAACGCGGTACACGCATTGAGGAAACCCTCAAAACCGCACGCAAATTGGAAGAGCGTTTTATGGTGCTTGTGCCTGAGATTGAGATGATTGCTACCTCGGCGGGTTCCAATGATGATGACGGTACGGGTGCTATCTTCTCCACCACCATGAACAATACCATCTCTATGACCGTGCGTTTGAACAAGAAATGGGAACGCGAGCGCACTATCTGGCAGATTGCCGAAGTGCTTCGTCAAGAAATGGCACAATATCCTGAAATTATTGAATATCAAGCATCTACCAGCGGTGGTGGTCCTGGTGGTGGCAATACTGTAGATATCGAAATCTATGGATATGACTTCGATATTACCAACCAAATGGCGCAACAAGTAATGACACTCACCAAAGAACTGCCTGGTGCACGTGATGTCTATGCCGACCGCGATGATGACCGCCCTGAAATCAAAATTGTAGTGGACAAAGAGAAAGCAAGTCGTCTTGGATTGACTTCTGCCACCATATCTTCCTACCTGCGTAACCGCGTGAATGGTATGGCTGTGGGCTTCCTCAAAGAGGACGGTTCGGAGTATGATATCCTCGTTCGCCTCAAGGAAGAAAACCGCAACTCTATCAGCGATGTGCTCGACTTCTCTATCCCTACCCCAACTGGCAAGACTATCAAACTGTCAGAGGTCTGCTCGGTGGACGAGTATTGGGCTCCACCTACTATCGCACGTAAGAGTCGTCAGCGTATTGTGACCGTCAAGGTTACACCGTTCGAGACTACATTGGGCGAATTGGCACAAGCCATTGAGACACAAGTACTTCCTCAAGTAGATGCCCCTGCTGGATACACTATGCGTATCGCGGGTGACTACGAAGACCAACAAGAGACATTCGGCAAGATGGGTATGCTGGGTATGCTGATTATCCTGCTCGTGTATATCGTGATGGCATCGCAGTTCGAGTCGTTCAGCAAACCTGCTATCATCATGTTCTCCGTACCATTTGCGCTCTCGGGTGTGATTATAGCCCTATGGCTCACCAATACTTCTCTGGATATGATTGGCGCACTGGGTCTGGTACTCCTTGTGGGTATTGTGGTGAAGAATGGTATCGTGCTTGTGGACTATATCAACCTCATGCGCGAGCGTGGACACGACCTTAACGAGGCCATCCAGATGTCAGGCGAGAGCCGTCTGCGCCCTGTATTGATGACAGCATTTACCACTATTCTCGGTATGGTGCCAATGGCAGTGAGCCAAGGTGAAGGTGCCGAGATGTGGCAACCATTGGGTATCGTCGTTATCGGTGGTTTGACCGTTAGTACCTTCTTGACTCTATACATTGTACCTGTCATTTATGGTGCAATGTCTAAGAAAGGTGAACGCGACAAACTCAAGAAAGTGCGCGAGAACTTCATCTTCATGGATATCAAAGTGGAGGACTGCGAAGAAAAAGAAAAATAAGAATCAAGAGCCAAGAGCCAAGACTGATTGTCTTGATTCTTGGTTCCTGGCTCCTTAATCCAAATGTAATTATGAAATCTGTAATGATCATATTCAATCAAGCTAACACCGAACGTGTGGAGTATATGCTTGATATGTTAGAAATACGCGGTTTTACTTTCTTCGAGGAGGTACAGGGTCGTGGTAGTAAGAATGGTGAGCCACGCCGTGGTACCCACGCATGGCCAGAGATGAACTCATGTGTGATCACTATTGTACCTGACGAAAAAGTACCTGTATTACTCGAAGCGGTCAAGAAACTCGATAAGCGTAACGAAGAAGTCGGTGTTCGTGCTTTTATGTGGAACATTGAAGCTACTGTGTAAAGAAGTTTTTCTGATATACGACCAAACAAAGAGGGTGTGTCAAAATAGAGACACACCCTCTTTGTATATAGATTCTTCTTATTGTATGTATAAGCATACCTATCTTTACCGACAGTCACCCGACGGTCGATGCTACCGTTAAGCAATGACAAAAGAGGAATACCTATGCTAAAGGTTAGCTTATATATAAAAAAAAAGAAGGATTGTCATCTCGACAACCCAATCTTTACTTAACCTTAAATCTAATACCATGAAAAACACAATGCAAAGGTACTGCTTTTTTACATACCAACCAAATATTTTGCCGAAAAATATGTTATAAAACATCTTTTTCTGCATTTTGACATATTAATTTGACAAAAATATACTAAATTTTATTTTTTTTTCAAAAACATTTGGTCATGTCAAAAAAAAGCAGTACCTTTGCAACCGCTTTCGAAAAGGAAGTAATTGGTGCGGTAGTTCAGTTGGTTAGAATACATGCCTGTCACGCATGGGGTCGCGAGTTCGAGTCTCGTCCGCACCGCAAGAAGCAACCTTTAAGGGTTGCTTCTTCTTTTATCCGTCTATATCTCATAAAAAAAATGCTATACCAGAATCTAGTATAGCATTTTTTCTTTATGATAGCAATATATTATAGCGCTTTCAGTGTAGCCAAAAGGTACTCGTAGAATTTGGCTACTGTCGCAATATTCACGCGCTCATCTGGTGAGTGAGGATATTTGATGGTAGGACCAAATGAGATCATATCCATGCCTGGGTAGTTGCGACCAATGATACCACACTCCAGACCCGCATGGATAATAATCACACGTGGTTCAATGCCATAATTCTCCTGATAGGTTTGCTTCATCACTTCCAAGATATGGCTCTTGAGGTTGGGTTTCCAACCTGGGTATGAACCAGAGAACTCTACCTCTGCGCCTGCCATAGCAAACACAGAGTGAATAATTTCTTGCAATTCCTCCTTACGAGACTCTACAGATGAACGGGTCAAGCAATATACTATTACGCAGTTATCTTCAGTCTTGAGCATAGCCAAGTTGTTGCTAGTCTCTACTACATCAGGCATCTCTGGGATCACGCGATATACGCCGTGAGGACAAGCCGTGATAGCATGAATCAAGAAGTCTTGTACATCTTCTGGTAACTCTGTAGCTGGACATTCCACCTGTTCTGCCATGAAACGGATATTATCCTCCACACCATCGTATTCTGCCACAAACAGGTCTTCAAACTCTGCTACCAAGTCCATCACTTCGTCCAATCCTTCTGCTGGAATAGTGATGATAGCCGATGCTTCGCGTGGGATAGCATTGCGCAGACTACCACCCTCTACACTAGCCAAGCGTGCCTCGTAGTTAGCTACAGCCTCTTTCAAGAAACGGAACAGCAGTTTGTTGGCATTGGCACGTTGCAAGTGGATGTCACAACCCGAGTGACCACCTTTGCAACCCGTTACACTCACTTTCACTGCTATATCGCCCTCTTCCACCTCTACAGGGGTGTATGCGAACTTAGCCGTAGTATCTACACCACCAGCGCAACCTACATACAACTCGCCTTCGGCCTCTGAGTCGAGGTTGAGCAAGGTCTTGCCTTGCAACAAGCCACCTTCTAGAGCAAATGCGCCGTACATACCTGTCTCTTCATCTACGGTCACGAGCACTTCCAGTGGAGGATGCACCACATTCTTGTCTGCCAAGATTGCCATAGCCGCAGCCACACCAATGCCGTTATCTGCGCCCAGAGTAGTACCCTTAGCCGTTACCCATTCACCATCAATATATGCTTCAATAGGATCTTTAGCAAAATCAAATTTTGTGTCATTGTTCTTTTGTGGAACCATATCCATATGTCCTTGCAAAATCACTCCAGGATGATTCTCGTACCCAAGACTTGCAGGTTTGCGAATGATCACGTTACCTATACTATCTACGATAGTCTCTAAACCTAGAGAATGACCGTAATTAGCCAAAAAAGCACTAATCTCCTCTTTTTGTCCCGATGGACGAGGAATTTGAGTTAGGTCATAGAAATTACTCCAAAGACCTTGAGGGTGTAAGTTCTTCATATTATTTCATTATTTGGTTATTTTTAATCTAGTATAGTCAATTCGCCGCAAAGGGGAATCTGCAACAACTTCTTGACAAGTTCATTATCATCTGGATTTTCTCCAAAAAGATACATCATTTTTGTAAGCAAAGCCTCCGTTGTAATGTCATAACCCGAAATCACACCTGCCTTCAGCAACGGCAGACTTACCGCATACTGTCCCATCGAAACGGATCCTGTATTGCATTGAGTTTTATTAACAATTATTATTCCACGCTCTACTGCATCTCGTAAGTCTTGATATAGCCAATCGCACGATGGTGCATTTCCTGCGCCATAAGTTTCCAGTACAACACCACGCAAACCTGATGTCGATAAGATTGCCTTTACGATTGGCTCTGTAATTCCAGGAAACAATTTCAGTACTGCCACATTACAATCCGTTTTATCGCGCAGATGCAACGTTGCATCGGACTGAGGATAATGTATAAACTGCTTTTGATAGGTTATGCGCACGCCTGCTCGAGCTAGTGATGGGTAATTATACGAGTTGAAAGCTGAAAAATGCTCGGCATTGCGCTTTGTTGTACGATTCCCCCTATACAACTCATCATCCATAAAAATAGTCACTTCTGGCACCATTGCTCTGCCATTTTCATCCTTGGCTGCAGCTATCTCAATTGCAGTCAACAAATTTTCTTTTGCATCAGATCTCAACACTCCAACTGGCAATTGACTACCCGTAAACACAACTGGTTTGCCCAAATTATGAAGCATAAAACTCAAAGCAGAGGCTGAATATGACATCGTATCTGTCCCATGAAGGATCACGAAACCATCGTACTTTTCATAATTTTCATACACTATATGCGCCATCCTTGACCAGTTTTCAGGATTGACATTAGAGGAATCTATCAACGGCTCAAAAGGGAGCATTTCTACCTCAATTTCGCCTGCAAAGAGTTCTGGAACAAAAGACTGAAACGTAGCCATATCCGCTGGATGCAAAGCACCAGATTTTGGATCACGCACCATCGAAATCGTTCCACCTGTAAAAAGAAGCAATACTTTCATATCAACTGCTAACTAATTTGCTCGCAAAGGTACAAAAAAAAATGTATATGTGCAAGAAAACTTTATTTTTATTGCTATAGGCCACGTTTTTTTGCCAATGACACATACGAATTTAGAATATATCATACACAAAAAAGGGAGCTCGATATCCCATCGAACTCTCCTCTCTATTATGAAAAACACTATTTAAAACACAAATCAAAGAATCTTTGTGCTGTTACGATATCTTATTCAATTCCACTAATTTATACCCTTTCCCATGTACGCTCATAATACGTATTGGACTATTCTCCCCTAAATAGTTGCGGAGATGATTCACATATACGCTCAGTGAACGGGCATTAAAATACGTGTCTTCACCCCAAATACTCATCAAAATTCGATTACGATCAACCAAATTATTCATATTCTGACAGAGCATCTTCAATAAATCATTTTCTCGTGAACTCAAATGCTTTTCGCCTAATTGTTGACGAACCGAATCAAATTGCAATTCACCTAACTGCCATTCTGTCAATTCCGATTCCATATATAAACGACATCTACGAACCACAGCCTCTATCTTACATATCAAAATATCCATCGAAAAAGGCTTAGTAACATAATCATCGCAACCCAATTCATACGCATGAATTATGTCATCGCGATCGGCCTTAGCAGTCAACATGATTACAGGTAACTTCTCATGTCTCTGACGTATCATTTTGAGCAACTCATAACCATTCTTTACTGGCATCATTATATCACTGATTACCAAGTCATAAGGCTTTATCAAAATTAAATCCCAGGCCTCTGCGCCATTGTTGGCTTGCTCCACCGTATAATTTTTACTGCGTAAATAATCTGCCAATACTGTACTCAGATTGACATCATCCTCTACTAATAATATATTCGCTTGTGTACGCATATCAAAAATTTCTAACACTCTCTTCCTTACAAATACCGTGCCAAAGATTGCGCATTTAACTATTTTTATCAAAATTCAAGTAAGGTGCTAATTTTAATATATCTTCTTCTGATAGACAATCCAGTTCACGTAATTCTTCAATTGAATTCAGCCGCACTTTCTTTCTACGTAATTCATAAATAGCTTTAGCCTGTTCAAAACGCAAATAAGGATGCCTCGACAATTGTCTAACACCTATCTGATTGATATTCAAAGGATTTACAATAACACTATCAATATAAAAATGCATCAATACACTATCGGTCACTTCAGCCATACTCTCAACTTCCATAATTTGCTCAACACACATAAAACCACCCAATTGCTCTCGGTAACGCACTATCTGCCTTGCTCGATACGAACCTATTCCGCGAATCATCTTCAACTCTGTAGTATCAACTGTACGCAAATTCAATATAGTATCTTTTTTTTCGTTATACCACTTTGGCATTGAATCGAAACCTGCGGTATCCACCGATAAACTATCCACCATAGCACTATCTGCTTCTAATGGCAAAATACATATATAAGGATGTAGGATATGATACATACTATCTGTCATACCATACAATCTCTTCAAGTCTTCTGGCTGACGATACCTACCACCTTTAGCCCTATATTTAAGCATATTTTTTGCTTGCCAAGGCTTAAATCCTAAATGCACTAAGGTACTACTATCCACCGTATTAGGATCAAACACCTGCATGCGTATGGCTATAGTATCACGCCTATAAGTCTTTTTCCATTGCGCCTTGCGAATACCATCCTGTTCTGTTTGATATTCTGCGAATTCCGTTTTCGTTGAATCATTAGACCAACTCACAACAACATCATCTTGCGGATGCAAGCGTTTCACTGCTATCAGCGTTCCCAAAACAAGTATCACCAATAGCACTACACCAAGCCACTGCTCATCCGTAAGAAAAAACACTATTTTCCCCTTCCTTTTCATTTCACAACCGAATGAATTACACCATCTTGCAAGTAAGTATCCACCACATCTCCCTCTTGTACATCTTGTCTTTCTCGTACTATCTTTCCATCCTTCATCGTCAAACTATATCCCATCTTAAAGATATGTTGTGGAGAATGTAAGTCTATTGTCTTTTTCCATAAATCCATTCTCGATCGCTCGCGTAATGCCATACGACGAATGGCATTGATAATCCTTTGTTCTTGCAACAACAAACGATTATGCTCTCTATTCACCACTCCACGTACTGCTCGTTGCAAGCACAATTGCATCTCTCCTAATCTTTCCACTTGAACAGCCACACGATCTATCAACCACTCTGCAGCAGCCGTCGGCGTTTTCACACTACGATGCACCACCATATCCACCACACTAACATCCCTTGTATGACCAATACCTGCTATAATTGGCAACGGAAATTGCGCACAATGGCTTGCCAAATCATAGTCATCAAAACAACTCAAATCCGTACTCGCACCACCTCCACGAATGATTACTACCACATCCCATTCCTCCTCTTGCTCTGCAATAGCGTTCAACGCCTGCACAATACTTCTCGCAGCCATATCTCCTTGCATTATAGCAGAATACAACTGCACATGGAAACCAAATCCAAAACGATTATTCTTCAACTGATCACAAAAATCACCATAGCCAGCAGCTTCAGAAGAAGATATAACAGCCACCCTTCTAACTAAAGTAGGCAACTTCAATGATTGTTGCAACTCCATCACTCCATCCTTTTTTAGCTGATTGATTGTAGTTTGTCGTTGCATCGCCAAATCACCTAGGGTATATGTAGGATCAATATTCCAAACGTTCAAACTCAATCCATAAACTGCATGAAATTCCACACTCACTTCCAGCAGAACTTGTAAACCAACATGCAACGTCTCTCCTGTCTCTTGAATGAAGTAAGCAGACAACATATTATATACATTGCTCCAGCACGTCGCCCGCACTTTGGCTGCCAATATGCCATTATCTGCTTTCTCTACTAACTCCATATAGCAGTGACCTCGTTCACTCATTGAGGCAATCTCTGCACGCACCCAATAGCGATCGGGAAAATCATGTTCCATTACTTCTTGTACACATACGCACAATTCTTTCAAGCTATATGTCTGCATATTCCTATCATTTAGTTAGTGATTAGTTAGTTATTAGTTAGTGATTACTTAGTTATTACTTAGTTATTACTTAGTTATTATAATAGGTTCACTATACCTAATTCTATGGCAAGTATTATCCCTAGCGACATCACTACTCCTATCATCCACCACCAATGTATCTTCTGACCACGCATCATCATCAAACCGCATATAATGGCACCATACAAGCATACCACACTGCCACTATCCAAACTTATTTGCGTCGTAGAAAATGGCAACCTTTCTATCCATTCAACCACTTCACGCAGCAACCAAGTACACCATTTCGTTGCCATACCTAACCACTCACCTATCATGCACCACGACATTGCTAATGTACTGAATCCCAATACTAGAAGAACGCCTGCCATGGGGATAACCACCAAATTCGTCAACGCAAAATAATTACTTGTCTGACCAAAATAATGCATCGTCAGTGGCATGGTTGCAATTTGAGCTGCCACAGACACCATCAACAAGCCCCCTACATACCGTACTACCCTCCCCTGCAAAGCTATACTACCTTGCATTTTTTGTCCTATCAGCATAATACCTGCTACTGCAGCAAAACTTAACTGAAAACTAACACTCCACAGTGCCAATGGATTGATTATTAGTATTATCACCGCTGCTGCGAACAACGGATTCCAACGGGATATTTGTTTTTCAAACAGACCACTCATTGCCCAAAAACTCAACATTAAAGCACTCCGCATCACCGATGGACTCAATCCTGTAACAAAAGCATACACCCAAATCAATGCCATTGCTGTTAGGTTCAGCAACCAACGCTTCCACTTCTCCTCCCATAGTGGCTTGCGCCATCCACCTAATGTCAACAGCCATACCACCATTCCCCACACAATGCCCGTATGCAATCCACTGACTGCCAATACATGCATCGCACCCGACACTGAAAAACTATGCTGTACATCCTTATCTAAATCCTCGCGGTAACCTAGTGTCAAAGCCGATAAAATACCCAATTCTTTTCCATCTATCCCCATCTTGCAATATTGCTCATGCAAACTATATTGACATCTCCGTGCATATCCACGAATGCTTCTATCTTCCTCATGACCAATCACCTTCCAGTTTCTTCGGTTAGCCCAACAGCTACCCACAATTCCTTGTCTTCTCAAATACAAACCATAATCAAAATCACCCAGTTTTCCACCTCTTCTTACTTTCGTCTGTACCATCAACACATCTCCCATCAGAGGCATCGTCAAACTATCCTTCTGCAAATACAGTAATACTCTACTTCCATCTTCCACTTCCGCCTCATATCGTATCGTTTTTTCCCTCTCAATACCCTTACTGAGTAAATGCACCGACAGCACAGTATCCCGATCTAAATAATCTACCTCAGTGTCCTTCAATAAGTTAAGCGGCCATCCCACATAGCCGCTTACTACAATTACTGCTATCAGCAGCACCATAGCCATCAACCATGTATGTGCCGCCAACCATCTCATATATACCTAGCCTTTAAACTCTAAACTGTAACTCGTAGAGCGTCCTCCAAACTGGAATAGTTAACCTTCTTTCAAAAGATTTACCATTGCTATCGGATCTTGTGCTTTAAACACCGCACTACCTGCCACCAATATATCCGCTCCTGCGTTCCATAATTCGGGTGCCCACTTGGCATTCACACCACCGTCCACCTCGATTAAGGTCTTCAAACCTCGCTTATCAATCGCCTTGCGAAGATAGCGTAATCTCTCCAATGATTCTGGAATAAATCCCTGTCCACCATAGCCGGCTTGCACCGACATCAGTAGCACCATATCCACTTCGCCCAAATATGGATCCAAACTATGAATATCTGTTTTTGGATTGATAGTCAAGCAAGTCCGCACACCTTTCTTGCGAATCAGCTCTATCGCAGGCATAGGGTCATCTACTGCTTCGATATGAAATCCAACGCTCCATGCACCTGCGTCGCAGAACCGTTCTACGTAGTTTTCTGGGCGGGTAATCATCAAGTGCACATCTAATGGTTTGATACAATGCTTTTTGCACGCTTCCATTACTGGAAAACCAAACGATATATTGGGCACAAATACACCATCCATCACATCTATATGTAGATACTCTGCGCTACTTACGTTGATCATTTCGCACTCACGTTGTAAATTGCCAAAGTCAGCTGCCAAAAGAGAAGGAGATATTGCTCGCATAATTCTCACCTATAAACTTAAAACTATAAATTATAAAACGCCTTTGTCATTTTATCCCATTCATACTTCTTTTTTTCTTTGATAAGATATTCAATAAAGACTGATTGTCGATTATTTTTGTAGTAATCTCTTAAACTATTAGCGATAGCATCCGCCTGTGGTTCTGCAGCATACCCCATCTTACCATCATGAATAATCTCACCCAAGCCACCCACATTCGTTACCAATGTTGGTTTCTCGAAATGAAAAGCCACTTGCGTCACGCCACTCTGAGTCGCTGATTTATAAGGTTGTACTATCAAATCTGCTGCACCAAAATACTTTCGCAAATCTGCATCTGCGATAAATTCATTTTTGATTATCACCCTATCCATTAAACCATTATCTCGTATTTGTCTGCGATATTTATCCTCATCCTCATAAAACTCTCCCGCCACAATCAACTGCAAATCCTTCAACTCATCCTTCACTTTCCCAAATGCATCCAATAATAGGTCTAATCCCTTGTATGCACGAACCAAACCAAAAAACAACATATACCGTTTCCCTTCATCCAGTCCCAATGCTGTACAAGCCTCTGCCTTATTCATCTTTTCACCATAATGATCATAAATAGGATGAGGTGAATAAGTTTTCGGTTTTATATTTTTATCTAATGATGCTATATCCTGCACCACACTCTCCGATAAGGCCACAAAACCATCTGTATGCTTGACATAGAAGGGTGCCAAACATTTATCCAATATACTTGGCTCATGTGGTATCATATTGTGTACCAATGCGATACACCTTGTTTTGCCATTGCGTTTCACTATTTTCTGAATCATTCCATAGCATGGAGCGAAGAATGCCATCCAATAGCAACTTATCAGCATATCTGGAGCTTCTTTCTGCAACCGTTTACCTACTTTCAACCAATTTATAGGATTACACGAATTTATCTCGCGCACTATTTTCAACCCATGGGGAGCTGTCTCGTTACTATACTGTGTCTTACCCGGAAACAAAAATGATGGATATTGCAAGGTAAAAGTAACTACCTCTATCTCATGCCCTTCCTGTACGAATTGTTTTGCCAACCGTTCATTAAACGCCGCCAACCCACCTCTATAAGGCCATGCTGTTCCTAAAATCACAATTCGCATATATTCTTAGTATTCGTTATATTCTTCTGCAAAGGTACTACTTTTTTCTTACACATGCAAGTATTCCTACCTTTTTTTGCATTTTCTCACCACCGCACTTGCATAGTTCACAAAAAAACACTACCTTTGCACCCAAATTCCTTGATTGTGCTTTCGCACAACCTTTGAAACTTTAAAAACTCTTGATTTTTTAGAACTTTTATAGATATGGCAACACAAGAAGAAACCTTCAAAAAACTAGTCGCACACTGCAAGGAGTACGGCTTCGTTTTCCCTAGCAGCGAGATCTATGACGGTCTTGGTGCAGTTTATGACTACGGTCAAAATGGTGTAGAACTCAAAAACAACATCAAGAAATATTGGTGGGACGCTATGACCATGCTCCACGAGAACATTGTCGGCATCGACGCCAGCATCTTCATGCACCCTACCACATGGAAGGCCTCTGGTCACGTGGACGCATTCAATGACCCGCTCATCGACAACAAAGATAGCAAAAAACGCTACCGTGCTGACGTACTTATTGAGGACCAACTCGCTAAGTACGACGAGAAAATCGAAAAAGAAGTAGCCAAAGCCCGCAAACGCTTCGGCGAGAGCTTCGATGAGGAGATGTTCAAGCAAACCAACGAACGTGTCCGCGCCAACGTAGAGAAGCGCGACGCCCTTCACGAGCGTTTTGCTAAAGCCATGAACGATAGCAACTTAGAAGAGCTCAAACAAATCATCCTCGACGAAGAAATCGTTTGCCCTATCTCTGGCACACGCAACTGGACCGACGTGCGTCAGTTCAACCTCATGTTCTCTACCGAGATGGGTTCTACTGCCGACGGTGCAATGAAAATCTACCTCCGTCCTGAGACCGCACAAGGTATCTTCGTGAACTATCTCAACGTACAAAAGACAGGTCGCATGAAGATTCCTTTTGGTATCGCACAAATTGGTAAAGCGTTCCGTAACGAGATCGTAGCACGTCAATTTGTCTTCCGTATGCGTGAGTTCGAGCAAATGGAGATGCAGTTCTTCGTTCGTCCAGGCGAGGAGATGAAGTGGTTTGAATATTGGAAGGAGTTCCGATTGAAATGGCACCAAGCACTTGGTATGGGTGATGAAAACTACCGTTACCACGACCACGACAAGTTAGCACACTATGCCAACGCAGCTACCGACATCGAGTTCCACATGCCATTCGGCTTCAAAGAGGTAGAGGGCATCCACAGCCGTACTGATTTCGACCTCAGCCAACACGCGAAATATAGTGGTAAGAAGATTGAGTACTTCGACCCAGAACTCAACAAGAGTTACACCCCATATGTCATCGAAACATCTATTGGTGTGGATCGTATGTTCCTCTCTGTGATGTGTGGTGCATACAAGGAGGAGGTGCTCGAAGGTGGCGACACTCGCGTAGTGCTAAACCTCCCAGCTGTTCTCGCTCCTGTGAAAGCATGCGTGATGCCACTCGTAAAGAAAGATGGTCTGCCAGAGAAGGCACGCGAGATCATGGATATGCTCAAATACGACGTACACACCGCTTATGATGAGAAAGACTCGATTGGCAAGCGTTACCGTCGCCAAGACGCCATCGGTACACCATTCTGTATCACAGTGGACCACGACACCTTGAACGACAATTGCGTAACTATCCGCCATCGCGATACGATGGCACAAGAGCGCGTGAATATCAACAACTTGCACACAATCATCACCACCGCCTGCAGCATGCGTGAGACATTCAAAAAGCTGAAATAAGTTTGTCGAAACACTGAAAACACGCGTAAAGCCACAAAAAATAGGGATGCCATGGCATCCCTATTTTAGTTGTAACTTATCTAAAACTACTTTACTTCTTGTCCCATCACATTGTATAGTTTATCATTATGACGAACCACCAATTGTCCGTTATAAACAAACTTGATATTTTTATTTGTAGCATCTACATTCTCAACAGCAGTATTTGAATCACAATCTACTAACTCGTATGTAGCTTTGCCTTCACCAGCTATAATCTCCACACATGCACTTTCTGTAAAATACATATCTACTGTTTGATTTGTATCGCCATTCCAACCAGCACCATTCTTAAAGATGATATTCAGTTCTGTACCAGTATGAGTATATACATACCACTCGCCTTCTTGAGTTGGTATAGCTTCTTGTCCTTCTAGGCCTGTAGCCCATACCCATACAGTAATAACATCAGTCCACTCTGCAGGAACTTTTGCTTTTACAGTGATATCCTTTGTTTCACCTGGATTTGGATCTATAGGATCTTCACCTGGTTCTTCACCTGGGGCATAAACTGCTTTCCAAGCCTCCACTACATCGTTTTCAGAATAAGTACGATCTTGTACATCAGTAACACCATCGGCTTGCATCTCTACATAATCCCAACTTGGACCAGAGCAGTATTTATACTTCATCGCTGTAGTAGCATCTGCCACTGTGAGGGTATAATGAGTGTCATCTACCTTCGTCATCTCTGTTTGACTCCAGCCGTTTAGTTCACCCGCAATATAACATGCGTTTGTTCCTGCTGGTACAGTCACATTGTATGTCACACCTGTACTTGGTTCTGGAGTTTCTCCACCCTCGCAATCAGCTACCGTGTATGTAGCTTTGCCTGCACCTGCAGTGATAACGATGCAAGTATTCTCGGTAAAAGTCATATCTACTGTTTGGTTAGCATCGCCATTCCAACCTGCACCATTCTTGTAGATGATGTTGAGCTCAGCGCAGTTGTGGGTAACTACATACCACTCGCCATCTTGGGTTGGAACGACCTCTGTTCCTTCGCCGCCTGTAGGCCATACCCATGCGGTAATTTGGTTTGTCCACTCTGCAGGAACTTTAGCTTTGACAGTGATGTCCTTAGTCTCACCTGGATCAGGTACATTAGTAGGATCGTATACTGAAGCCCATGCCTCTACCACATCAGCAGCAGAGTATGTGCGATCAGCTACTTCGTCTCCAGAAGCTGTCTTCTCAACATATGCCCAACCTGGACCAGAGCAATATTTGTACTTCATTGCATCCGTAGCATCAACTACATCAATAGTGTAGTGAGTGTCATCTACTTTGGTCATTTCAACTTGGCTCCAGCCATTCATTTCGCCAGCGATATAGCAAGCCTTGGTGCCTGTAGGTACTGTAACATTGTAAGTTAATGCAAACATTGACATTGCGCAAATACATGCGCTGAAAAGAGTAAAGATTTTTTTCATGTTGTTAATGATTTATTTGTTAAACGATAAAGCAGTTAGGTGATTACACGGCTAGGCGGAAGATTCTACCGCCTAGCTGTGTAAGGGGATTATTTTACAATTTGTCCCATAATGTTATAGAGAATACCTGCGTGACGGATAACGAGTTGTCCGTTGCGGATAAACTTGGTAACTTGCTCTGTGACAGGAATATCCTCTACAGGTGTACCTGTACAGTCAATAAGTACGGCTTTGCTGTTTTCCCATCCGTAGCATAC
Organism: Paludibacteraceae bacterium; assembly: GCA_045578815.1. Lineage (GTDB taxonomy): Bacteria > Bacteroidota > Bacteroidia > Bacteroidales > Paludibacteraceae > Colicola. The sequence goes on from JAZNKZ010000011.1 coordinate 50,142, forward strand.
ATCCTCGTCGGTCCAGAGGTCAGCAGACTGGGTGCCACTACCATCATTGAAGATGAAGTTAACCTCTTTGACATCAGCATCAAAAGTGAAATAATAGAGCCCTTGTGCATTCTTCTTTGTCATCTCACCACCCGGCCATTGACCATTGTAGAGTGTAGCTCCACCATCGTTCCACGCATAGAGATGCACCTTATCCCAATCAGCAGGTTTCTGGAAAGCGATAGTGAGTGGAGACGCTTGAGGTGTCTCATAGGTATATTTGTGCGTTTGTACCTCTGTCTGTTTGCCTTCACTCTCCGCATACGCTTTTAGCGTTACATTACCTTTGATGGTGATTGGGGCTGTATAAATTTTACTTGTAGATGACTCTATAGGATTAGAATTATCTAGAGTGTAGTATATAGTGACATCATCGCCACCGCCGATTGTTGACATACTGATGGACAAAGCTTCAGTTTTATACACCTTGCCCTCTGGGTTCACAATCAGCTGGAATGGGATGTTACTGAGTGAGCAATTCTGGCTTAGAACCTCCATACCGTTCCACTCATAGCAAGCATCTTGATCAAGGAGAATATCATTGGATTGTTCACCACCATCCTTGCCATTATTGAAGATGATACTTACCTCGCGTACATCGCTTGGGAATACATGGTATAGCCAACCTTCTGAATCTTTTTTGGTCCACTCCATACCTGGCCATGCGCCTACATTAGCACCACCCCAAGCGTAAAGATAAACCTTCTCCCATGTAGCAGGAGGCATGAATTTTACAGTAAGAGGTGTTTGCTGTGGCTCTTGGTACGTATAGGTAGCTTCTTGTACTTCTGAATTAACACCATTAAGGGTGGCATATGCTTTCACGGTCACTGTTCCGTTGATAGTAAACGTACTTGTATAAGTCTTTTTAGTGGTAGAGGTCTTTGGATCAGAACCATCTGTGGTATAATAAATAACAGGTTTTCCGGTCAGAGCAACAGCAGTCATTTCGACCTCGTAACTAGCAGTTTTATAGATTGTTGAAGGAGTGATACTAAGTACAGGCACTTCAGCTTGGGTAGAGGTGTAATACATAGCGAAGTTACCGCCTTTGTATGCCAATTTATATCCTTGTGGAGTAGTATTGAAGCCGCTGTTAGGGCCTAACAATAAGCGGACTGAACCATGGTGACCTGTGATAGTAGCCTTATAGAAACCATTACCCGCCTCATCGCTTACTTTTGATTCTGAGTGCACGCCAGCTGCCTTACGAGCTAACACCATCTTACCAATAGCATCTTTATATTTTACCCAATGAGGATAAAACACGCATGGTACACCAGGCATAGATAGAATAAAAGCATTGGCACCTAGAACACGATCCTTATTGTAGTCTTCCATAGACTTGCCACAACCACCTATCTCATCGTTGTTATCGCGACCGCCCTGACATCCGAAATAGGTATCATGGCTATCTACAAAGGTAACAGCAAACTTACTCAAACCTGCGCCTAGGAGTCCAGAGCCCTTACATTTGGTATAATCTCCGTCAGCAATACCTTGAATAGCTGAATACTTGGTACTAAAGTCAAAGGCCAAAGTATTCCAGTTAACATCGTTGAGATAGTTCTTGATATTGTTCATATCGCCATTCCAGAACTCTACAACTGAGAAATAGTTGGCAGCTGCACTATTGTACATGTCGATATATTTACCCTTGAAACCTTGTGCATAGTCATAACGCCAGCCATCAAAGCCAATCACATCCTTCATCCATTTGAGATACGCTTTCATCATCTCCTGTACGCGTGGGTCGGCATGTGCCCAGTCGCGGGCAGATGCGTAGTTGTCTTGCATATTGTAGCCGCCGTCATCGGTTCCCGTAGCTTTTCCCTTCCATTCGCCAGCTTCAGGATTGAAATTGACCTCGTCGGTCTTGCATATCCAAGAAGCATCTGGTTGGAAGGTACCATACTCGCCAAAGTTCTGTGGGTAGAAGTCGCACCATGAGGACTTGCAACCTGCATGGTTGATAACGATATCTGCCACCACTTTGGTGTTAGCCGCATGCATGCGATTGATAAATTCTAACAAGTCTTTTTGTTTTCCCCAATCGGAGTTTTGGTTGCTATATTGTGTTTGGTGATAGCCAGTACCACCTTCTGATTTGCCTGATGGTGGCAGCCATACAAGGTCAAAATAGGAACCTATTTCACCCGATTGGTTTAAGAGGGTCACCCATTTGGTATTTCCTAGTTGTTTTCCGTTGATAAGAACATCGCCAGGAGCACCATCTCGGTATGAATCATAGTAAAATGCTTGCAACATCACATCCTCACATTCCGATGGAACAGAACTACCATGAATAGGTTTGATAGGATCTTCTTCTGTAAAATTACCTTTTAATGTGATACTTACGCCATTGAATGACACATCAACATTGCCCTTGGCTGCTAGTTCAAAAACCACATTGCCATCTGCATCTCCTACAACACCAGTTGGGACAGTTTGCACAGCGGTGAAACCCCAGTTTTGGACCCAAGTACCGTTAGTAATTTTCATTCTATATACGACACCCGCAGCCAAATCCTTGAACGTGTGAGAGAAAGTGTTGTCAGCATTCTTGGTCATCTTGATAGCCGTTTCGCTCCAAGCAATGTCTGCGCCAACAAGTTCAGCAGTACCTGTCACATAGTATGCAGCATTAGGGTCTGGAGTAGGAGGGGTGACATTGCCGCAGTTTTGCCCAGGACCGATATAGAGCATGTCATCATTGAACTTCAACTTGATGTAGAAGTCATACGAACCTGCTGTATTACAGATAAGGTGGTCGGTGTTCTTAGTAAACTTTTGGTACTCGCCGTATGGGTCAATAGCGCACATCCATGATGCACCGCTACCAAAATCGTGCAATTGCACTTTGTCGCCTTGATTCAGGGCTACACAAGAAACCAAGTATTGCTCACGATCGTTGAAATCTTTTTCGCCTACCGCAGTTGCTTCTAACTTTGTTGTACCATTAATTAACAAGCCGTAAGGAGCGGCGTTTAACGAAGTGCTACATAGCAAAATTGCTAACAAAAAGAAGTAAAACTTTTTCATCATATTAAATTTATTGTTAAAAAATCGTTCTAGAAATCCATATTAACTTTGCAAAGGTACACTATTTTTTTGAAATGCGCAAACGAATTGCCTCAATTTGCGCTTTTTCTGGCTATATTTTTTATGCAAACGGTTGCAATTTCTACAGTAAAACTCACTTCCCAATCTGCATAATCCACATGATACACTCTTTGGGAATCATTTTGATAAGCAGGTCTTGGATCTTGACTCAATATCTCTTTTATTGCATTCCATGGGCAACCATCTTTCAATGCTTCTCGCAACAACTCCTCATTTACTTGTACTTCTAAATGATAATTTTGTGTTGCCTCTGCAAATCCACTTTTCGCATTCGGATGGCTATCCGAAAACGTCAAATAGGGTTTGATATCATATATCGGCGTTCCATCTAACAAGTCTGCTCCAGACACCACTAACACGAGTCCATCATCTTTCGACTCTTCTACACGCTGCAACTTCACACTCGTCAACCCAATCGGGTTAGGACGAAAGGGTGAGCGCGTTGCGAACACGCCCATTCGCTTATTACCTCCCAAACGCGGCGGACGCACAGTAGGACTCCAATCCAAACCATCGTCTTTAAGCTTTGGTCTTTCACCTTTAATCTGTTCGCATTGCGAAAATCCCCACAACAACCACAAGTGTGAATAATCTTCTATGCCACGCAATGCCTCGCGCACGCGATACGCGGGCGTAAATATTATATGTGTCTCTATGCACGACTCTTCTCTACTTTGGCGGGGAATACCAAACTTCTGCGAGAAACCATTGCGAGCATACGCTATAACTTGTAATTCCATATTTCTAACATCTATTGGGGCACAAAGTTAATACATTTTTCTGATATTTTCACACATTTTGACTAATAATTATGTATTTTTACAAAAAAAACACGAAAATATTTGGTCAGTTCAAAAAAAAGCAGTACCTTTGCACCCGCTTTCGTCAAGAAAGAGGGGTGCCATAGCTCAGTTGGTAGAGCAAAGGACTGAAAATCCTTGTGTCCCCGGTTCGATTCCTGGTGGCACCACAAAAGACTTCGATTTCGAAGTCTTTTTTTTATGCTCAGAGGAATATTGGCGAATAATGACTACTAAAAAGTTCTTCCAAATGCTTTCCACAGACTTCACAAAGCAGGAAGCAATTAACAAGGAAAAGTCCATAAAAAACATCACTTCCACTAAACAGTAGCATAGCGGGCAATTACGGGTTCTTGACGGGTTCATAACGGGTAGATAATAGACCATTGTTATCGCATCTATTGCATACTCCTACCTAGTACAACGTATACCACCTCATTATAATTCATCACAAAAGAGAGTTCCCTCACGAGAACCCTCTTTTGTGATTCAGCTGGGGCTCGAACCCAGGACCCCATCCTTAAAAGGGATGTGCTCTACCTGCTGAGCTACTGAATCCCACGTAAAATGTATACTTCCGTTCGAAAGCGGGTGCAAAGGTACTGCTTTTTTTTGAACTGACCAAATATTTCGACAAAAAAGTGCAAAAATAAGTATTTTTTATTGCGAATACCAAAATATTTGCGTAACTTTGCACCAAATTCGGGTTTTATGAATATCCAACTGACATACCACCGTCGACAAACGACAACCACCCATGTAGGCGATTTATTGATAGGTAGCGAATATCCTGTTCGCATTCAGACCATGGCCAACACCTCTACCAACGATATCGAAGGTAGTGTGGCACAAGCAGAGCAATGTATTGCTGCAGGTACAGAGCTCCTGCGCTTCACCACCCAAGGCATGCGTGAAGTAGGATCCTTAGCTACTATTCGCGGCGAATTGTTCAACATGGTTCAAAATGGTTCAGCATTGTTCAATATTGTACCCTTGGTGGCCGATGTCCATTTCCAATCGGACGTGGCAGATGCCGCAGCGAAGGTAGTAGAGAAAGTTCGTATCAATCCTGGAAACTATATCGACCCTGCCCGTAAGTTCAAGCAAATAGATTATACCGACGAAGAGTATCAAGCAGAATTGGATCGTCTGCGTCATCGCTTTATCCAATTACTCGATATTTGCAAGGAGCACAAAACTGCCCTGCGCATTGGTGTTAATCATGGTAGTCTGAGCGACCGTATCATGTCGCGCTATGGCGATACCCCCGAGGGCATGGTGGAGAGCTGTATGGAGTTTTTGCGCGTAGCCGTAGCTGAAGATTTCAAGGATATTGTGCTCTCCATTAAAGCCAGTAACACTCGCGTGATGGTCACTACCGTCCGTCTATTGGTTTGGCAGATGCAGGAAGAAGGCATGGCATTCCCATTGCATTTGGGTGTAACGGAAGCCGGTGAAGGCGAGGATGGTCGCGTGAAATCAGCAGTTGGAATTGGTGCCCTGCTCGCAGACGGCATAGGCGATACGATTCGTGTGAGTCTGAGTGAAGCGCCTGAAAAGGAATTGCCAGTTGCTAAAGCGTTGGTTGATTACTTCGCCGATGAGCAAAGTATTCGCTATGCGGCTACTACGCAAGTTAAAATCGAAGATAAGACCGTTTATTTCTCCAACGCCGACACCGATTGGCAACTCTTCCAATTACATGCGGCAGCCGAGTGTGGTCGCTTGCTTTGGGATTATAATTGCACCGAACTGGTACTCAATAATGATAAATTCTCTACAGAAGCATTGGAGCGACTGAGTAAAGACATCCTTCAAGCCGCGCGCGTGCGTATGTATAAAACAGAGTATATCTCCTGCCCTGGTTGCGGACGTACTCTATTTGATTTAGAGCAAACCATCGCTCAAGTGAAAGCAGCTACATCTCATCTGCAAGGGCTGAAGATCGGTATCATGGGTTGTATTGTCAATGGTCCTGGCGAGATGGCGGATGCCGATTATGGCTATGTAGGTGCAGGACGCGGCAAAGTGAGTCTCTATCGCGGCAAAGAATGCGTACTGAAAAATATTCCTCAAGAAGAGGCAGTAGAAGAACTGATTGCTCTAATTGAGAAAGACAAACAACTAGATTAATAACCCATTATGAAAGACGTAAAACTTTTCCTCACCGACGTGGACGGTTGCATGACCGACGGCGGTATGTACTACACCGAGAGCGGTGACGAGTTCAAACGCTTTTGCGTATATGACGGCATGGGTATTGTGCTCCTGCGCAAAGCGGGAATCCCTTGCGGAATCCTCACCAGCGAGAACACAGCCATTGGCTTGAAACGAGGGCAAAAACTTGGTTTGGAATACATATATACAGGTGTCGGTCGCGTAGTGGACGGTGTGAAGATGACCAAACTAGACGCTGCCAATGAAATTTGTAAGGAGTTGGG
>JAZNKZ010000012.1:0-26025 GCA_045578815.1 Paludibacteraceae bacterium
GTTCAATTTGAATCACAAAACCGCCGCGAGGCACAAGTTCTCGCTGCGCTTAACGCACATGGTATTGCTTCTATCGAAGAGGCTAATCAAATTTGCGAGCAATACGGTTTGGATCCTTACATGACTTGCGAGGAGACCCAAATGATTTGCTTTGAGAACGCTAAGTGGGCTTACGTTGTAGGTTCTGCTATCGCTATTAAGAAAGGTTGCAAGAACGCTGCTGATGCTGCTGAGGCAATCGGTATCGGTTTGCAAGCATTCTGTATCCCAGGTTCTGTAGCTGATGACCGCCTTGTAGGTATTGGTCACGGTAACTTGGCAGCACGTCTGCTCCGCGAGGAGACCGAGTGCTTTGCTTTCTTGGCAGGTCACGAGTCTTTCGCTGCTGCTGAGGGTGCTATCAAGATTGCAGAGATGGCTAACAAAGTGCGCCAAAAACCACTTCGTATTATCCTCAACGGTCTTGGCAAAGACGCTGCTATGATTATCAGCCGTATCAACGGTTTCACCTACGTACAAACAGAGTTCGACTACGCTACTGGCGAGTTGAAGGTGGTTCGTCAAAAACCTTATAGCAATGGTCCACGCGCTAAGGTAAACTGCTATGGTGCTGACGATGTACGCGAAGGTGTGGCTATCATGTGGCACGAGAACGTAGATGTTTCTATCACAGGTAACTCTACCAACCCTACTCGTTTCCAACACCCAGTAGCTGGTACCTATAAGAAAGAGCGCGTATTGAAAGGCAAACCATACTTCTCTGTAGCATCTGGTGGTGGTACAGGTCGTACCTTGCACCCAGATAACATGGCTGCAGGTCCTGCTTCTTACGGTATGACCGATACTTTGGGTCGTATGCACTCAGACGCTCAATTTGCTGGTTCTTCTTCAGTACCTGCACACGTTGAGATGATGGGCTTCCTCGGTATTGGTAATAATCCAATGGTAGGTTGCACCGTAGCTTGCGCTGTGAACGTAGCACTTGCATTGAGCAAATAAATATTATCCAAGGACATTCTTTGGTAATAAAATTACAAGAAAAACCGTAGAAAATGTTATTTTCTACGGTTTTTTTTGATTATATGCATTTTTTTTTGTAACTTTGCGCGTCAATTTAATTACAAATTATACTCGAAGCAAAATTTATGAAGAATATTGCATTTATAGTTAATCCTATTTCGGGCACAAAAACCAAAGGTCGTGTTGCTAAATTGATTCGCGAGCTATTAGATCTACAGCAGTTTTCACCAACAATTGTTATGACAGAGTATGCTGGTCACGCCACTCAGTTAGCACAGCATTTTGCACTTGAAGGTTACTATGCTGTAGTGGCAGTAGGTGGTGATGGAACAGTGAATGAGGTCGCATCTGGTCTTGTAGGAACTGATACGGCGCTCGGAATTATTCCAAATGGTAGCGGAAATGGGTTTGCACGCCACTTGGACATTTCCACTCGTATGAATCGGGCTATAGAAATGTTGAATTCTAGCGAAGCTATCAATGTTGACTATGGCATGGTGAATGATAAATACTTCTTCTCCACTTGCGGTATGGGGTTTGATGCATTGGTAGCTGTACATTTTAGCAAAGGTAAAACACGAGGGATTACGGGATACGTGCAAAATATTGTCAACAACATCTTCCAATACAAGCCAGAACCATATCATATCAAAAGCGATGAAATTGATATTACCACCAATGCTATGCTTGTAAACTTTGCCAATGCCAATCAGTGGGGATATGATGCATATGTTGCTCCTAAGGCCAGTGTTCAAGATGGCTTGCTAGATGTCGTAATTGTAGATGCATTTCCGATAAAAGCCGCAGCTGAACTAACACTTAACTATCTATCCAAACTGATGGATGAAGATGGTTTCCATATGAACACTATCCGTGTAAAGGAAGTTACACTGACACGTATGAACACCAATCCAATTCATATTGATGGTGATCCTGTTGAAATGCCAGCAGAACTCAACATCAAAGTTATACCTGATGGATTGAAAGTCCTGGTAAAAAAGAGATTTTAATCAGTTATCGCTATGATAGTAAAAATTATAAATAAGAGTAATAATCCGTTGCCACGCTATGAGAGTGAGCAAGCGGCAGGTATGGATATTCGTTGCCATTTGGCAGAGTCAGTAACATTACAACCACTTGAGCGCAAATTACTACCTACAGGTTTGTTTATCGAACTGCCTATCGGTTATGAGGCACAAATTCGTCCACGTAGTGGATTAGCACTCAAACGTGGTCTAACAGTCCTAAACACTCCAGGCACAATAGATGCAGACTACCGTGGTGAAATTGGTGTAATACTAATCAACCTTAGCAACGAACCACAAACCATAGAATCTGGAGAGCGAATTTGCCAAATGGTAATTGCCAAGCACGAACAACCAGAGCTGATTGAGGTTGAAGTATTAGGAGAAACCGAACGAGGAGCTGGTGGGTTTGGACATAGTGGCATTAAGTAAAAACGATGCTAACATCACTGCCTATGAATATATTATAGGATGATGTATGATGATGAAAACGATACAAAAAATAAGTATTTGCTTTGCTATGTTGTGCATAAGCACGGCAATGGGAGCTACAAGAATAGAAGTTCCCCAATCCGACACACTCAGTGCGGAGGAACAACAGCAGTTCCTATACTACCTCTATGAAGCGCAAAGACTCATTCAGAAAGAAGATATTGAGTCGGCTTGGCAGTTAGTGCAATTCTGCTATGAATTGAATCCCAACGATGCTACTGTAAACAACTACATGGCCATATTTTATGATGCATTCAAGGAACCCCAGAAAGCCCTGCCTTATTTGCGGCGTGCGTTTGAGTTACAACCCAATGAATATTGGTATCAATATGCCATCTATCTGTTACAAAGCGGAAATAAGAAATCCGAAAAGACTGCCATTCGCAACCTCGAGTTTGTAGCTTCCAATAATCCAGAGGATGAAGAGGTGCATACCCTCTTACAAAAAGCATACATCCACGTAAAAGATTTCAAACGCGCATTACTGATTCAAGACAAACTTGACTCTATTGTCGGCTATAACGCAATGAGTGCAATGCAACGCTATCGGATAAGTGTCATGATGAACAATATACCTCAAGCGGTACGTGAAGTAGAAAGATATGTAGAAGAGGAACCTAATGATATACAGTTTCAAGCTTTTCGATTAGAAGTTTATGAGCATACAAACCAGCCATCTGACAAGTTAATCGAGGCCTACCTTGCTGTATTACCTTATGATCCACATAATTTGATAATAAAGAATAATCTGGCATGGCATCTATGTATATCTAACCGAGATCTAGAAATGGCAGAACACCTGTCACGAGCTACCATTATGGCAGACCCCACCAATCCTGTCTATCTAGATACATACGCATGGGTCATGTACAAACTAGGAAACTATCATGATGCTCTTTTCTACATATTACAGGCGATGGAGAACGCTAATCCTGACACAAGAAAAGAGATTATTACACACAAAAAAGCCATTATCAAGAAACTTAATAGACAATAGATGAAGCAACTCATACCAATCATAGCACTGTTGACTCTACTGCTCAGTTCATGTGGCACTCAACGTCAAGTAGAACCCCATCGCTATCAGACATTACGTCAGAAAGCAAGTGCTACTTTGCAAATTGACGAACACAAATACACCATGAATTGCAATATACAGTTGTGGCGCAATGAACTTGTCATACTTTCCCTACAACCAGTACTCGGAATAGAGATGTTTCGGATAGAAGCATCCCAAGATAGTATTGTAGTAGTGGATAAGATGAATCGACGCTACACAACATTGGCATATGATTGGGCAGAAGCATACATTCACCCTACTCCATCTCTAAAAATGATACAAGACTACGTGACTGCTCCTATATCTAGCAAAAAAAAGCGCAATAGTACATTTAACTTTAAGATGAAAAACCATCGAATCTCCATCGATTGCATCTTCACACAGCGCGAATACAACGCATTAACCGCTCCTCGGAGATTAGCACTAGAAAAATACAAACGAGTATCATTGTACGAAATTTTACCTTTATGAAAAAAATATTGATTATACCAATCGCATTATTACTAGCAGTAGGACTGTATTCACAGAGCGTCAAAGAACTACAAAAGCAACAACGTGAATTACAGCAACAGCTGGAACAAACTAGCAATATGCTCAAAGAGACCAAGCAAAGCGAAACAGCTACAGAAAACAAATTGAATCTATTGAATAAGGATATCCAAACAAGAAAGAAACTTATCAAAAACATACAGTCGGAGATCTCTGGATTGAATGTTGAGATGGGGCAGCTGCGCGACAAACGTTCAAATCTGCAAAACGAGTTAGAAGCATGCAAAGCTGATTATGCACGATTAATTAGAGAGACGCACTATGCTGATATTCAACAATCACCATTGCTCTTCCTATTATCTTCCGAAACATTCCAACAACTGACGCGACGCATCCGATATATGCAGCAATTTGCCGCATATCGCAAAGAGCAAGTACGAAAGATAGAGAAACTACAAGCGGATATTGACCATCAAAATCTACTTTTGGAACAGCGTAAAGATGATCGCTCGACGGCATTGAAAAACCAAAAAAGAGAACAAGACAAGTTAGCTAGCGATGAACGAAAGCAAAAAAATATGCTGCAATCGCTCAAGAAGAAAGAAAAAGAACTACTAGCTAAACAAAAAGAGCAACAAAAGAAAGCAAATGCACTCAACAAGAAGATTGAAGAACTCATCGCCAAGCAAGTTCGTACCACAACCACACTCACTAAAGAGCAAAAACTGATTGCTGGTGGTTTTGAAGCCAATCAAGGTCGCATGCCATGGCCAGTAGAAAAAGGTTATATTAGTGGCCCCTTTGGAAGGCACAGACATCCTGTACACGAACACGTTACAGTGGACAACAAGGGAATCTATCTGCAGACTGTCAAGGGAGCTAGTGCTAGAGCAATCTATGAGGGAGAGGTTACATGGTGTGCACAAATGAATGGCAATTATGCCGTCATTATTCAGCATGGTAACTACCGATCTGTATATTCGCCTCTTAAAACCATTTCGGTCAAACAAGGTGATAAGGTGACAGCCAAGCAAGCTATTGGCACAATCTATACCGATGGTAGTGAAGATAATAAAACGGAATTGTATTTTCAACTATACAAAGACCGCTCTATACTTAATCCAAGTTTATGGTTAGCACAATAAGAAAAGAAAATAATAAAAAACTATGTATATGAAAACATTTAAGATACTTAGCTTGCTATGTATAATGGTGCTAGTAAGCAGTTGCAAACAAAACGATTGGCTTGATTGGAAGTCAGAAAACGAGATGTGGCTCCAACAAAATGCACAGCGAGAAGGAGTACAAACCACTCCTACTGGCCTGCAATACAAGTGCATATATCCTGGTCCATTCGCTAATGACCCAAATGCTGTGCGTCCAGATAATGCTAAAGTGGTTACCATCAAGTATAGTGGCAAACTAATCAACGGCTACGAGTTTGATGCCAACAACAACTATACTGGACCTGTCAGCCGTTTTGTGGCAGGATTTGCAGAAGGACTGAAGAAAATGAAAGAATTTGGCATCTACGAATTGTATATTCCATATAATCTAGGATATGGTATTGAGGGAAATGGTACAGAGGGAACTAGTAGCCATATTCCTCCATATTCAACTCTCATCTTCCATGTAGAATTATTGGACGTATTCTAATGAAGCATTGGCTAGTCATATTGACAATGTGTTGCATTATCGTAGGATGTGAGGATGTCAACCGACGTTCGCCCATCCCTAGTGTTCCTGTCAACTACACGCTATATATCACCCGTGAACATCCCCATTTCGTCACAGATAATGGCTATCAAACTATGACCATTACAGAAACGAAATTTGAGCGCGAATACATTGGATACGCAGGTTTATTATTATGGGTAGCTATGGATGGTAATTACCATGCAGCAGATTTATGTTGCCCACACTGCCTAAAGAAAAACAAACCACTCGTCATAGATGGTTTGTATGCCGTATGCCCCATATGCGACGAACATTTTGATCTGAGTTATGGCTTTGCGTTTCCTACCAAAGGCATTACCAAAGAGCCGCTGCGCAAATACCAAACATCTGTGAATAATAGTATCACAGGCCTCACATTACGTGTCATCAACTAAACCTAACTACTATGTTGTCCATCTACAAAGCATCGGCTGGCAGTGGTAAGACGTTTACCCTCACACGCGAATACATTCGTCTTCTGCTCAAAGATAATCATTTTATTGATAATGCACGATTGCCACATAGTCGCATTCTGGCTGTCACCTTTACCAAGAAGTCCACAGCCGAAATGAAAGAACGCATCCTGCGTGAACTATACATATTGGCAACAACACCAGAGAAATCCGATTATCTGAAGGATCTATGTGAAGATAAACAATTATCACTCACTGCCCAGCAGATACAGGAGCGGGCGCAACTACTACTGATTGGTATACTCCAGGATTACACCCGTTTCTCCGTGTCCACTATTGACGGATTTTTCCAACAGGTCATTCGCAGTTTTGCAAAGGAGTTAGGACTCTCTGCTACATATGACATCTCAATGGATAGCGAAGAGATCGTGCACCAGGCTGTGGACGACCTATTCAAACGCATTCGACAAGATAACAAAGCGGATGATGATCTCAAAAAGTGGATCGTAGAATTTGCACACAGCAATATCAGCAATGACCAACGATGGAATCCAAGCGATTTAATCAAGAAATTCTCCAACGAACTCATGGAAGAACGATTGATGCGCCGCATGGATGATCTACAACAAGTATTCTCCAACAAAAAACTGATACGCGATTACCAAAAACAATTAAAACAAATCTGCGAACAAGCCGAGACGCAAATCAGCGAACTGACACAACAGGCACTACGTATTTTCCAGACCGAAGAGGGATGGACGAAAAATATCATTTCACCTTTCAGAAAATCACCCACGGAATGGCTCAATGGAAAAATCGGTACCACATTCAACAAAGTATTGCAAGATCCTAGTACGGCATATGTCAAATCTGTGTCTAAAGCGCAGCAACAACAGCTAGCCAATATCTATGCACAGGAACTAGAACCTATTTTCCGACAACTGCAGCAAATCTGTACAGGTGAGGTTGCTTGTAACTACCATACTGCAAAGGCCATACTCCCACATTTATATACCATAGGTATATTGCAAGATGTGGATAAACAAATCAAAGATACCGACCTATCATTGGGGCGCTTTCCTATATCCAAAACCAACCAGTTTGTCAATCAGGTGATTGATGGGCAAGATGCACCATTCATCTATGAGCGAATCGGACAGTACTATCATCACTACATGATTGATGAGTTTCAAGATACTAGTGCATTGCAATGGGAAAATTTCTCTCCCTTAATTCAAGAGACCGAAGGCAACCAATACGATAATCTAATCGTAGGAGACGTCAAGCAAAGTATCTATCGATTCCGCAACTCCGATTGGCATCTTCTAAATGCAGTACCATCACAGTTCCACAACACCATACTTCCGAAAATGGAGGACAATTGGCGAACAGCCGAAGTAGTGGTTAATGAAAATGAAAAACTCATGCTACGCTACAGTACATGGGTCACTGAAAGGATAGAGGAACAAACCAACCAACCAGATATCTGCCAAGATATTCGCAATATGTACAGCTGGGAAGCGATGCATCAAATAGCCCAAAAAAAGTATCATGGATATTTCCACTTGCAGTTTTTTGAAGGCAAGGATGCTGATATACAAGGCATGGAGGCACTAGATCAATTGCTGCATTCACTCCAAGCTGAAGGCATTGATCTCAAACGAGTTACCTTGCTCACACGCACAGGAAATGAAGCGGCCGAATTGGCCAGATTCTTGGTGCAGCGCAACTATTCGGTACAATCGGCTGAGGGCTTACGCGTAGGTTCGCATAATGCTATCAAGATACTCGTCCACTTGTTACAAGAGGATTTTTACCTACCACAATCTATCGCACAAAATGCTGTGCGACAATTCTATGGAGAGATCAGCAATGAAGTAATGGAGAAAATCCGACTTGCCAAATCTCTGCCCATCTACGAGCGAGTACAACAATTGATCAATTTGCTACAATTGCAATCCATTGAGGGTGCCACACCATATATCACTGCTTTTCAAGATATTGTATATCAATTTTCAAAAAACAGAGTCGCTGATACAAATGCCTTTCTAGCGTATTGGGAACGTAAAGCAGAAAAACTGACCATACCGGCTGCTAAAACCACCAACACCATTCAGATCACTACCATTCATAGTAGTAAAGGTCTAGAATTTGATATTGTCATCATCCCTAAACTATCATGGCATATTATGTCCTTTCACAAGGATGAAATACTATGGTGTGAACCCAAAACCGAGCCATTCAATCTCCTGCCATTGGTAGCAGTACAGCCGAAGGATATATTGATGCAGACATATCTAAAAGATGACTACATTCAGGAACTGATAGCTCAATATACGGATAATCTTAATCTCACCTACGTAGCATTCACTCGCGCACGCTATCGCCTATACGCATTTGGGCCAAAGTACAAGTCATCACAAAAGGGAAACATATCTATCACGAATATTGGTCATCTGCTATCCTATCTCTACAGGAATGAACTGGATGAGCAACTCACATACGCCAAAATGCAAGACGGAGACACAGAGATAGCTCCATTGCCACCTCCCGATGAAGATAAGGAGAAAGACAAACAAAACGAGAAGAAAAAGAAGGAGATACGCACAGCCACCTATATCTACCAGCCTATTAATGAGCGCCTCGTATTGCGTAGCCGTGCAGAAGACGATTTCGCATCTGACACACCGCTTTCCATGGTGGACTTAGGTATTAAGATGCACCTATGGATGTCATATATCAACACATGGGATGATGCCGAACCTAGTCTCTTAAGCATGATTAAGAGGGGAGAAATCACTGAATCCCAAGCACTTGAGATGCGTCAGCAACTCAAACCACTACAAATGCTCATTGCCCGCGAGAATCACGACGATTGGTTTGCTGGTAATTATCAGATACTTTCCGAACGAGATATCATTACACCATCCAGCAAGAAGCAACGACCCGACCGAATAATGCTTCAAGGTACTCACGCTATTATCATTGATTATAAATTTGGTCATCAGCAACGCCTATCTCATCTCGAACAGGTGCGTGACTATATGTCACTACTCCAGCAAATGGGCTACACCACCGAAGGGTATATCGTCTATAGCGCACTAAATACAATCCACACCATATCCTAGAAACTACTCATAACTCATAGTTCATAACTTATTTCAATGATCACTCCTCAACAAGTCATATCCATCGGCCGAATCACCCGTACACATGGTAAGCGTGGTGAAATTCAATGCCTTACATCCAATGAATATTGGGATAATGCCGATGCTACATTTCTCATCCTCAGTATAGATAATATCCTTGTCCCCTTCCGTGTACTAGATTGGCGGGGAAAAGGCAGCGACTCTCTCATCTTTCAACTCGATCGTATCACCGACGAGCAATCAGCCATTCCACTCATTGGATGTCAAGCTTACATGCTCGTCACGGATCTGAGCGAACAGGATGAATTGCTACCTACATGGCAAAGTCTTGTTGGCTATCGTGTGCTAGATACTGACCAGGGTGAACTCGGCACCATCATCCACGTGGATGAAACCACTATCAACACCCTCGTTACACTGGACAATGACCTACTTATCCCACTCCACGAAGATTTTATTATCAACATTGAGCCCGACAAGCAACTACTGACCATCTGCTTGCCGTTTGTATGTACCGCACAATAACCGCACTATTACCACACTATTACCGCACTATTCATTACTCATCTATTAGCAATGCAAAAGACAACTATACAAGAGATGAACCGCCTCACTCCAGAGGCATTCCACGAAGCAAAGAAAGTACCACTCATCGTGGTGCTGGATAATGTTCGTAGCCAACACAATATAGGTGCCGTCTTCCGCACGGCCGATGCATTTTGCCTGCAAGGCGTATGGCTATGTGGTATATGCTGCTGCCCACCCAATAGCGAGATTCACAAAACTGCACTTGGAGCAGAACTAACAGTGGATTGGCGCTATTTCGAGCAAACAATTGACGCCGTAAAAGCATTGCAATCAGATGGTTATACTGTTTATGCCATTGAGCAAGCGCATGGTGCTACCATGCTCAACGAATTGCAACTCCCTCGTAATCAAAAGACTGCTATCATTATGGGGCATGAGGTCTTTGGTGTACAACAGGAGGTAGTGGATGCTGCTGATGGGTGTATTGAGATTCCGCAGTATGGTACTAAGCACTCACTTAATGTCAGCGTCACCGCAGGCATCGTGATGTACCAACTCAGCAATATGTTAAGATAATTCATAACTCATAATTCAAAATTAATAATTCAAAATTAATATCACTTCTGGCTCCTGCCCGCGACTTAGAGATAGGTATAGCAGCCATTCAAGCGGGTGCAGATGCGGTGTATATCGGTGCGCCTGAGTTTGGTGCGCGCCAAGCGGCTGGCAACTCCATAGAAGACATCGCGGAATTAGTAAGATACGCCCATCGCTTTGGTGTTCAGGTACTTGTCACGCTCAACACCCTGCTCCACGACGACGAATTCCCTCGCGCGTGCGCGCTCGCGCACGATTTATATAAGGTGGGAGCAGACGCACTCATCATTCAAGATCTCAACCTCCTCAACTACGACCTTCCCCCCATCCGCTTGCATGCCTCTACGCAATGCGACAATCGCACAGCAGAGCAAATCATTCATCTCCAGCAACTTGGTTTCCGTCGTGCAGTACTCGCCCGCGAACTATCCCTCGATCAAATCCGCGAAATCTACCACGCAACACAACACTACACCACTCTACACAACACTATACCACCCTATACCACCCTACCCCGCGACGAAGTCGCCCCTATCGAATTAGAAGGCTTCGTCCATGGTGCATTATGCGTAAGCTATAGTGGCAGATGCTACTTGTCGGAAGTGCTGATGGATCGTAGTGCCAACCGTGGTTGCTGTGCACAACCTTGCCGCCAACGCTACGACTTGCTTGACAAAGATGGCAACGAGATTCTCGACGATAAAGGCAAACCTATTCACCAGCGTTACCTGCTTTCGTTACAAGATATGGACCGCAGCCGCCACCTTAAAGAAATGATTGAGGCAGGCGTGACGACTTTTAAGATAGAAGGCCGATTAAAGGACCGTGATTATGTCACCAATATCGTGGCTTATTACCGCCAACTGCTAGATCAACTGATAGATAGCAATCCCGCATTAGCACATGCTTCTACCCGCTCTGTCTATCAATATAGTTTCACACCTAACCCCGCCAAGACTTTTCATCGTGGTGCAACCGACTATTTCTTACATGGTCGAACACCCAATATGGCAAACTGGCAAACGCCCAAATCCACGGGCGAGAAGATTGGCACAGTCATTGCCATCAAGCACAATGCTATTCGTGTAGAGTTGTTCCCCAATATCACATTGCATAATGGCGATGGTATCTGCTACGAAGATCAGGGCTTCGCTATCAACCGCATAGAAGGCGATTGGATTTTTCCAAATATTCAGGTGTCGCGAATCGGGAATCGGGTAATCGGAACAACATTGTATAGGAATCTTGACAACGAATTTATACGTTCGCTTCGAGCAGAACGCCGTATGCCTGTAGATATTCGTTTTGAAGTGGTTGATGCGGGCTATCGCCTAACGATAGGCAATATGAGTGCTATCTTCGAGGCGGAGCACCAAGTAGCTAACAATCCACAACGCGCATTACAGACTATCATTCAGCAGCTTAGCAAACTCGGAGATACTGACTATATCGCACAAGACATCCAAATCTTTGCCCATGACCAACTATGCACTGACTCCTTCCCATTTTTCATCCCAACCAGCCAACTCAACCAATGGCGCAGAGAGCTCATTGCGTCCATTAGCCCAACGGGCGTCCAATATCCATTAGCGAAGCGTCCATTACCCAATAGCCCAACGGGCGTCCAATACCCAATAGGCGACACGCCGTCCCATAGCGAAGCGTCCTATCCTCTCATGACCTGCAAATACTGCATACTTCACGAGTTAGGTCGCTGTAGAAAGGTCCATCCTATGCCCAACGAGCCTCGCTATCTCCGTTTACAAAACGGCACTATCCTCTCACTAGACTTCGATTGCAAACACTGCGAAATGAAAATATTGAAACTTTGAAAACTTTAAACTACCATACATGGCAGCACATCAAGTAAATGTATATTTCTGGTTGATTGACACCATTGCTTCTGGTCGTCTCACCCGCGAAGACATCAATCGTCGTTGGGCACATTGTCGCTACAATGATAATCACGATTCGGAGTTTCCCGAACGCAAGTTTCACCGTTATAAGGAGGAAATACAAGAAATCTTTGATGTCGAGATTCGCTGTAACAAGAGTCTCGGAAACTATTATTATATAGAGAACAAAGACGATATTTCGGGTGGTTTCACGCGCAAGTGGCTTCTCAATGCAATGGCGGTGCACTCCATGATGGACCAAGCTGAAGATATGAATGATTGTATCCTCTACGAGGATATCCCCGAGGGAGCTCAGTACCTCAGTCTGATTGTGGATGCCATCAAGCAGCGTACACAACTGAGTTTCAGCTATCATAGTTTTAATCGCCAGGAGCAGTACGAACTGACATTGGCTCCCTATTGCTTAAAGGTCTTCAAACAACGGTGGTATGTAGCGGGTTGTCCATCCACTCATCCTAGTGAGATTCGTGTATATGCACTAGACCGCGTGCAAGATATGCGTCCTACTACCGAAAGTTTTGTATATCCGAAGGGCTTTAGTGCTAGGCAATTTTTTGCTCCCTACTATGGTGTGTTCCGCAATCAAGAGCCCACCAAAGTGATTATTGAAGCCACACCTCAGTCTGCTCAATTTCTCCGATTGTTGCCATTGCACGAATCACAAAAAGAGGTGAAGCATTTTCATGGCAACACATTTTTTGAGTATTTTATCGCTCCCACATTGGATTTTATCCAGGAGTTGCGAACCCATGGTACCGACATCCGTGTGCGCGAACCAGAAACTCTAGTTCAGATTTTCCGCGAAGAAGCACAAAAAGCCTACGAGATGTATTGTTTATAGGACGCCACTGAGTGGCTATAGGACGGCTTCGCCTATAGGACGCTCCGTGGAGCTATGGGTTAAATAAAAAAAGTGCAAAAAAATGCACTTTTTTTTGTTTTTTCTTTAGATACTGACAAGTTTTAGCAGTATCTAGTAGTAATTTTGCACCGTCATTTGAAAATAACCACTAAAACTTGTAAGATTATGCAACTAGAATTGAATTTTAACCAAAAGGATTTACACAGCAATGCTACAGAATTGTTCAACAACATCTACAGTATTATCATATGTATGCAAATTGTATCTAAGACAATATAAACATTATTATTCACTTTTTATTTTTTTACAACTATGACAACTAGAATCAACGAGGTGAATACACTCACCACCAATCAACTCTCATCTAAGATGCACGATTACCGTATGCATTTGCGTACAATTACCGAAGGTCTTGTAGAAATGGCAAAGGCAGCAGGTCGCAGCAAGTACACCTGTAACCAGTTGCTACGCGAGTGTTATAATCTGCTGGATGCAGAATTAAAGACTTATGAACAGTGGAAAGAAGAAGGCGCTTATGTTCGCCGTGGTGAGCATGCCTATCTATTTTGGGGTAAACCTGTGACCAACGAACGCGGCTTCAAGTACTGCCCAGTAGAATTCCGTTTCTGCCGTGAGCAAGTATGCTTCAAACAATCCTAAACAATCCTACCCTATACTACTCTATACCACACAAAAAACGAGTTGCCCAATCAGGCAACTCGTTTTTTATTACACTCAGCAGAGCTACTTATAGATGTGCTCCCATTACATTGAATGTCTTCTCGCCACGGATAATCAATACTTGACCATTTTGCATCACCTTTACTGGAATCTCAATGGTAGTTACATCCTCTACACCAGTAGTACCACCTGCAATCTTCACAACGATTTGACTTGCACGTACTTGAGCTGTAGAAGCTGTGAATACTACACTAGCTGCATCGCCAGTCCAGGTACCCACAGGACCAGAGTAAGTATAGTTGCCACTATCTACTGCGAAGTTACCAGGACCATACTTAGCATCATCATTTGCAGTACAAGTAAACTCAACAGAAACGATATTACCTACGGTAGATGTGAGAGTAAGAGTTTCGTTTTGGTAAACACGGTAGTGGCACTCTTCGTTATATTTACCAATAATACCCTTGGTTACATCCAATGTCACACCACCCTTGCTTACGGTGTAAGGTGTTTGGTTAGATGAATCCTCAGATGCATTACCTTTATCTACATCCGCATCGAAGGTCACAGTACCTGCCACTGGCGTGTCAGGAGTATCAGGAGTATCTGGAGTATCAGATCCACCTTCATTCAACTCAATTTCTGCGTCATTGTCATAATCATATGCCCAAACTGACACAACATCATCAAATTTATAGGTCTTGCCATCAGTTCCAACAAACGAACCCTTGAAAGAATAGTTGTATTCGCTATCTACATTTTTGATGGTTACAGTGCCAAGCACCTCACCCATCTCTACAGAATCGTTCTCGCTTGTCCACAAACCAGCGTAGAGCAGATCGTATGTACCATTGATAGCAGTTTTGCTGTTGGCTTCAATAGCGATATACACTTCTGGATATACATAATCATAAGTATCCTCATCAAAATCTTTATACAAATCTATCTCGTAGAATTTCACACCCTCATACTCATAATAGTAAGCATCAGCATATTGCAAGCCAGTGATCTCAACCACATCACCTGTACCAGGATTTGGGTCATCGCCTCCAGGGTTGTCGCCACCAGGGTTATCACCACCACCTTCGCCGTCGATGGTTACAACGATTTGAGACGCACGTACTTGGTTGAGAGAAGCGGTAAATACAATTTCAGCAGTACTACCTGTCCATGTACCTACTGCGCCACCATCATTGGTATAGCTACCCGTAGAAACCGTAAAGCAACCAGGGCCATACTTAGCTTCGCCATTTGCAGTACAAGTAAATTCTACTTTTGTGATATTACCTACAGTAGAAGTAATCTTGAGGGTTTGATTTTTGTAAATACGATAGTGCATTTCGTTGTTGTAAGTTCCAAGGATACCAGATGATACCTCTATTGTTACACCATCCTTAGTAATTTGATACGCAGCAGCATTATTGGAGTCAGTACCCGCATTTCCTTTGTCTGCATCTGCATCAAAAGTCACTACACCAGCAAAACTCATCACAGAGAAGAGCATTGCGCTAAGCATAAGAGTAAATTTCTTCATAAGCTTAAAATTTTAATAGTTAATATATAATGTTAATTTATCTCGTGTATATTTCCGTTGTTCACTTCAAACACTTTGGCATGTTCGCTATGTGCTGTTAGCAAGGCAGTCAGATGTTGTCGGTCGGTATCGGTGATGAATATCTGTCCAAACTGTTCACCAGCAACTAGTTGCACTATTCTTTCCACACGCTCGCTATCTAGTTTGTCAAAGATATCATCTAGCAGTAGTATGGGCTTCTGGTTTACTGCATGCACCGAGTTGAGGAACAATGCTTGTCCCAGTTTCATGGCCAATAGATAGGATTTCTGTTGTCCTTGACTACCTACGCGTTTAAGTGGATAGTCGCCTAGTTTCATCTCCAGTTCATCCTTGTGTACGCCTTGCGAAGTCCAACCTAGTATAAGGTCTCGCGAGCGTGTGCGTGCTAGAGCTTCGGCGAGGTCACGCTCGTGTAGCTGCGATATGTAGCCAAGTGATACTTGCTCCTTTGCTCCAGAGATGGCATTATATACTGTTTGGAAATAGGGTGTAAACTGCTCAATAAACCGCACTCGTTCCTGATATATTGGCATGGCGTGTTGCACCATCTGCAACTCCAAAACCTCAAACAAAGCCACAGGCAGCTCGTCCAAACCCACATTTTCATGCTGTTTGAGCAGCGCATTGCGCTGTTTGAGCAGTGCATTGTATTGGGTGAGGTGCTCTAGATATGCCTTGTTGTACTGCGATATAACGCCGTCCATGAACTTGCGTCGTTCATCGCTGCCTTCTACTACCAGTTCGCTATCTTGTGGCGATACCATCACTAGTGGAACTATTCCTATGTGGTCTAGTAGTCGCTTGTAATCTTTCTTGCCACGTCGGAACTGCTTTTTCACTCCGCGCTTCAATCCGCAGCTGAGCACTTCCTCCGTGTCGCCATTGAGGTATGTGCCTTGTACCATAGCCATTTCTTCGTCATGATGGATGTTTTGGCTATCAATGGCATTGTAGGCAGACTTGGTGAAACTGAGATAGTATATTGCGTCAAGCACATTGGTTTTGCCCTGTCCGTTGAGTCCTACCAGACAGTTCAACTTATCCGAGAACTGCAGATTCGCTTCTCGGATATTCTTGTAGTTCAATATGTTAAGTCCTCGCAATATCATTGTCTGTGTAGGGTTGTGTAGGGCCACTCTATCCTATTACGCGAAGAGTGCCACATCCTCTGCGGTGATAGTGTCACCTCCTAGGATGATGAGTCGCTCTACTACATTACGCAGTTCTCGGATGTTACCCGGCCAGCTCCTTTCTTGCAATGCAGCCACAGCGCCCTCATCAAATCCCTTGATTTTCCATCCTTGCTCCTGACATATCTGCTCTGCAAAGTGTTTGACTAGCAGCGGTATGTCATCTTTTCTATCATCCAGCGATGGCACATGTATAGGTATCACGTTCAGTCGGTGGAAGAGGTCTTCGCGGAAGCGTCCTTCGGCTATCTCGTGCTTGAGGTCTTTGTTGGTAGCCGCCAGTACGCGCACGTTCACTTTGATGGGTTTGTCGCTACCCACGCGTGTGATTTCGTTCTCCTGTAGCGCGCGCAGCACTTTTGCTTGCGCCGACAGACTCATGTCACCTATCTCGTCTAGGAATAATGTACCGCCATCTGCTTGCTCGAACTTGCCCGCGCGGTCTTTGATGGCGCTGGTGAAACTACCCTTGGTATGTCCAAACAGTTCGCTCTCGATGAGTTCGCTAGGTATAGCCGCACAGTTAACTTCCACCATTGGTTTCTTGGCGCGTGCGCTGTGCTCGTGTATGAGGTGTGCCACCACCTCTTTGCCTGTACCATTGGCACCTGTGATCATCACGCGTGCTTCGGTAGGTGCCACTTTCTCTATTATCTCGCGCACGCGCTCAATAGGAGCACTCACGCCCACCATCTTGTTGCGTGCGCCGATTTTCTTGCGTAGCACTTTGGTTTCTTGTACCAGTGTCTTGTGCTCTACCGCGCGATGTGTGGTCAGCAGCAAGCGATTAAGGTCTAATGGTTTGACTATAAAATCGTATGCGCCACTCTTGAGGGCTTCTACTGCGTTCTCCACCGTGCCATGCCCCGATATCATCACCACAGGTGCTTCATCTCCACCTTGTTCCTGTACAGCTTTGCGGTAGGAGAGCAGTACCTCCATACCATCCATCTCGGGCATTTTGATGTCGGTATAGATAAGATCATATTTAACAGCCAATGCCATGTCTAGTCCAACACGCCCATTCTCTGCCACATCCACGGTATAACCTTCAAACTCAAGGATTTCCTTCAGTGTGTTACGGATGGCGCGTTCGTCGTCTATTACCAAAATCTTTGCCATAGTAAACCAAATTGTATAATTTGCTGCAAAGTTACAATAAAAATGCGAGATGCGCAAGAGAATCGTGATTTTTTTCTAAATTGTGTAGGGTTGTGTAGTGTTGTGTAGCAGTTGTGTAGCAGTTGTGTAGCGGTTGTGTAGCAGTTGTGTAGTAGTTGTGTAGGGTTGTGTAGGGTTGTAATACTAGGAATACAATCCTATACCACTCTATACCATCCTACACCATCCTACACCATCCTACACCACCCTATACCATCTTACACCATCTTAACCAAAAAGAGTTGAACATTAGTCCAACTCTTTTTGGGTTATAGGATTATTACCTTTGTTCTGTATTACTTATTGCACGCTATGACCTTGTGCATCGTAGAGCATGCCATCTTTTTGCAAGTAGAGTTTGCCGTCGATGATGAACTTGCGAACGCCTTGACCATCATTCATTGTTCCACCGATATTGCCCACGTTGGTGGCTGTCTTTTCTGGCTTGATGCTGAGCGCAAAGCGTGTTTCGTTGCTACCTGTTGGCAGGTTGACTGTATAGTCATCTAGCAAGAGGTTGGTAGTGGTGTTTGCTTCGTAGTCAATAAGTTCGACTACCATGCCCTCTGTGCCGTCAGGCATACGGAAAGTATATTCGCCAGCAGTGGCGATATTTACGCCAACAGGCACGACGGTCTCTTCCATAGGCAGTGCATTACCTGCCACTTGGATCTTGAGGCTATCGGTGAGCGTGTAGATATTGCTAAAACCACTATTCATGATCTTGGTAAGGTCAAGACTCAAGTCGAAGTTAGCAGTCGCACCTTCTTGTTGCAACTGAACGAAGGTTCGGTCTGCTACCTCTTCGCCTTGTGCTACCTCTAAGCGGAGAACCACTCTCTCAGGCTCTGCGTCGCTATTGCGAGGAGCAACTAGTTCAGGAGGTGCCACTCCTAAAACTTCAGATGACGTCCAGTTAATAGTTCCAGCGAACTGTACCATATAAGCATACATAGCTTGGAATTTAGTGACGTGGCTAGCTTCCACTGCATATGTGCTCTCTGCAAGATTAAAATTGTAGTAGAAACTTGCATCATCTTGCATGAAGTGATACCCTGTTGTACTTAAATCAAAATCAATATCTGCAAAGCCAGGTACGCCGATGAGGTTCCAGTGTGAGTCGGTATATTTGTGGTGATATCTAGTTCCACCTTCTGTCCACTCTCGATCAATGGTACATTCGTGTGCAGGTATAGTAGCGGGAGTTGATAGTTCACCAGAAATTTCCTTCACAGGTTCTGTAGATGGGAAGTAGAGACTCACCTCTTCAGCACCGTGTAGGAATTCTATCTTGTTGAGATCTAATACGAGTACATATCCTTCGCCTGCATTTAATGTAGTATCAGTATCAAAGATATATTTCCAATATGTACCAGAATCGCTGAATAGTCCCTTCTCTGCGCGTTCAGCGCCATCGTAGTATTGGAGGATCCAATGCTCGGCATATTCGCCAAAGCCAAAGACATCCGATACTTTTACATCAAATGGGAAGGATACCCAGTAGAGACTGCGCGCGCGTTCTGACAGGTCATTATCTAGGATATGATCCTTTGTAAATGTCATAACGGAATATACAGTACCAACTTCACTTAATTCTTTTGTATTTGGATTGAATGTCAACTGCTCGGCTGATGCTTGATCTTTACGGATAACCATCATGTCAGCACCTAAAGCATCGTTTTCGGTTACTTCTTTGTCACCATTCAAGATCATTGCAGCAACGAGGTGATTACATTTGAAGTTGTATATCAAACGGATATCATATACGTTTTGAGCAGTTGAAGATAATAGATTTATCTTAGTTTCTTCACCATTTCCTTCAGTTCCTTTGAAATACTGTCTTTTTTCAGCATAATCTGCTACAAGTTTTATCTTGGTGGCCTTAGTTGCTTTCACATCTACTTGGTAAATCCAGTTTTGCAAGTCTGTAAAGTTAATATCTGTTACTGTTGTTCCCTCGGAATTCTTCAAATCTTCAGCATCAATAATGTGAAGGAATGTTTCTTTCGTAGCAGTGGTGGCACCTGCGATGTATGCGCGACTCAGTTCGTTGGTTTTGCTGTGCCATCCAAATCGTACATTGGCATCTTCTGGGAGACAGCCAGTAGGTACTTCCGCTTTTTCGATGATTTCGTCACCATCCAACTCGTCGGAGAGCTTGTGGCTATAGTCGTTAGCCACACAGAACTTTACATTTGTATATGCACGAAAGTCCTTATGCTCAGCATCACTATGATTGCATATCCATTTGCAGTAGTAGTGGTCGAAGTTTTGGCTTTTGTCTGCATAACTGTTATAGGTCATCTTGTTGCCATCTTGCTTATATCCTCCCCAGCCACCGCTAGCGGCATCGGTACGGATGTAATAGTAACCTTTGTATGGTTCTGGATTCGTGGCGATAACTGTCACTTCTCCTCCATTCTGTTGCAAAATAAAATTATATACACCACTTTCTGAAACTGAAACTTGGATGGCATTTCCTGTCTCAGTTGTATTTACCAAGAGTTTGATTGTAGGGTTAGCGTCTTTGTCAACAAAGAAACTGATAGTGTCGTTTTGCTCGTTATCTACAGCTGGAATATCGTATGAGATGCGTGACACTCTATTATCTTTATAGAGGAGAGCATACTTGGTATCTGCTTCTGGGTAGGTCACACTGATTTGTTTGCGCAACTCATAACCTACAGTCAAGAATCGCATTTGGTAGATATAGTCGCCTTTGACATCTAGCATCATCTGGCAGTTGGCTTGCTCTGATGCATTCATGGTCCACCATTGTCCCGAGTTCGCACGCTTCATGGTGCCTGCGTTACCATGGTATTTGTTGTTTTCATAGACGAAGTTATACAATTTAAACTCATGGCTTGTTCCGAAAGGAGGCATCACATCCAAATGTCCAGGATATCCTTTGAATACAGCTTTCTCGGCTGTCCAGTCATTGAAGTTAGCAGTCAGACCCCAGATAGGAGTATTCTCCTCCCATTTTCCATCGTATTTCTCTTTATCCTCACCTTCGCCACCTACTTTATCACCGATTGCAAAACGGAGTTTATGGTCATTGGTCTTATCGTTGTCTTTATCAATGATAGCCAAATTTTTTGTTTGGTTCCAAGCGTTTTTGAAATCTAGACTACCGTCACTACCATCTCTTCCTGCAGGTTTGAGACGAACGAAGATAACCCAATCATAGGTGCTAGAGATATTACAACTATATGCGCCAGTATAATCATCTGCTTTGGTGGTCATGATATACCAATGATATTCTGCCTTAGAATTGCTGTTCCATGCGTATGCAGCAAAGATTGGTTCGTCTCGCAGCCAATCCTCGTTTGGACGAAGATATACGGTGCGTGCAGTACCCGCTTCTGCAAATTCGGCTGTGATCTTTGTAGGACCACAAACGGTATATACGCCTTCCTCTCCTGTCTCGGTGGCATAGTCTACATTATAGTTGATTAGTTCGTAGCCATCAGCAGGAGTGAAGGTAATCTTAATCTCATCTCCCATATTGAGTGATGTGCCGCTGGCGACGTTATTGCCCGCTTTTGTTACAGTGATAGTACCATTAGCTGGATTGCTATATGTAATCTTGTAACTTGGCTCTGCGTAAGTTTGCCAGCCATTTTTATGTGGACCAGCAGACCAAGAGCCCTCGCCCCAATTTGTTATTGTGAATAATGTATACGTATTAATGTTTAAATCCCCTGTTTGATTCCAAACATAATCATTATCATCTCTATCCCAATCGTTTGTATCAAAAGCAGGGTTCATTCGGCAGAAAATAACATTAGGATATAGTTTGTCAGTAGGAATCTCGCAAGAGTATATTCCATCTCCGTCTGTATCACTCATACCCATCCAAGTTTTACCAAAAGCGTCATCACCTTTTTTGAAGAAATATGCTGCAAATCGGGCACCATCAGATTTCCAATTGCTATTTGGTTTGAGGTATACATGTGGCTGGATGTACATCTTTCCATCGTTATTGGTAGTGGTTAAGTCTGCGGTTTCGCTCCACTTGTTTGCCCAATCGTTTGAAGTAGATGGTGCTAAGCGCACAAATTTGAAATTGGTATATCCTGCAGGTACATAACCTTCGTAAATATCACCATTGCAATCTACATTGGTCATGTCCACCCAACCGTTTTTATCTCCTGCTCCCCAATAGTAAATAGCATATCTAGGATGATCCTTTTTCCAGTATTCAATGGCCTTCATATACACCGTTGTTCCTTTGGTAAATCGGGCTTCAATAGTTTTGTCGGCAGTTAGGGTGATTGAATATGATGTTTCAGAAGATTTCTTGGTACTACCTTCGTACCATCCGTCAAACGCTGATCCGGCATCGGGTTCGGCGGTGAGGGTGACAGAGGTGTTATAGTCCAATGTCGCTGGTGATGCAATGGCTGAGTTGTTGGCTTTTGCGCTCACGTGACCGCCCTCGCTTGCGGAGAAGGTCAGAGTATATTGATTGATCTTAAAGATGGCTTTAACCGTGATGTCTTCTTCCACAGTGTGGGTATATGTGGTTTCAGTTGATAATGTTTCACCTGCACCATCTACCCATCTCAAGAAAGTACATTGGCCATTGTAAGCGTTTGCTACAGCAGCAGTGAAGATGATTGATGCGTTGGCATCTATCTTGTCACCAGATGTGATAGCATTCCCACCGACTGTAGCGGTTGCGGTACCTGCGGCAGCAGGAGTAGCAAAGAAATTAACGGTGTGCACGCGCACGAAACGAGCGGTGAGAGTACCAGTGCTGGTTGCGGTGATAGTGATACTACCTTGTTCGTTAGTGTTGCTTTCAGCTTTCTTGACAATACTTCCGCTATATGCCCACTGATCAAATCTATATCCAGGATCAGGTGTGGCAGTAAAGGTAGAAGAAGTTTTGTTGCCTACTTCTACTGTGCCACTTGGACTGACAGTACCGCCTTCCGTTGCAGTAACTGTCACTTGGCTCATCACCTCTGCAGTTTCTACGAATTTTACATAGACATATGTGTCGGCTGTCAAGGAAGCAATCTCGTAAGTATTGTTTGTGCCTGCTGCATCAATCTTATTTGCACCATTGGCATCGCTATACCATCCCTCTATCTTGTAATCATTAGCGGGCTCTGCGGTGAAGGTATGGTTCGTGTTGTAATTTGCTGTAGCAGAGGAAGATGTGGTCACTTTAGTGCCACCGTCAAGTTGGATTGCACCATTCGCACTGCCTACGACACCGTAATAGATAGTGTATTGGTTGATTGTCCATTGTGCGTAGAGTTCTGTATCGGTAGTCTTGTCCCAAGTTCTTGCACTAGTACCATCGGCTTTATAGTATTGATTGCCGCCAGAAGTTGCGTCGAAATAGCCGTTGAAGGTGTAGCCCGTTTTCTTTGGCAAATTATTCGCTATACTTGGCATTGCGGCATTGTAGGTAGCTGTAACACTCGCAGCACCTGCCGTTGTTGCACCTTGATTATCGAAGGTGACGGTATAGGTTTTTGCTTTGAAGCGAGCATAAATCGTTTTACCAGTGTATGAAATATCATACTTGAAGGTGTATGTACTGTTTGTGGATAATTGATTACCGCCAGTCGCTGCATCATACCAACCCTCAAATTCGTAACCAGTGCTTGCTGTTGCTTTGAAAGTAGCGGTAGATCCTGGTGCAAGTGTAGTAGAAGCAGTGGCGTTAGATGCGCTTGAACTTACTGCAGAGCGCGTGCTGGCTGTATTATAAGCGGACATATAATAGCCACTTACACTTACTGTCCCATGTGCTTTGTCAGAAGCTATTGCTTCGGTTGTTAAATTGAGATTAGATGCACTGCTCTTATAATTGATAGTAATACCAGCATTATTGCTTGTGTTTGCGGGTACAACAACATAATAAGAACCACTATCGAAACGATAATCGTTATATACATTGGTATAATGTGGCGCATTTTTTCTTTGGTCTGGCCCCCATTCTCCAGTTCCCCATACACTTTCAGCATTAGCAAAAGCTACATATGTAGCACCGTCCCATGATGGCATAGTATAGCGATAGAGGTTATCAGTATTAGACACTTTCGTCATTTCATAAACAGATGTGTAAGAGTTATGACCAATAAACATCATCACTTTGCTTTCTGTCCATGTGGAAGGTTTTAGAAAATAGACATAACCACCTGTGTGATTCACCGCCCCCCACGCATTACTAACTCCCATTAGTAGGAGAATAAGGGTGGCAGTCATTCGTATACCTTTGGTATATCCTTGTAATAGGTTAAGAAATTGTTTCGCCTTCTTCTCGGCGTAAGTTGTAAATGTTTTCATATTGTTTTTGATTTTATTCTGGAGAGGTGGGGTAATGCTTGTTGTCTATGTTGAATTCAAATATGTTTGTCACAATTTTTATTCTGCAAAATTTATCCATTTATTTATGGGAACAAGACTATCTTTTAATGACATTATCTCATTACATTTTACAAACCATTGGCTAATGGGTATTTGATACTGATAGAGTGCCTTGTTTTTGATTAAATCAGAGTTCCCTTGTATGTAAATCATAATATTGTTAATGTTAGGGGTCGTAAATTCTTTGTCTAACCCAAAACATTCAAGTGCTTGACTAATGTCTGCTATTTGAGGGGATAGTCTTATTGCAAATGGTATATTCTCATAGCCATACTGTTTAGCGTACAATCTTAAATCCTTTATATCCTCTGAGGTGATTATAAGTTTTTCTTGTTTAGAGGTTACATCTACTATATTTCGGAAATTATCAATAATAGAATTATGTATCAACTTATCCAATTCATCTTTTTCAAACTTGGGGTCGAAAAGATACTTTAAGGGGGTGTCTTCTTCTTTTATAGCTTTTATTTGATAGTTTATAGCATTCTTACGGGCATATAGAATTACGCCATGAAACCATTTCCTTCTCTTATCTATGCATTGAAAATTGTATTGCCTTAATAGACAGACAGAAGATAATGACAATACTGTAATCGTTTGGGTCATAGAACGTACTACATTCTCCACATTTAACCAAGCATCAGTGTTTAATTGGGAGAAAGGATGAGGCGAGGTATAGATTGTTTGTTCAAATTGATTGTTTATGCCTACTAAAAAACTAACATCTCCGATTTCTTTTTCTGTATTTATTCTAATCAACAGTATAGGCATATTGTCAGGACTACTTTTTTCGAATAATTGCTTATGCCGAAGTGTGTTTATAAAATTTTCAAATGAGGTACTCGTTTCGTAACCAACCTCTACGACAACTATTCCGCATCGAACTGTAGGTGTATTTTTGTCTAAGGTTACTAACAAATGGAAGTAATCATACTCTACCATTTGCACCTGTATATTGTTTCCTCCATAGCGATACAGCAAACTTGAAGCAATCAACAGCGTACGTTTTGAAGTGTCAAGAAATTTCATTATTCTGCTAAAATTTTAGTTTAGTTTTATATGTTAATTTTCGTTTTTGAGTAGGTATTGAATATGCAATAATCTCATTTTTTAGTTTTCGTAAATTCTGTAAATTTTTATCTTTCTCTCCTGCTTTTAACATATACCTAGTAGGAATACTTGACGTGTACTGCATTTTATGTTTATAAAAAATAGGAGCGAAATATAATACTTCAGTTTGTTCTTCGACACCAACCAAATAAGTTGGTAATGCCATTAGTTGTAGTTTCATCAAATCATCTTTGGATAAACTAATTGATAATTTGTTTGCTCGAGCTAATATTTTGCTAGTAGTTTTTACTTGTAGTAATGCAAAAAAAGGATATTTGTCATCAGTAAGTTCTAATAAACAATCTATTGTAGGAGCCTTATCTCCTAAAAAATACACACGAAACAGATTTCCTTCCGTAAACCTCACCGTTGCAATAGCCTCACCTCTACTGCCTATGGCATTTTTATCAACCTTAATACTAGACTCTCTCAATGGAATCCTTTCGTTAATATCACACATATTTATGATGTTTGTTCTTTTGGTGTGGTTTTGCTGTTATGTTGGTTGTTTATTGCTTGTTATCCTTTTCCTATAGTTGGCTCGGCGAGGTAGCGCCGAGAGCTGGACTGGTAAGTCGGAGGCCAAAGCGGTCTTAGGAAGACAAGACTTTAGTGCAACTCCTTGGCTCACAGAACGACATGGCTACGAT
>JAZNKZ010000013.1:0-23000 GCA_045578815.1 Paludibacteraceae bacterium
ATTGATTATGAAAAAATTGAATATCGCTTTGGTTGCTCATGATGCCAGAAAACAAGAATTGGTGAAATGGTGTACCTTTAATTCGTGTATTCTCAAACATCATAATTTATTTGCAACAGGTACAACCGGTAGTCTCCTTGCTGCTATTCCTGTAGATTCAGAAAATACCGAGTATCCCCTCAAAGATATTACCCTGCTGAAGTCTGGACCACTGGGCGGAGATCAACAAATAGGTGCAATGATTGCCGAAGGGAAATTGGATGCGCTGATATTCTTTTGCGATAACCTCATTACGCAAGGACACCAACAAGACGTGGGAGCACTAACACGATTGGCATCACTATACAACATCGCATTTGCGACCAATCGCACAACAGCAGATATGATTATCACTTCTCCTCTCTTTGGCAACGAAGAGTATGAACGGATAATTCCTCTATCTATCAAATCATACGAAAATAGAAAATTAACATTAAAATAAACATAATACTAACTTTTCTAAAATCATGGCAGAAGAAAAATTGAACATGTTAGCCGAGTTTCCCGCCATCTCTACCAAAGCATGGAAGGAGAAAATCGTAGCTGACCTCAAGGGCGCCGATTTCGACAAGAAACTCGTATGGCGCACCACAGAAGGCTTCAACGTACAGCCTTTCTACCGTCAAGAAGACCTCAAAGGTCTGAAAACTACTGTATCTGCACCAGGTCAATTCCCTTACGTGCGTGGTACCAAAACCAACAACGAGTGGGCTATCCGCCAAAACATCTGCGCTTGCAAGAACGCTCGCAAAGCGAATGCAAAAGCGTTGGACGTACTCAGCAAAGGCGTGAACTCGTTGGGCATCTGCTTGAACGCAGAGAAACTGACCTATCGCTACATCAAGACATTGCTTGAGGGTATCCAACTGGACAAAGTAGCACTGAACTTCAGCGTATGCGCTTGCAAAGCTCCTCAATTGGCAAACATCTTGGTTCGCCTCGTAGGACGCAGCGGATATGACTTCAAAGCAGTGAAGGGTAGCATCAACGTGGACCCAATCAAGAACATGCTGCTCAAAGGCAAACCACTGAGCCGCGAGAAAGTAGCAGAGAAAATCGTGGCTACCGTGAAAGCTGCTAAGACATTGGTGAACTTCCGCGTGGTAGGCGTGAACTCAGTAATCCTGAACAACTCAGGTGCATACTGCGCTCAAGAGTTGGCTTACGCATTGGCTTGGGGTGCTGAATACATGACCATGATGACCGAGGCAGGTTTGCCAAACTACTTGGCTGCTCGTGAGATTCGCTTCAACATGGGTATCGGTGGTAACTACTTCATGGAGTTGGCTAAGTTCCGCGCTGCACGTCTGCTCTGGGCAAAGATTGTAGAGGCATACAAAGCTCCTATCTTCACTGCTGCACTGAAAGATGCTGCGAAGATGAATGTTTGCGCAGAAACAAGCCGCTTCAACATGACAATCTTCGATGCATACGTAAATATGCTTCGTACACAAACAGAGACTATGTCTGCTGCATTGGCAGGTGTGGATGAGATCGTGGTTACTCCATTCGACGCTACCTACGAGGTACCTACCGAGTTCGCAGAGCGTATCGCACGTAACCAACAACTCCTGCTGAAAGAGGAGTCACACTTCGACAAGGTGGTTGACCCAGCTGCTGGTTCATACTACATCGAGAACTTGACCAACGCTATCGCTGCTGAGGCATGGAAGCAATTCCTCGCTATTCAAGAGCAAGGCGGTATGTACGAGATGGTAGCCGCAGGTAAGGTACAAGAGGCAATGGCAGCTAACTTGAAGACTCGTTTGGCTGATGTGGCTAAACGCAAAGAGGTGTTGCTGGGCTCTAACCAATTCCCTAACTTCACCGAGAAGGCAGGCAAGAAGATCAAAGAGACAGGTTGTGGTTGCGGTTGCTGCAAGACCAAACCAGAAGGTGCTATCGTTACCTTACCAGTGGCTCGTGCTGCTGAGGAGTTTGAGACCTTGCGTCTGGAGACAGAGGGTGCTAAGAAGCAACCAGTAGCCTTCATGTTGACCATCGGTAACTTGGCAATGCGTATTGCTCGTGCACAATTCTCTTGCAACTTCCTCGCATGCGCTGGTTACAAAGTAATCGACAACAATGGCTTCAAATCTGTGGCTGAAGGTATCAAGGCCGCTCGCAAAGCAAAAGCAGATATCATCGTACTCTGCTCAAGCGACGATGAGTACGCAACATACGCTCCACAAGCATGGTTGCAACTTGAGGATGCAAAAGAACTCTTTATCGTGGCGGGTGCTCCTGCTTGCATGGAAGACTTGCAAAAACTCGGTATCGAGAACTTTATCCACGTTCGCGTAAACGTACTCGAGACACTTAAGAAATTCAATGCTCAACTTCTAAACAAATAATGCGATTATGAAACCAAATTTTAAAGATATTGATATCAAGAAAGTGGCTGCTTCGCATGTAGAAGGAGCCAATGAAGCTAACTGGAAAACACCTGAACTCATTGATGTTAAGCCAGTTTATACCAAAGAAGACCTCGAGGGTATGGAACACCTCAACTACGCTTCAGGTATCCCACCATTCCTCCGTGGCCCCTATAGCGCCATGTATCCATTGCGCCCTTGGACTATCCGCCAATACGCAGGTTTTTCTACAGCAGAGGAGTCTAACGCGTTCTACCGCCGTAACTTGGCTTCTGGTCAAAAAGGTCTGTCTGTAGCATTCGACCTTCCAACTCACCGTGGTTACAACGCCGACAACATGCGCGTGGTAGGTGATGTGGGTAAAGCAGGTGTAAGTATCTGCTCGCTCGAGGACATGAAAGTGTTGTTCGCTGGAATTCCATTGAACAAGATGTCTGTGTCTATGACTATGAACGGTGCCGTGTTGCCTATCTTGGCGTTCTACATCAACGCAGGTTTGGAGCAAGGCGCGAAACTCGAAGAGATGGCTGGTACAATCCAAAACGACATCCTCAAAGAGTTCATGGTGCGTAACACCTACATCTATCCTCCTAAGTTCTCTATGAAGATTATCGCTGATATCTTCGAGTATACTTCACAAAACATGCCTAAGTTCAACTCTATCTCTATCTCTGGTTACCACATGCAAGAGGCAGGTGCTACCGCAGATATTGAGTTGGCTTACACCTTGGCTGACGGTATGGAGTACCTCCGCGCTGGTGTGAACGCAGGTATGGACGTAGATACTTTCGCTCCACGCTTGTCATTCTTCTGGGCTATCGGTATGAACCACTTCATGGAGATCGCTAAGATGCGTGCTGGTCGTATGTTGTGGGCAAAGATTGTGAAGTCTTTCGGTGCAAAGAATCCAAAATCTATGGCATTGCGTACTCACTGCCAGACATCTGGTTGGTCACTCACCGAGCAAGATCCATTCAACAACGTAGGTCGTACCTGTATCGAGGCAATGGGTGCAGCGTTGGGTCACACCCAATCATTGCACACCAACGCATTGGACGAGGCAATCGCGTTGCCAACTGACTTCTCTGCTCGTATCGCTCGTAACACACAGATTTACATCCAAGAGGAGACTAAGGTATGTAAGGCCATCGACCCATGGGCAGGTTCTTACTACGTTGAGCAACTCACTCAAGAGCTCGCTGACAAGGCTTGGGCACACATCCAAGAAATTGAGAAGCTCGGCGGTATGGCTGCTGCTATCGAGACCGGTATTCCAAAAATGCGTATCGAGGAGGCTGCTGCGCGCACACAAGCACGTATCGACTCTGGCGAGCAAAAGATTATCGGCGTGAACGAGCATCGCTTGGCTCACGAGGATCCTATCGATATCCTTGAGATTGACAATACTGCTGTTCGTGAGGAGCAAGTGGCTCGTTTGCAAGAGCTCCGCGCTCACCGCGATGAGGCAGCTGTACAAGCTGCGTTGGCAGAGATTACTGCTACTGTACAAGAGTGGGCAGATGGTAAAAAATGCTCTAACAACTTGCTCGCTTTGGCAGTTAAGGCAGCAGGTCTGCGCGCATCATTGGGCGAGATCTCTGACGCTTGCGAGAAAGTGGTTGGTCGCTATTCAGCAACAATTAGAACTATTTCAGGCGTGTACGCATCAGGAACTAAGAATGACGAGTTCTTCGTTAAGGCACAAGAACTCACAGCAGAATTTGCTAAGAAAGAGGGTCGTCAACCTCGTATCATGATTGCTAAGATGGGTCAAGACGGTCACGACCGTGGTGCAAAAGTGGTAGCTACTGGCTACGCTGATTGCGGTTTCGACGTGGATATGGGTCCATTGTTCCAAACTCCTGCTGAGGCAGCTAAACAAGCTGTTGAGAACGACGTTCACGTTCTTGGTGTATCTTCACTTGCTGCTGGTCACAAGACTCTTGTACCACAAGTGATTGAGGAACTCAAGAAGCTCGGCCGCGAGGATATCATGGTTATCGCAGGTGGTGTAATCCCAGCGCAAGACTATGACTACCTCTACAAGGCAGGTGTGGCTGCAATCTTTGGCCCTGGTAGCCCAGTGGCTAAGTCAGCTTGCACCATCATGGAGCTGTTGATGGCTGAGTAATAGAGTGGGATAGAGGTTACTCGTGTAATCCTATCAGTCCATAAATAATGGAGAGTGTATCGGTGGATGCACTCTCTTTATTATGCATATATAAACATGTGTGTGTTTTTCGTCTGTTATATTTGCGTAATTCAAAAAAAAGTAGTAATTTTGTAGCGGATTTGTTATTGTACAAAATTTCCTTTCAAAATTTATTAAAAACAATTATACAAAAGGTATGAAAGTAGGCGTAGTAATGGGTTCTACCAGCGATTTGGAGGTAATGACTCCCGCGATTGAGACCCTAGAACAATTTGGAATAGAAGTAGATAAACGCGTCATTAGTGCGCACCGTGCTCCACACGAGCTTATGAAGTGGGCAGAGTCCGCTCGTGAGCGTGGACTAAGCATTATCATCGCTGGTGCAGGTGGCGCAGCGCACCTCGCAGGTGTGATTGCAGGATTGACCTCACTCCCTGTGATTGGTGTACCTATTCGCAGCAAGACGTTAGACGGACTGGATTCGCTCCTCAGCATTGTGCAAATGCCTGCAGGTATACCTGTGGCTACGGTGGCTATCAATGGCTCGAAGAATGCAGCATTGCTTGCTATCGCTATTCTTGCTCTGCAAGATACCGCCTTGCTCGCAAAACTCGAAGACTTCCGCAAACAACAAACCGAGAAAGTAGTTAATACAGTGATCTAATCATGGCTAATTTTCGAATATACGTAGAAAAGCGTCCTGCCTTCCAAGTAGAAGCCAAGAGTCTCAAGAACGAACTAAACGAGAACTTGCAACTCAGTCTGCAATCGCTTCGCTATATTAATGTGTACGACCTCTTTGGTTTTACACCCGAACTGCTTGAGCAATGCTGCTACACCGTCTTTGGCGAGATGGTTACAGACACCGTATCAGACAAGTGCGACCTCACAGGCAAGAAGTACCTCGCTGTTGAGTATATTCCTGGTCAGTTTGACCAACGCGCATCATCGGCGGTAGATTGTGTACACCTCATTGACCCTAATGCCGAAGTAGAAATTCGCAGTAGCCGTCTGCTCATCTTTGATGACACAATCGCTGAGGCAGACATGGCTAAGATTCGCCACTACTACATCAACGCTGTGGAGTCGCGCGAGAAAGATCTAAGCCAATTGGTGCAAAACCAAACCGCCGACATCAAGCCATTGGCTAAGATGGACGGCTTCATCACCATGCCTCGCGAGGAGTACGCTGCGTTCTGCAAGCAATGGGGTTTGGCAATGAACGCCGATGACCTCCAC
The DNA here is from genome assembly GCA_045578815.1 of Paludibacteraceae bacterium. Classification (GTDB taxonomy): domain Bacteria; phylum Bacteroidota; class Bacteroidia; order Bacteroidales; family Paludibacteraceae; genus Colicola. Next base: position 5,806 of record JAZNKZ010000013.1, read on the forward strand.
GAGGTAGTCACTTACTTCCAAAAGGAGCAACGCAATCCAACCGAAACCGAACTCCGTATCCTCGACACCTACTGGTCTGACCACTGCCGTCACACTACTTTCACCACTATCTTAGAAGAAATCAAGATAGACGACTCATTCGTGAAAGAGGAGATCGAATCCACCCTCGGCATGTTCCACGACATACGCAAAGAGCTCGGTCGCACCGAGAAACCGCTCTGCCTCATGGAACTTGCTACTATCGGTGCGCGTTACCTTCGCAAGAAAGGCCTTCTCGACGATATGGAGGTCAGCGAGGAGAACAACGCTTGCTCTATCTTCATTGATGTGGACGTGGATGGCAAGCAAGAGAAATGGCTGCTCCAATTCAAGAACGAGACCCATAACCACCCAACCGAGATTGAGCCCTTCGGTGGCGCAAGTACCTGTCTCGGTGGTGCCATCCGCGACCCATTATCTGGTCGTGCATATGTCTATCAAGCTATGCGCGTAACGGGCGCAGGCGATATCTATAAGCCCGTAGCAGAGACTATGCCAGGCAAACTGCCACAACAAATCATCTCCCGCAAGGCTGCTGCTGGTTACTCCAGCTATGGCAACCAAATCGGTCTGGCTACCACCCATGTGCGTGAGATATATCACCCATCATATGTAGCTAAGCGTCTGGAGGTTGGTGCTGTCGTAGGTGCTTCTCCTGCATCGAATATCCGCCGTGAGAGCCCAGCTCCTGGCGATATCATCCTTTTGCTTGGCGGCCGCACAGGTCGCGATGGTATTGGTGGTGCTACTGGTTCGTCCAAAGAGCACACCGAAGCATCGCTCGAATCCTGCGGTAGCGAGGTGCAAAAGGGTAATGCCCCTGAGGAACGCAAACTCCAACGCCTCATGCGTCGCCCAGAGGCAACGCGCCTCATTAAAAAGTCCAACGACTTCGGTGCAGGTGGCGTGAGTGTGGCTATTGGCGAACTCGCTGACGGACTGGATATCTACCTCGACCGCGTGCCAACCAAGTATAGCGGACTCAACCCTACCGAATTGGCTATCAGCGAGTCGCAAGAGCGTATGGCAGTAGTCATCGAGGCGAAAGACCGTGCCGAGATGGAGCACTATTGCCACCTCGACAATATCGAATACACCCATGTGGCGGATGTCACCGACAGCGGTCGTATGCGTCAGTTCTATAAAGGCGAACTCATCGCCGACCTCACCCGCGAGTTTATCGACAGCGCGGGTGCAAAGCACTTTGCTAAAGCCGCTATCCTCCCTGTAGAGGAGAAGAATCCATTTACTCAAACCATCGAAGGTGCCACCCTCGAGGAGAAAATGGCAAAGGTGATGGCAGATGCCAATGTCACCTCACAAAAGGGTTTGATTGAGAATTTCGATGCGACTATCGGTCGTAGTACCGTACTCATGCCATTCGGCGGCAAAACACAACTCTCTGAGACACAAGTCAGTGTACAAAAACTCCCAACCGATGGCTATACCAATACTGCCTCTATCATGGCATTTGGTTACAACCCATTCATTGCCGACTGGAGCCCATACCACAGTGCAGCGTATGCGGTGGTAGAGGCATGTACCAAGGTCGTAGCAGCAGGTGCTGATTATAGCCGTATGCGCTTCTCTTACCAAGAGTATTTTGAGCGTATGAGTAGCGAGCACGCTTATGGCAAACCACTCAGCGCATTGCTCGGTGCACTCAAGATGCAAGTGGCATTCGGTCTGCCAAGTATCGGCGGTAAAGACTCTATGTCGGGTACTTTCGAGCATATCAGCGTACCTCCTACATTGATTGCTTTCGGTATCACTACCGTGCCAGCTGACAAGGTCGTTTCTACTGACCTCAAGAAAGCAGGCAACAAGCTCTATCTCATCAAGCACAACGCATTGGCCAACTATATGCCTAATGTAGAGCAATTGAAAGAGAACTGGACTTATACCACCAATGCCATCCAATCTGGCAAGGTTTGCGCTACCTTTGCGCTAGGTTTCGGTGGCGTAGCAGAGGCATTGGCAAAGATGAGTTTCGGTAACGAACTCGCAGTCGATATCCAAATCGCCGAGAACGAACTCTTCGACTACAACTACGGTTCTATCCTCGTAGAAGCAACCGAAGACCTTCTCGCCAATTGCCCATCGCCAATTGCCAATAGCCTACAATACTTGGGTGAAGTCACCGACGGAACCCACCTCGTTATCAATGGCGAGCGCGTATCCCGCGAAGTATTGCTCCACGCATGCTGTGGTCAGTTCTATAAGATCTACCCATCCGCAGTCCCTGCGCAGCATCAAACATTGATGCCAGCAGGTATTGAGTCACTAAACACTAAACACTCAACACTAAACTACAACGGCTCTGCCGTTGAAACCCCTTTGGTGTACATCCCCGTCTTCCCAGGCACCAACTGCGACTACGACTCCGCCAAGGCATGGCGCCGTGCAGGTGCTGAGGTCGAGACCACTATCTTCCGCAACCTCACAGGCGAGGATGTCCTTTCGAGTATCGATGAGATGGTAGAGCATATCAATCGCTGTCATATCCTCATGTTCGCAGGTGGTTTCTCTGCAGGTGACGAACCAGACGGCAGTGGTAAGTTCATCGCCAATGTGATTAACAACCAAAAGGTGGGTGCTGCTATCACTGCCCTCATTGAGCGCGGTGGTTTGATACTTGGTATCTGCAACGGCTTCCAAGCATTGGTGAAGAGTGGTCTGCTGCCTTATGGCAAGTTGGGCATGGTAACTCCAGACTCTCCAACCCTGTTCCGCAATGATATCAACCGCCACATCTCGCAAATGGTGACTACCACTGTGGCTACTACTGCCAGCCCATGGCTTCGTGGTATGCAAGTAGGTGATACACATAGCATTGCAGTCAGTCACGGCGAAGGTAAATTCGTGGTGAACGAGGCATTGGCAAAGGAACTCTTCGAGAACGGACAAGTAGCATTCCGCTATGCTGATCCTATGACGGGCGAGGCAACGATGGAAGCACCTCACAACCCTAATGGCTCGTATTATGCGATAGAGGGTATCATCTCCCGCAATGGTCAGATCCTCGGTAAGATGGGGCACACCGAACGTTGGGAAGATGGCGTATTCACCAACATCGCAGGCAACAAGTGCCAACCTCTGTTCGACAACGCAGTAGCATACTTCCGCAAAAAATAAACAGTAAATTGTAATATAGTCAAATAGTAAATAAAAATGGCTCAACATTATGAGGCAGCCGGCGTGAACCTCGAAGCCGGATACGAAGTAGTAAGTCGTATTAAATCACACGTAAAAAGTACCAACCGCTTTGGCTCAATGGGCAATATCGGTTCGTTTGGTGGAATGTTCGATCTCTCGGCACTTAACATCAAAGAACCAGTGCTCGTTAGCGGTACCGATGGTGTAGGAACCAAACTCAAACTCGCTTTCGCCATGGACAAGCACGATACCATCGGTATTGATGCTGTGGCAATGTGCGTGAACGATGTGCTCGCACAAGGCGCAGAACCACTTATCTTCCTCGATTATGTGGCAATTGGTCACAATATCCCCGAGAAAGTAGAGGCTATTGTAGCAGGTGTGGCAGAAGGTTGCCGCCAAGCAGGTTGCGCCCTCGTAGGTGGCGAGACAGCCGAGATGCCTGGTATGTACGGCGATGGCGAATACGACATTGCAGGTTACACCACTGGCGTGGTGGAGAAATCTCAACTCATCGACGGTAGCAAAGTGGCTGTAGGCGATGTGCTTGTGGGTATCTCTTCTTCGGGCGTACATAGCAACGGTTTCAGTCTCGTGCGCAAGGTGGTTAGCGATGCAGGTTTAGACCTCCACACCGTTTATCCAGAACTCAATGCCGAAAAACCACTCGGCGAAGTGTTGCTGACTCCAACTCGCATCTACGTGAAGCAAGTGCTGGAGGTTATCCGCAACTGCGATGTGCACGGTGTAGCACATATCACAGGCGGTGGCTTTGATGAGAATATCCCTCGTATCTTGAAGGATGGTCAGGGCTTCAGCGTGACAGAGGGTTCATGGGAGATTCTACCAGTGTTCCAATGCCTCGAGAAGTGGGGTAATATCCCTCACCGCGAGATGTTCAACATCTTCAACATGGGTATTGGTATGGTGATTGCAATGCCTGCTGCTGATGCAGAGAAAGCCATCGCTATCCTCGCTAAGCATGGCGACAAAGCCCAAATCATCGGCAAAGTCATCGAAGGCGAAAACGAGATTATTTAATTAGTAAATCAAATTTTTAAGGTATAAAAAAGATATGGCAAAAAGAGCTCTTGTCAGCGTAAGCGACAAAACAGGATTAGTTGATTTTGTAAAGGGCCTGCAAGCAGCAGGTTGGGAGATTATCGCCACAGGCGGTACACAAAAACTCCTCGAAGACTCAGGTGTTAAAACTATCGGTATCAGCGAAGTGACGGGTTTCCCTGAGATCTGCGACGGTCGCGTTAAGACCCTCCACCCAAAGGTGCATGGTGGTCTTCTCGCTCGCCGCGATGAGCCATCTCACCTCCAAGCATTGCAGGAGAACGGCATCGAATTCATCGACCTCGTGTGCGTGAACCTCTATCCATTCCGCGAGACCATCGCCAAAGAGGGTACTACTATGGCAGAAGCTATCGAGAAGATTGATATAGGTGGCCCATCTATGCTCCGTTCTGCGGCGAAGAACTACAACGATGTGACTGTTGTTTGCGATCCTGCGGACTACGACACTATCCTCGCTGAGATTAACGCTACTGGCAACACCACTCTCGAAACTCGCTTGCAACTCTCTGCTAAGGCATACACCCATACAGCGCAATATGACTGCTGCATAGCTACTTACATGCGCGAGAAAGCTGGCCTCAATGAGAAACTCTTCCTTGAGTTCGACCTCAAGCAAGGTCTTCGCTATGGCGAGAACCCTCACCAATCAGCTAAGTTCTATGCTTCTACCAAAGCTATCCCATTCTCACTCGCCAGCGGCAAACAACTCCAAGGCAAGGAGATGTCCTACAACAATATCCAAGACGCCAACGCAGCGCTCAATATCGCACGCGACTTCCAACAACCTTTCTGCGTAGCCCTTAAGCACATGAACCCTTGCGGTGCTGCTGTGGCAGAGACCATCGAAGAGGCATGGCAAAAGGCATACGAGGCAGACACCGTGAGCATCTACGGCGGTATCGTGATCTGCAACCGCACCATCACCAAGGAGATTGCTTTGGGTATGAAGCCTATCTTCCTTGAGATTGTGATTGCTCCAGACTTTACTGACGAGGCGATGGAGATCTTCGCTACCAAGAAGAACCTCCGCGTTATCCAAGTGGACATGACTCCAAGCAGCGAGGCCATCGACCAATATGTGAGCGTGAATGGTGGTCTGCTTGTGCAACACCTCGACACCCAAATCGAGACTATCACAGCCGATATGTGCGCTACTAAGGTACAACCTGATGCAGCAACCTTGGCAGACATGCAATTCGGTTGGAATATCGTTAAGCACGTGAAATCCAATGCAATAGTAGTGGTTAAGAATGGTCAAACGCTGGGCGTAGGTGCAGGTCAAATGAACCGCGTAGGTAGTGCGGAGATTGCTATGAAGCAAGCGCACGCAGCAGGTGTGACCGAAGGTCTTATCCTCGCTTCTGACGGTTTCTTGCCATTTGATGATACCGTGGCTTTGGCAGCTCAATATGGTGTAACCGCTATCGTTCAACCAGGCGGCAGTATCCGCGACAACGACTGCATTGTCAAAGCAGATGAACTCGGCATCTGCATGCTCATGACTGGCACACGCCACTTCAAACATTAATTTATGGGTAAAAAAGTATTAGTTATAGGTGGAGGCGGAAGAGAGCATGCAATCGTGTATGCCCTCTCTCGTAGCCCACAGGTGGAGAAGATTTATTGCGCTCCAGGTAATGCAGGTATCGCTCAGCTCGCTGAGTGCGTGGCTATCAAAGACACCGATGTAGAGGGCTTGCTCCTCTTTGCCAAAGAGACGGAAGTGAACCTCACCGTAGTAGGTCCAGAGGCAGCATTGGCAGCAGGTGTGGTAGATGCCTTCCGTGCGGAAGGTATGCCTATCTTTGGTCACACCAAAGCAGCCACACAGATAGAGTCGAGCAAAGAGTTTGCCAAGATCATCATGCAGAAATACAATGTGCCAACTGCTGCATATCAGTCGTTTAGCGACTACAACGAAGCATTGGCATACGTCAAAGCAGGCAGTCTGCCTATTGTATTGAAGTACGACGGACTGGCAGCAGGCAAGGGTGTGGTGATTGCCAACACCCTCGAAGAAGCAGATGCTGCGCTGCAAGATATGCTCTGCAATGAGGCGTTTGGCAAAGGCAAAGTGGTGATAGAGGAGTTTTTGGAAGGTCCAGAGTTCTCCTTCATGTGCTTTGTCAACGGAGAGAACGTCTATCCAATGCCACTCTCACAAGACCACAAACGTGCCTATGACAATGACGAAGGTCCTAACACAGGCGGTATGGGTGCCTATACTCCGCTGCCTTTCGTGACCGAAGAAGACGAGGTTTTTGCCCGCAAATATGTCCTTGAAGCCGTTGCCAAAGGCATGTGCCAAGAGGGTTTGCCACTCACAGGCGTACTCTATGGCGGACTCATGAAAACCGCTCAAGGCGTGAAGGTTATCGAGTTCAACGCTCGCTTTGGCGATCCAGAGACCGAGGTGGTTCTTCCACTCCTTGAGTCAGATGCCTACGATGTGTTCTACGGCATTGCAACAGGCGATGAGGTGATGAGGCTAAAAGGCGATAAGGCGATGAGCTGGCGCAATGAAGCCACTATTGGTGTAGTTCTCGCCTCAAAGGGTTATCCTGGCAGTTATAGCAAAGGTGCGGTGATTGAAGGCACAGAGCTGTTTGACGGTCCAATCTTCCACATGGGAACGAAGAACGACAATGGTGTGCTGAAGACCAACGGCGGACGTGTGATGATGTGCATTGCAACAGGCAAAGACATCGCAACCGCGCGCGAGAAAGTATATAAGGAGATAGAGAAAATTCACTGCGACAACCTCTTCTACCGCAAAGACATTGCGCATTGGGCACTTTGAGAATTTTGAATTAAGAATTATGATAATTGATGGTAAACAAATCTCGCAATCCCTCAAGGATGCGATGAAGATTGAAGTAGATGCATTGGCGGAACAATATGGTCGCCGCCCATGCCTTATGGTAATTATCGTGGGCAACAACCCAGCCAGTCGCTCATACGTGCGCGGCAAGATCAAAGCTACTGAGTATTGTGGTTTTGACGGCCATTTGGTGGAACTGCCTGAAGATGTGAGCGAAGCAACACTCCTCGCAGAGATTGACAAACTCAACAACGATCCACTCGTGGACGGTATCCTCGTGCAATTGCCATTGCCAAAGCATATCTCAGAGGACAAGGTCATCGCAGCTATCTCAGCAGAGAAAGATGTGGACGGTTTTCACCCAGAGAACGTGGCACGCCTGTGGCTCAACCAACACTGCATCCTCCCATGTACCCCAAAAGGTATCATCGAGCTCCTCGACCAAGCGGGCGTGGAGATCGCGGGCAAGAAAGCCGTAGTCATCGGTCGCAGCAATATTGTGGGCAAGCCAGTTGCCAAACTGCTGCTTGACCGCAATGCTACTGTGACTATCGCCCACAGCCGCACCAAAGATTTGGCTGCTGTATGCCGCGAAGCGGATATCCTCGTGGCTGCTGTAGGTCGTGCAAAAATGGTGACTGCCGAGTATGTCAAACCAGGTGCAGCCGTGATTGATGTGGGTATCAACCGCACCGAGGACGGCAAACTCGTGGGCGATGTGGATTACGAAGCAGTATTGCCAGTGGCTGGAGCTATCACCCCTGTCCCAGGCGGTGTAGGTCCTATGACCATCACCATGCTCATGCGCAACACAATCGAGTGTTTCCTCAATCGTATGAATAACAAGTAATTATAATATTATGGAATCAGAAGAGCATATACCTTTATTATTAGTATATCTATTTCTCGCCATAGGCGTATCGTTTTTGTGTAGTTTGTTGGAGTCGGTATTGATGTCCACCACCTTGTCGTATATCAATCTTCGTGAAGAGGAGGGATACAAGCCCGCCAAACTCATGAAGAAGTTCAAAGTGGACACTGAGCGTCCATTGGCGGCTATCCTGTCGCTTAACACCATTGCCAACACCGTAGGTGCTTCTGGCGTGGGTCTGCAAGCCACTTTGGCCTTTGGCGAAGCGTGGTTTGGTGTGGCGAGTGGCGTGATGACGGTGCTGATATTGGTCTTCTCAGAGATTATCCCTAAAACCATCGGTACTACCTATTGGAAACAACTCATGGGCTTTGCTGCCAATGTGATTCGTGTATTGGTGTGGGCGATGTTCCCTGTGGTGAAGGTCATTGAGCTCATTGCTCGCCTTTTCCCCGAACCAGACGAAGCGGCTGTCAGCCGTGAGGAAGTGATTGCTATGGCGAATGTGGGCGAAGAAGAGGGTGTGATAGAGGAGGACGAGAACAAGATTATCCGCAATGTCATGCGTCTCAACGAGGTGAAGGCATACGAGGTGATGACCCCTCGTGTGGTGGCTGCTATTGCTTCGGAGAAGATGACCCTGCGTGAGTATTACGACAGCGACCAATACGACCATTTCTCGCGTATCCCTGTCTATGCCGACTCGCCAGAGTTCATCACGGGCTATGTCCTGCGTGGCGACGCGTTGGAAGACCTGACCGAAGACCAATTCCAGAAGACCCTCGGCGAGATCAAACGACCACTCTTGTACTTCAACGAAGAGATGAATGTCGGAGATATCTTCGACGCGATGCTCAAGGAGAAGTCGCAGATTGGCGTAGTGATTGACGAGTATGGTTGCTTGCAAGGTATCATCACGTTTGAGGATGTGATTGAGACTATCTTCGGTCTGGAAATCATCGACGAGATGGACGTAGTCACCGACATGCAGCAATACGCTCGCGAACGCTGGCAACTCCGCCAAAAACGCTTCAAACCTGTGGTCATGCGCAGCACTCCAGAGGGCGAAAGCGAAGAAACTAATCCACAACTATGATTGTACACGTAGCATCCTTTTTAGAGAGTATCGGTGGCTCAATTGACAAAGACCACTACCTTCGCCCTATCCCTGGCAGAACAGGGTGGGCTGCCTATTGCCGCAAACCCGAGTATTCGAAGAAGAAACAGAAAGAAATGGCAGAACGTAAAATGGTGAAGCAACTATCAGAAGTATCAAAAGAAGCAAGTGCCATACTGAAAGACCCAGTTCGCAGGGCAGAGTGGGAAGAGAAATATCGGGCAGCTTTGCGGGAAGCGAGTAAGCATCAACGCATGCCAGACTCGAAAGGAAAGCCCTATGTGCCTGGACGATTGTGCGACTATGTGAGGAAGGAGTTGGCGAAAGCTGCTAAAGAGGGGTCGAACTGATATAGATAGTAGGGAGATGTTATAGTCATCCTTCAGTGAGGTTCCAATCAGGTTCCAATCAGGTTCCAATGAGGTTCCAATGGAAATAAGGGGCATACAGGGGGCAAGTAATAGGTATATGAGTTACATCACCACTACTTTATAGCCATAGTGTGTTATGTTCTTGTGTACTTCGTCGTGCAGTGGCGCGTTGCTAGCTATAAAATAGTAGTCTGCGTGAATGGCAAGCATATCGCGAATGATCTCATTGATACGAGGTTCTGCGCTTTGCTCAGCAAGTTCGTATTGATGAACATAGAAGTTATCCACTTGTTTTACAGTGTCTTTGGTGTTTTCGCGTGGCAATTCAAATAGATTAATCTCCACACTTGCATCAAATAATTCACGAAATACATCTAGATTCTCTGCCGAAAACCCAAACATTCCTATCACTTTATTATTGCTTTCTGTAGTCATATTATCCAAATAGTTTTCGTTTTAGTTTAATTATTTTTACTCGCCACTCAGGACTTAAGTAGCTCAATATGATAGTTTTCCAACTTTCATGCTTGCTCCAAGAGCGTAATTGTTTGCTCTCGCAATAGGTATTTTCAGAACGAACATCTTCGCCAGAAGTTAAAATAGGAGAAAAATAATCTACAGTGAAAATATGTATATCTTGAAAATCTTTCTCTTTTCCGTCTAATACCAATCCTTTTCTCTCTAATTCGGTGGTGAAATACGAAGTGTTTGGCGTAAGGTCATACTTACCGTCTGGCAAAATGAATGGACGATGTTTGTAACTATCCATCATTTCTTTAATCCAGGTGTGGTGCGCTTCACTAGCAATCACTCCCATCATTACAGCCCCTCGTTTGCATCCTTCATATCCCACGAAAGCATGATGAATCAATAGTGGCTCAAATGATTTATATACGAAGAAATCTACATCTATATACAATCCTCCATATTGTTCTAATGCCCACAAACGGACATAATCGCTCACAAAAGCATATTTCTTGACTTGATATGCTTCTTGTACATATTGGGGTGCCGTTTGTATATCGAAATTATCTTCAGTCCATACCTTTAACTCCCAATCAGGCATACACTTACACCACGAAGCAATACATTCCTTTGCCAATTCAGGCAGAGGATTACCTCCAAACCAACAATAATGAATTATTTTAGGAATCATGACTTCTTGAATAACTTTTTTCGTATCTTTCGAATTATTTTGTAATACCAAAATGACCATGCAGGCAAAGGATCTTTTGGATTATAATAAAACAACATATCTACACTACGAATGTCTTTTAACCATTGAAATAGTGATACTTTTCTAGTAGCTACACTTTGCCCAAAATCACCAGCTTCATTTATAGCTGTGAAATACTCTTTTAACTGAAAATTAGTTTCAATCCTATTGTTTATAAGAGACTTAGCCCATGATAGTGGATAATTTACTCCTCCGAATGTTACACCATAATTAGACATCGCAAATCTAAAATTCACCTCTAGAAACCACAAACTATCATCTTTGTCAACCAGAAATTCTACCTCAAAACAGCCTGTATAATTACACCTTCTTATCAAATTTGAAATTTTATCAACTAACTCTTGATTTTGAGTTGGTGTAAAATACATATATCCTCCATAAGATTCATTCGAAAGACGAAAATATGATTTCTGAAAGGGTAAATATACTTGCTCACCACCATTAATTGAATATCCCCACAACTCTAATTCATTCTTTTTATGTATATATTCTTGCAAAAGTAATTTAGGACTTTGAATTGATTGATAAGCAGTTTGTAATTGTTCTTCATCCTCACAAATATAGTAGTCTTCTTTCCAACGTCCCATTGTTGACTTCAATGTTTTGGTCAATACTGGATATTTGAGAGTTTTGGGCAAAACACCTGTATCAACCACTTCTTGTCTAGGAATAGCCAATCCGCATTCTTCGGCTAATCTACATTGTACTTGCTTATTCAATAGTTCATTGATTTTTCCCTGCCTTCCTGCATTGAAGAAAAAGAATTTATCTACAAGTTCATCATAACGCAAATCAATCAATGAAGCGATGGTATCATCACATGTATATACAAAAGGTTTTACACATTCATTACCATACGTATCTATCAATAAATCAATTGCTTCTTCATAAGAAAATACCTTATGATATTTTTTGACATATCTACTGCTAATAACAACTTTACGGAAGCGAGATTCAAACGCATAAATTATAATAGGAGTTATACCACCCTCAGCAATACTCCGTAGAACACCTAGAGGATTTACTTGATCTCCTGTGATAATAATATGTTTGTGTAGTTTGATAGAGTCCATACTATAGATACTTTTTAAGATACTTTTTCATTTTCACTAAGGATGTAATCAATTTTCCTACTACACCATACCTATATCCGTGAACATCAATCACAGCAATACCTTTGTATTCATTAAGAGTATGCAAGCCAATATTGTAACGCTTGTGAGTTGATTTGATTGTTTTTACATCTGAAATCAAAAAATTACCATCTTTATACTCGATTTCTTTGATATTGATAGCACAACCATAGCCTTTTTCGCAGTTTTGTGCAGGATAGTACACTCTATCTTTATATTTAAATAGAGCGCCACCTAATCGAGAGTTCTTAATTTCAGAAGGAATACTTTTCCAGAGTACAAAGCGTTTCTCTCTCTCGTTCCAATGATAAATATCTAACAAATAATCATTGTGAGCAGCAGTAAACAAAAGTGATTCGCCAAATACATCTGTAATGTCTGAATCCCAGATACAATCATTACATATCGTAGCGCAATGCGTTAAGGATTCAGAATCAAAGTCAAACTTATAAATATCCAACTGACCGCTATGAGCACTTTCTGGATAAATGTACACATTGCCATTCTTTCGTAAAATATTGGGGAAAGACAAATGAGTAGGTATTTCTAGAATAACCTTTCGCTGTACAACTTCCATCGTTTGGCGATCAATGTGTAACAGCGAGATGACTCCTTTTTTATAATCATATGCATAATCCTCAACTAATACTAAGATCTCAGTATCAGTTACATCCAAAATAAATGGATCAGCATACCATCTTTCTTTCGGTACCTTTACCCACTTAACTTCGTAAGTGTCGTTTTCCATGATTTGTTGGATACCGCCTTCTATAAATCCGAGTGCCCAACATCCTTCTCCGAATTTCTTAAACATGTCCACCTATTGTTTGACTGTACAATATGGACATAAAAAAAGCGTGAAACTTGCACTATTGCCGTTCCACGTCTTGAGGCCTTCGCATTGCCCTAGGTATTGAAACGACAACGCGAAGCCCACGCCGAATATAAAGTATACTCTCGTGCTATATCATAGTTAAGGTACGCGTGTGCGCATATGCATATACGCAAATGGCGTACCAAATTGGCACAAGAGGGATTATCTTATATCCCGTTGGACATCTACCGTTGCTCAGTTCCGAATACCTTTTGAAAGTTGCGAAGTTTCAAGACGTCAGAACAAAGCGCTAATAAACGCCTTTCATATGTCTGCTCCCCTCGCCGCTGATGTGCAGACATCCCTCGGCGCAGGTTTGCGACTGCAAAGATAGTGAAATATTTTTAATTGAGCAAAAAAAAGAGTATTTTTTCCTATCCTATTGTGTATATTCAAAAAAAATTGTAACTTTGCACCCTAAAATGTGTATTAACTCTAAAAGCAATATATTGTGAAAACTAACTACTTGAAAAGCAGACATATTGGTCTGACAGAGCAAGACCAACAGCAGATGTTGGAAGTAATCGGAGTGAAAAGTGTGGATGAACTCATCGCACAAACCATGCCAGCGGATATCCTTCTGGAAGAGCCACTTGACCTTGATGAGCCACTCACCGAGCAAGAGCATCTCAATACCATGCACCAAATGGCAGCGAAGAACCAACTCTATCGCTCGTACATCGGTCGCGGATGGTATGGAACGAACACGCCTGCTGTGATTCAACGCAATATATTGGAGAACCCCGTATGGTACACCTCTTACACCCCCTACCAAGCCGAAGTGAGCCAAGGTCGTTTGGAGGCATTGTTTGTATATCAAACGATGATTAGCGACCTCACAGGTCTGCCACTTGCCAACTGTTCGCTTCTCGACGAAGCTACAGCTGCTGCCGAGGCCGTAACGATGATGCGCAACCTACGCAGCCGTGATATGGTGAAAGCAGGCGTGAAGAAGGTATTGGTGGACAAGAAAATCTTTGCCAACACCTTAAACGTAATGCGCACACGCGCGAAAGGACAAGACATCGAACTCGTGATGGTGGATTATGCAATGGTGACAAGCGATTGGCTCGCAGCTAATGGTCCGTTCTTTGGTGCAATCGTACAATGGCCAAATGCAGATGGTGCGATTGAAGACTACACCGCCTTCATTGATGACTGCCACGCCGCAGGCATGAAAGTGACAGTGATTGCCGACCTGATGGCATTGGCATTGCTCAAGCCACTCAACGCAGATATTATGTGCGGTACGGCACAACGTTTTGGCTTGCCAATGGGCTTTGGTGGTCCAACCGCAGGATATATGGCAACTCGCGAGGAGCACAAACGCGATATGCCTGGTCGTATCATCGGTCTGAGCAAAGACACCTATGAGAAACCTGCTTTCCGCTTGGCTTTGCAGACACGCGAGCAACATATCAAACGCGAGAAAGCAACATCGAATATCTGTACCGCAGAAGCCCTGTCTGCTGTGATGGCAGGTATGTACGGCGTGTATCATGGTGCAGAAGGCATTCGTGAGATAGCCGAGGGTATTCATGGTAAAGCCGTGTATCTGAGCGAGATGCTGCAAGCATATGGCTACGAGCAAGAGAACACCGAGTTCTTTGATACGCTGAAAATCCGCCACGAAAATGGGGTAGAGGCAGTGCGCGAAGCGGCTGAAGAATTGGGCATCAACCTCTACTACGATGAGGAAGGTTGGATTGGCATCTCACTCGACGAGAGCGTGACGGTGGATGATATGAACGACATTATAGAACTCTTTGCTAACGCATCGGGCAACATGGCGCAATACGAAGATAGCGAGGAGTCCTTCGAAGGGCTTTGGGCAATCAACGAAGACCGTGTTCGCGAGGTAGATTACCTACAAGAGGAGGTGTTCAAACTATATCACACCGAGACCGAGATGATGCGTTATCTCAAACGTCTGGAGCGCAAAGATATTAGTTTGACCCATACAATGATTCCTTTGGGTTCGTGTACCATGAAGCTCAATCCTGCGGCTGCGATGATTCCCGTGACCTATCCCGGATATATGGGCATTCATCCATTGGCACCTGCTGAGCAAGTGGCTGGATACATGGAGGTGATGGAAGACTTGGAGCAACAGTTGGCTACTATCACGGGCTTTGCAGCATGCAACTTGCAACCTACTTCAGGTGCAGCAGGCGAGTATGCAGGTCTGGTGACTATCCGCGAGTATCTCCACCAACAAGGTCAAGACCACCGCAATATCCTCCTTATTCCTGCTTCGGCTCACGGCACCAACCCTGCCTCTTGTGCACAAGCAGGTATGATTCCTGTGGTAGTGAAATGCGACGAGAACGGTAACACCGACCTCGCTGACTGGCGCGAGAAAGCCGAGCAACACAAGGACAACCTCGCGGGCTGTATGATTACCTATCCATCCACGCACGGTATCTTTGAGATGGCTATCCGCGAGATGTGCCAGATTGTACACGACTGCGGTGGACAAGTATATATGGACGGTGCGAACATGAACGCACAGATTGGTTACACCAATCCTGGTTTTATCGGTGCAGATGTCTGCCACCTCAACTTGCACAAGTCCTTTGCCAGTCCTCACGGCGGTGGCGGACCCGGTGTGGGTGCAATATGCTGCGCTGCACACTTGGTGGATGCTATGCCTCAAGCTGAGAATAATCGCGTATCAAGCGCGCTCTATGGCAATGCGAACATGGCACTCATCTCCTATGGCTATATCCGTATGATGGGCGAAGAGGGTTTGCGCGAATCCACTGCAGCCGCTATCGTAAGTGCGAACTACATGGCTGAGAAACTGAAAGATGCATTCGGCATCGTTTATACAGGTGTGAACGGTAGAGTAGGTCACGAGTTGATTCTCGACTGCCGTCAGTTCCATAGTATCGGTATCACCGAATCAGATATTGCTAAACGCTTAATGGACTTCGGTTATCACGCGCCTACTTTGAGTTTCCCTGTGCACGGCACATTGATGGTAGAGCCAACCGAGAGCGAGAGTTTGCACGAGTTGGATCAATTCATTGACGCGCTGCTCACTATCCGCGAGGAGATTGCCGAAGTGGAGCGTGGCGAGGTGGATAAGAAAGACAACGTACTACTCAATGCGCCACACCCAGAGTATGAGGTAGTGGCAGACGAGTGGAACCACCCATACAGCCGTCAGAAAGCAGCCTATCCAGCAGAGTGGGTGAAAGCCAACAAGTTCTGGATACCTGTATCTCGCGTAGATAACGGTTGGGGAGATCGCAACCTCGTTGCACGTTTCTAAAAATGCCACACTACACCATACTAAACAACACTACACTACACAACACTACACAATACTACACAATACTACACAATACTACACCACACACTATGTCTAAAGGAAAACTTCGTGAACAGCTCAAGGGTTATCAGCGTATGAAACCGCTGATAGCTATGAAAGAATATTTGATGATTATTCTTTGCACCATTCCGTATGCCATTGCGGTCAACTGGATATTGGTGCCACACACCATCGTCGGTGGCGGACTGACAGGTCTTTGTGAGATTATCTATTTTGCTACAGACACCTTCGTTCCTATCTGGTTGAGTTCGTTTGTCTGCAACTTAGCCTTGTTGATTGCAGCGTTCTTCACCGTAGGATGGCGCTACTGCGTGCGTACGCTATGGGGCGTACTATGGTACACTATTTGGCTGAAAGTCATAGAGATACCTGCTGAACCAGTTATCTCCGACCCATTCATGGCGGTTATCTTAGGCGGTCTGTTTATGGGTTGCTTCTTGGGGGTAGTGTTCCTCAACAACGGCAGCACGGGTGGAGTAGATATCGTGGCAATGATTGTGAATAAATACAAACATTTGCCAATGGGACGCGTACTTATGGCATGCGATATTGTAATTATCTTATGTGCATATTTCTTGCCTGAAATCAAGGAACTTCCATTTGGTCAAGGTCTGGAGAAGATTCTCTTTGGTCTCTGTTACACTTTCATGGCAGGTACTGCTGTAGATTGGGTGCTCAATCGCACTCGCCAATCGGTGCAGTTCTTCATTTTCTCCAGCAAGTACGAGGAGATTGCCGAAGCTATTATGACCCAAGTCCCACGCGGTGTGACCTTCCTCGAAGCGCAAGGTGGCTACACCAAGAACCCAGGCAAAGTAATCACGGTGATTGCTCGCCAATACGAATCGGCTAAGATTTTCCGCTTGGTGAATGCCATTGATCCCAACGCATTTGTCAGCCAAAGCCAAGTGCGTGGAGTCTTCGGACAAGGTTTCGACCCAATGAGTAAATAAACACCTTTCATTTTTCACCTTTCACCTTTCATGACTCCCTACACGCAATACCCAATCAGCAAAGTTGTTCGAGAATACATCTTCATCATTCTCGGCTTGTTTCCTTTTGCCTTGATGGTCAACTGGATTTTCGTGCCGCATAATGTAGTCGGTGCTGGTCTGACGGGTATTTGTTCGATCATTTACTACGCTACGCAAGGGCT
>JAZNKZ010000014.1:0-29394 GCA_045578815.1 Paludibacteraceae bacterium
TATCGTAAATTGAACGGCCATCGTCAAGATTTGACCAATCTCGTAGTAAAAGAGATCGTTTTGGCTTAATTGTTTAACCTTTTTAAAAGCAAAGTTTAAGAGATATGGCACATAAGAAAGGTGTCGGTAGTTCCAAGAACGGCCGTGAATCAGAAAGCAAACGACTTGGTGTAAAAATCTTTGGTGGTCAATTCGCTAAAGCAGGTAACATCATCGTACGTCAACGTGGTACAGTTCACAACCCAGGCAATAACATTGGTATGGGTTCTGACCACACTCTTTTCGCTCTTACAGATGGTATCGTATGCTTCCAAAAGAAGCGTAACAACAAATCATACGTTTCCATCCAGCCGATTGCAGAGGCTTAATCGGCAAGAGAAAATCAACCTTAAATTTCTCCTACCGATTGCTTCGGCAGTTGGCAGGAGAAATTTGTTTTTATAACAATATTGAACCATATAGAACGATACTGAACAATATTGAACTATTATGCTTACACTCAAACAAATATA
Source organism: Paludibacteraceae bacterium (assembly GCA_045578815.1). Taxonomy (GTDB): domain Bacteria; phylum Bacteroidota; class Bacteroidia; order Bacteroidales; family Paludibacteraceae; genus Colicola. The sequence continues at coordinate 513 of JAZNKZ010000014.1, forward strand.
CGACAACAAAGCCGCGATCATTGCAGGCTTGGAGAAGAAACATTTTGCCAACGCAGCAGTAACTATAGAACAAGTCATTGCCCTTGACTCAGAGCGCAAAGCTGCTCAACAAAAGAAAGATGCTGCTTCTGCAGAGATGAATAAGATTTCTAAATCCATAGGCGCACTTATGGCGCAAAGCAAAAAAGAAGAGGCAGAAGCAGCTAAAGCACAAACGGGTGCACTCAAGCAAGCTATCCCTGGCTACGAGCAAGAGATGGCAAAGGCAGAAGAAGCCCTTACCTCTCTCCTGCTCACTATCCCTAACGTGCCATACGACCTCGTACCAGAAGGCGATAGCGCAGAGGATAACCTTGTCGTAAAAATCGGCAATTGGGGCAACCAACCTATGCTTGACAAACTCGCTACCGAAGGCACCATCGCTATCCGTGATTGGGATAATGCCACCGACGAACAACTTGCCAACAACGATAAACTCCCGCATTGGGAACTCGCAAAAAAATACAATCTTATTGACTTCGATTTAGGTGTTAAGATCTCTGGCGCAGGTTTCCCCGTATATATAGGTATGGGCGCGCGCCTGCAACGCGCATTGATCAATTTCTTCCTCGCTGAAGCAAACAAAGCGGGTTACACCGAGATTATGCCTCCTACTGTAGTAAATGAAGCTAGTGGTTATGGAACAGGACAACTGCCTGATAAAGAAGGACAAATGTATCATTGCCAATTGGACAATCTCTACCTCATTCCTACTGCCGAAGTACCTGTCACTAATATCTATCGCGATGTTATCATCGAAGAAGCACAATTGCCTATCAAGAACTGCGCTTATACCCAATGCTTCCGCCGCGAGGCTGGTTCGTATGGCAAGGATGTACGCGGACTCAATCGCCTTCATGAGTTCAGTAAGGTGGAGATTGTTCGCATTGATACTCCAGAGCATTCTGATGCTAGCCACAAGGAGATGTTAGAGCACGTAGAGGGATTGCTCCAAAAACTCGAACTCCCTTATCGCGTTCTCCGCCTTAGTGGTGGCGATATGTCCTTCACCGCAGCACTCTGCTATGACTTCGAGGTGTATTCTGAGGCACAACACCGTTGGTTAGAGGTGTCTTCTACATCTAATTTCGACACCTACCAAGCTAACCGTTTGCACTGTCGTTACCGCCGAGCAGAGGATAAGAAAGTCTCTCTCTGTCATACACTTAACGGATCGGCTCTCGCTCTTCCTCGTATTGTGGCCGCCCTTCTCGAAAATAATCAAACACCAGAAGGTATCCGTATTCCAGCAGCATTGCAACCATATATGGGCTGCGATATCATTAAGTAAGAAAAATACTTACATAAAAACAAATCGCACATTTTGTAAGGCAAACCCTTGCACATGTGCGATTTTTTTTGTAACTTTGCGCCCAAATTACATTTGGGCGATTATGATAGAGATTTTAAAATACTGCGTACCCGCATTATGTGTGCTTTTTGCCACATGGCTAGTCATGCACAAATTCTACAAGAGTGAGACAGAAAAACGTCTCTGGGAACTAAAACGTATCTCACAAAAAGAGGTATCACCTATTCGAATGCGTGCATATGAGCGCCTTGCATTGTTGTTAGAGCGTACTACTCCAGAGCATATGTTGATAGACCTTAACCTAACAGAGATGACTATTTTGCAGGTGCAAGCCCATCTTATGCATACCATTCGGCAAGAATATGATCACAATCTCAGCCAACAAATCTATGTTAGCAATGAGGTGTGGGATATGATTGAAAATGCTAAAAATCAAACAATTGCTTTCATCAATAGCATTGCCCAACAAATGCCTCCAGAAAGCAATACGCTAGACTATGCAAAAACTCTAATCACTGCATATCGTTCGAATGGAGAAACTCCCAATGATATTGCGTTACAAACACTTAAAAACGAGGCTAAGACATTATTGTGAGTCATGAACCAAGAGCAAAGAATCAAGACATCTCCCTTTAGAACGTGGCAGACGGAGTATATTCGTCTTTGTTTGCTATTGTTCGTTTCTTGTTTCATCTTTGCAGCTTGTGAACCAGACACCGCATGCCACCAAGAGTTGGGATCAGCAGTACAAATCACCCTCTCTGCTGACTCTATCACTGCGGCAGGCGACACAGTGCACTATACCCAATGGGATAGCATCGCCGTTGTAGGCATTGGTAGCGACATAGGCATGCAAGACAAAGGTATCAAGGTTATGGGATTAGAGTTGCGCCCCGACACCAATCTAACCGCCTATCTGATGCTTTATCACAACCAAATAGATACACTTTTTATCCAGCATACCCCTCGTCAGCAGTTCATCAGTATGGCTTGCGGTTGTGCAGTATATCACACCATTACTGCGGCATGGTCAAGTGATCCACGCCTGGATAGTGTAAGTATTATCAACGCGAGCGTAGAATCCGTTGCACAAGACAATCTGTGTATTTACCTGCATGAATAGACTATTGCTCATAGTATCCCTCTGTTGCCTCGCATTATGCGCGAGCGCACGCGAGTATGCAGACACCGCTACATATCAGGGCATGAGTGTGAAGTTGGATGTTGGAAACTCCGTTCTTGAGTTGGCGCGTTCAGCAGGAAAGATACAAAGTTATGAGGCAGCCATCAATGTGCGCCTAGCGAAACGATTCTACCCCACCATTGAAGGAGGATATGCTATAGCGGAACGTGGTGCAGATGGAGGCTATTACAAGGGGCAAGGCGGTTTTGGACGAATCGGAATGGACTTGGCCGTTGTCAAGAAAGGTGTTTCTGAGAATAATATGCTAGTTGGCTTGCGATTTGGTGGGGCATACCAAAACTACGACCTTACGAATGTCAAGTTGTATAGCGATTATTGGGGAGAGCAAAGACTTAACTTCTACGACCAACAGCGATTTGATTGTTGGGGAGAGATAGTAGCAGGCTGCCAAGTGCAAGTGTATAAAGGATTTCAAATGGGATGGTATGTTCGTATGAAACTGCTTTTTACACGCAATGCCAAAGAGGGAGAAGTGATGCCATACTATATCCCTGGATTTAGTTTTCGCAAGGACTTTCAATGGGGACTAAACTATTACCTCGCATACAAATTTTAGCCACACTACACAATACTACACAGCTCGCTCCGCGGGCACTACACAACGCTAAACAATACAACAATATACAATCATGAATTCAAATCAACTAATGACAAAAGCGGCAGATAACATCCGTATCCTCGCCGCTGCAATGGTCGAGAAGGCCAAGAGCGGTCACCCAGGTGGCTCAATGAGTGGTGCTGACTTTATTCAAGTGCTCTACTCCGAGTTCCTCATCCACGACCCTGAGGACCCATGTTGGGAAGCGCGCGACCGTTTCTTCCTTGACCCAGGTCACATGTCACCAATGCTGTATGCACAGCTCTGCATGACAGGTCACTTTACTATGGACGAACTCAAGCAACTCCGTCAATGGGGCAGTGCTACCCCTGGTCATCCAGAGCGCAATGTAGCTCGCGGCATTGAGAATACCTCTGGTCCTCTTGGTCAAGGTCACACATTCGCTGTCGGTGCAGCTATTGCGGCTAAGTGGTTCAATGCGCGTTATGGCGAGATCCACAATCCAACCATATATGCTTTTATCTCTGACGGCGGTATCCAAGAGGAGATTAGCCAAGGCGCAGGGCGTATGGCAGGTCACCTCAAACTCGATAACCTCATCATGTACTACGACTCCAACGAAGTTCAACTCTCTACCAATTGCAACGAGGTAAGTTCCGAGAACGTAGCCATGAAGTACGAGGCATGGGGTTGGTATGTACAAGATATTGATGGTCATAATCCAGAGGCTATCCGTCAAGCTATCCTCAATGCACAAGCAGAAAAGAATCGCCCATCGCTCATCATCGGTCATACTTCTATGGGGAAAGGCTGCGTGAATGCCGAAGGCGAGAGTTGGGAGGGCAAGACTTCTACCCACGGTCAGCCACTCAGCAAGTCAGGTGCTTCGTTCGAAGCCACTGTCAAGAACCTCGGTGGCGATCCTGAGAACCCATTCCAAATCTTCCCAGACGTGCAAGCGCTCTACGACAAACGTGCCGAAGAACTGCGCGAAATAACCAATCAACGCTATGCTGCTTACCACGAGTGGGCAACCACTAACCCATTGGCTGCTAACGAGTATGAGACCTTTATGCGTGGCGAAGCGCCTTGCGTGGACTGGAGCGAAATCATGCAAAAGCAAAACGTGGCTACCCGTGCTGCGTCTGCTAATGTATTGGCATACCTCTCCGAGCATGTCGGCAACATGATTGTATCCTCCGCCGACCTCTGCAACTCCGACAAGACCGACGGTTTCCTCAAACATACCCATGTCATCACCCCTAACGATTTCACAGGTCGTTTCCTCCAAGCAGGTGTCAGCGAGCTCACCATGGCATGCGTTTGCATCGGTATGGCACTCCATGGCGGTATCATTCCTGCCTGCGGTACTTTCTTCGTCTTCTCTGACTATATGAAACCTGCTATCCGTATGGCTGCCCTCATGGAGATTCAGATGATGTTCGTTTGGAGCCACGATGCTTTCCGTGTGGGTGAGGATGGTCCAACCCACGAGCCAGTAGAGCAAGAGGCACAAATCCGCCTCATGGAGAAACTCCACAACCACTCTGGTCGCCCCAGCGTGATGGTACTCCGCCCTGCTGATGCCGAGGAGACAACCGCTGCATGGAAAATGGCAATGGAGAATATCTATACCCCAACTGCCCTTATCCTCTCGCGCCAAGATGTTACCTCTGTCCCTAACACCTCAGAGGCAGGCGTGAAGAAAGGTGCGTATATCGTTAGCAAAGACGAGAATCCACAAGTGGTAATGCTGGCTTCTGGTAGCGAAGTTTCTACCCTCATGGCTGGAGCTGAACTCCTCCGTGCAGAGGGTATCCGCCTCCAAATTGTGAGTGTTCCTTCAGAAGCAATCTTCCGTCAACAAAGCAAGGAGTATCAAGCAGAGGTTCTGCCACAAGGCGTTACTCGCTTTGGTTTGACCGCAGGTCTGCCATGCAACCTCGAAGGACTTGTAGGCGAACACGGTACCGTTTGGGGACTCAACTCCTTCGGCTTCTCCGCACCATACAAAGTGCTTGATGAGAAACTCGGCTTCACTGCCCAAAACGTCTATGACCAAGTAAAGAAACTCCTCTAAACACTAAACAGTAGCGCCAAAGGCGCGTTCACTAAACAATAAAATTATGGACTATAATTTTTCCGAAATAGAAAAGAAATGGCAAGCCGAATGGGCTAAAGCAGGCACTTACCGCGTCAACAACCAAAGCGACAAAAAGCCCTTCTATGTGCTCGATATGTTCCCTTATCCATCGGGTGCGGGCTTGCACGTAGGTCACCCTCTCGGCTATATCGCCAGCGATATTTACAGTCGTTACAAACGCCTTCAGGGCTTCAATGTTCTCCACCCAATGGGCTTTGACTCCTATGGTCTGCCTGCTGAGCAATATGCTATCCAAACAGGTCAGCACCCAGAGAAGACCACGATGGAGAATATCGCTCACTACATTGAGCAACTCCAGAAGATTGGTTTCAACTACGATTGGGATCGCGAGGTAAAGACCTGCAACCCTGACTTCTACAAGTGGACACAATGGGCATTTATCCAAATGTTCAACTCCTACTTCGATACCTCTTTGCAGAAGGCTCAACCTATCAGTAAGCTCATTGAGAAGTTTGAGCAAACTGACCCAACATGGGCAACCCTCTCCGAGCGCGAACAACAAGAACGCCTAATGAACTACCGTATCGCCTATCTGGCTGATACTAAGGTGAACTGGTGTCCACAGCTCGGTTGTGTGCTCGCCAACGATGAGGTGAGCGAAGGCCTTTCTGTTCGTGGTGGCTACCCTGTAGAACAACGCGTCATGCGCCAATGGAACCTCCGCGTGAGTGCCTATGCACCACGCCTGCTCCAAGGACTTGATACTGTGGATTGGACAGACTCCCTCAAGGAGACCCAACGCAACTGGATAGGCCGTAGCGAAGGTGCAGAGATGCGCTTTGCTATCAAGGGGCAAGATGAACCATTTACTATCTTCACTACTCGTGCAGATACAGTGTATGGCGTGACCTTCATGGTATTGGCTCCAGAGAGCGAGTATGTGGCTCGTGTGACTACCGAGGAGCAAAAAGCAGAGGTAGAGGCATACCTGCAAATGGTGAAGAACCGTACTGAGCGTGAGCGTATTGCTGACCGCCGTGTGACGGGTGTCTTCACAGGTTCGTATGCTATCAACCCTCTCACCAAAGCCGAGATACCTATCTATATAAGTGACTATGTATTGAGCGGTTATGGTACGGGCGCTATCATGGCTGTGCCTGCACACGATAGCCGTGACTATGCCTTCGCTAAGCACTTCAACTTGCCTATCATCCCACTCATCGAGGGTGCCGATGTCAGCGAGCAGAGCTTTGATGCCAAAGAGGGTGTGATGATCAATTCGGGCTTCCTCAACGGACTCGAAGTCAAAGACGCTATCCAAGCGATGAAGGAGCATATCACCAATACAGGTCTTGGCCGCGTGAAAGTGAACTACCGCCTCCGCGATGCGGTATTTAGCCGTCAACGCTATTGGGGCGAACCTTTCCCTGTTTATTACAAGGACGGTATGCCATACATGCTCCCAGAGGAGTGCTTGCCACTCCTCTTGCCTGAGGTATCTGACTTCAAGCCTACTACCACAGGTGAGCCACCTCTCGGCAATGCGGACCTCTGGGCATGGGATACCGCAAATAACAAGGTCGTTTCTAAGTCCCTGATTGATAACGTTTCTGTCTTCCCATTGGAGCTCTGCACTATGCCTGGCTTCGCAGGTTCATCGGCTTACTACCTCCGCTATATGGACAACTACAACGACGCTGCTTTGGTGGGCAAAGAGGCCAACGAATATTGGCGTCAAGTTAATCTCTATATCGGTGGTACAGAGCACGCTACGGGGCACCTCATCTATAGCCGTTTCTGGAATAAGTTCCTCTTCGACCTCGGCTATATCTGCGAAGACGAACCATTTAAGAAACTTATCAACCAAGGCATGATCCAAGGTCGCTCCAACTTCGTATATCGTTATATCGGCGAAGGCGCAACGGGCAACCTCTTCATCAGCTACAACCTCATCGACAACCCAGAGTACAAAGATAAGGTACAACCTATCCACGTAAACGTGAATATCGTCAAGAACGATGTACTCGATATTGATGCTTTCCGCAATTGGATGCCTGAGTTTAAGAACGCACAATTTGTCTTTGCAGACGGCACTTCCGTAGAAGATAACCCATATATCGGCACGCCAATGGCTCCAAAGCAATATATCTGCGGTTGGGCAGTTGAGAAGATGTCTAAGTCTATGTTCAATGTTGTGAATCCAGATGATGTAGTGGCTAAGTATGGTGCTGATACTCTGCGACTTTATGAGATGTTCCTCGGTCCTCTTGAGATGTCCAAACCTTGGGACACCAACGGTATTGATGGCGTACACCGCTTCTTGCGCAAGTGGTGGAACATGTTCGAGACCCTCTCCAACGACGAACCAACAGCAGAGGAGTTGCGCAGCCTTCATAAGCTCATCAAGAAGATCACTTGGGATATTGAGAACTTCTCGTTCAACACCTCTATCCCTGCCTTCATGATTGCGCAAAACGAGTTACAAGCCCTAAAGTGCAACAAGGTAGCTATCCTCAAGACCTTTGCTATCTTGCTTGCTCCATACGCTCCTCACATTGCAGAGGAGGCATGGCATCTCTGTGGCGAAACCACTTCTGTTTGCCATGCCGAATGGCCAGAGTGCAACGAAGCGTATTTGGTTGAGGCAACGCAGAAGTACCCTGTTCAGTTCAATGGCAAGGTTCGCTTCACTATTGAGGTGGCAAAGGACACTCCACGCGAGGAGGTTGAGAAGATTGTCATGGCTCACGAACTGACCGCCAAACAACTCAACGGCGCCGCTCCAAAGAAAGTCATCGTTGTCCCAGGCAAGATTGTCAATATCGTGATGTAAGGTTATACCTTATATATAATATAGAAAATGCACTCCCCTCGGAGTGCATTTTTATTGGTATGAGTTGTTTATTTAGAAGCAATATCTTACACTTGCTGCTAAGTGCCAATCAAAGATACTAAGTAATGTTTCCGTTTTGACATTCAGCAACATAGCATAACCAGGACGGAAATCTAATGCAAATGTCAGTGGCAAGTCAGCCAACTTATACCCTGCACCAATCATTCCATTCAAACCAAACTTACCAAAGGTTATTGGACTGGCTGATGCATGTAACCCTTGTGCCAAACCTACACTTGCACCACCTCCAGCAAAAGCATATATTCCGTGTTTCAACTCTTTGTTGTACAAAAAGTTAGGGTTAATTACAAAATCAAGCAAATCTCCAGTAGTTGTTATCAATTCGCTATCACCTAACCAATCTATTGAGGTGCGTTGGAAACCTACCGCCAAATCCGTTTGAATAGCGAAATTCTCACTCATCATCTTCTTGTAGCTTAAACCGTTGAAACCACCAACTACAAGACCCACTTCGTTATTTTGTGCAAAAGCACCTACTGAAAGCCCCAATACCATGAGGCAAAGAATGATTTTTTTCATTTCTATTTATTTTATTACTGTATCGATTATTCCTCAAACTCAATCACATAGCCATGAGCGATGGCACGTACTTTAGAATAAATCAGCGCCCATGATTCTACAGACTGTGTGGTGGTGATGTTAATAATCTGTTGATTACCAGTCAGTCCTGCGTTTTTGTACATCTCGCTTACCGCATTGTTTTCAAGTGATTTCTTTGAAAGGCCACCAATACCAAACACATACGTTGCAGTCCATTCACCGCTAACTTCCTTCACAATGTGGTAGTTGGACTCAGACAAAACCACTTTTGTCTCTACTGGATCATTCGCATAAGGAGTCATGTTTAGCCCTGCACAACTTGCAAAAAGTACTGCTACAAGGCAAAAAAGAATTGTTTTGATTGTTTTCATCACTAAATAGAATTTAATTTGTTTATATTTTTTTGCAAAGGTACTGCTTTTTTTTCATATATGCAAATAAATTTTACCCCCCCCATTTTACTTTGTAATAATCTGATTATCTGCGTGTTACAAAACCATCAAAATACTATTGGAAAGGTATTGGAATCACTAACTAATAACTAATTAATAACTAACTAATCAAAGAGTATTGTGTCGGGTGATATAAAGTATTGAGTGGAGGAAATTGGATGGGTTATTGTGAAAATAAAAAAAATGTTGTACCTTTGCAACGGAATTTATTCAAATATGCAAACAAATAGATGAAAGCAGTTTATATACACGGATTTGCGGGGTCGATACACTCCGATACGATTACGAACTTTCGTAAATATTATCCAGAATTGGAATGGTGCCCACTGGAGGTGGATCATCATGTGGACGAGTCAGTGAAGAAAATCAATGATTTCGTAGCTTCCAACCCCGATGTAAAATACCTGATTGGTAGCTCGTTGGGTGGTTTCTATGTCTTGTGTGCTGACTTCTCAGGGAGGAAGATTGTGATCAATCCAGTGTTGAATCCAATGTCTTCGCTAAAGAAGGCAGTCGGCGTAAACAAGTACCGCGGTCGTCGTGAGAATGGCGAAACAGAGTTTAAACTGACGATGCAAGACCTATTCCGTTTCAAGGCGTACAAGCCTAAGGACACGCCAGAAACTATCTGCCACTACACGCCTCATGATCCTAATCTAGGAGAGGACATCAAGAGAGAGTATCAGAAGTTTTTTGCCCATGCAGAAATGACCCCTCACCTGAGGAGCCATTTCACGGATGAGCACTATATCAAGCATAAGCTGAAAGACGCGTTTGATGACAAATAAAAAAGCACTCCAAGAGGAGTGCTTTTTTATATAATCTTTAAGATTATCAGTTAGTTGAATGATTAGCCCTTAACGTTGTAATCAGCATTGAGGGTGTTCATTGCTTTCAAAAGTTTAGCAATATAAACGACAGGACCAACACCGCACAACAAAGAACCACAAATAGCCCATCCCCAGAATGTCTTAGCGCTCAACTCATAATCAAGACCACGTCTTTGCAACTCATCACCAATACGGTTGCTCAGTTTGTGGAACCAAACAAGAGGAAGGATACCAAGAGTGAAAGGTGTCAAAACCATAACCCAAACATAGTTCATTGTTTTTTGGCCATCAGCAGCAGCAACGAGATTGAGTTCGTCAGCAAGCTTAAACATAATAACTAGTGGATAAATACCCAATGTGATAGGGCTCAAAAGAATGAATTTCCACCACGCACGGCCAGTTGGCAGTTGTTTTACAGGTGCATTACTTTCCATAATACTTAGAATTAAAATATTTCGCCTACTCTTTTATGGATTTTCGGCGTTCTCCTTCGATTATAATAATTGTGTTATTTCAAGCTCTATTCTACAATATCATCGCTTTCGCTGGCAAAGGTACGATATTTTTTTCATATCTGCAACATTTTGCTAAAAATATCCACATTTTTCTTTAAAAAAAGAATAATAAACAAAAAAATGTTTAAAAAAGTGGTAAAAATTCCTTTGAGTTTGCGTATTTACGATTTTTGTAGTACCTTTGTAGGTTGAATAATCATTTATCAAAAATCTATGAAAGTACTTAAATTCGGAGGTACCTCCGTTGGTTCGGTAGCAAGTATTCGTCAAATTCAGCAGATTGTGGCTCGCGAGAGCGACGATTGTATAGTGGTAGTGAGTGCGTTGGGTGGCATCACTGACCAACTGCTGCGTGCGGCACAGTTGGCATTGCAGCCAGATGACGCATACATGGAAGTATATCAAGCTATTCGTCAACGTCATATAGAAATGGCTAACTCGCTGATAGACAATCCAACAGTTAGACAGATGCTCTGTCATGATTTGGAAACTATTCTGGACGAGTTGCGTTCTATCCTCTTTGGAGTACATTTAGTAAAAGATTTAAGTGCAAAATCAGAGGCTGTGATTGTGAGTTACGGCGAGCAATTGAGTAGCCGGATTGTGACCGCAGCATTGTCAGGAGCGGTTCGCAAAGACTCCTTACAATTTATTCGTACCGATCACAAGCAGGGGCAAGTGCTATTGAATACAGACGTAACGGAGCAATTGGTGCGAAAGACCTTTAATCCGTTGCCCCATTTAAGTGTATGTCCTGGTTTTATATCACGCGACACCCAAACGGGCGAAATTACCAATCTTGGACGCGGTGGCAGTGATTATACTGCTTCCATCTTGGCATCGATACTAGGCGCAGAGGTGTTGGAAATATGGACGGATGTGGACGGCTTTATGACCGCAGATCCTCGATTGATCCCTAATGCGTACACAATCAAGAGTTTGAGTTATGTGGAAGCATCCGAATTGTGCCACTTTGGAGCGAAAGTAGTGTATCCACCTACAATATATCCTGCGTGCGCGAAGAATATCCCAATCCGTATTTTGAACACTTTTAGTCCGAACAACACGGGTACGATTATTCAAGCCAAGCCAGAGGATAGCACACGCTATGTACGCGGATTGAGCAGCATTCGTGATGTGGCATTGATTACAGTATCAGGTTTATCAATGGTGGGTGTGATTGGTGTTAACCAACGCATTTTCAGCGCATTAGCCAATGGTGGCATCTCGGTATTCCTCGTTAGTCAGACTTCTTCGGAAAACTCAACCACATTGGGTGTACAAGAAAAAGACTGTGAAAAAGCGGTAGAGGTTCTTACACGAGAGTTTGAGAAAGAAATCAAAGTGGGATCAATGTACCCAATGTTGGTACAACAGGGGTTAGCCGCCGTGAGTATCGTGGGCGAAAACATGCACAATATGCCAGGTATAGCGGGCAAACTATTTGGTACGCTGGGTCGAAACGGTATTAGCGTAATCGCTTTTGCACAAGGTGCGACAGAGACAAATATCTCATTTGTAATCCCTGCGCAGCAACTGAGCAAGACGATGAACGTGTTGCATGACTCATTTTTCTTGAGCGAGAATAAAGTGCTGAATGTATTTGTATGTGGTGTGGGGACAGTAGGAGCACAACTGCTTGAGCAGATTAAGCAACAATATAACACGCTCCTCACTCAGCAACACTTGCAACTGAATGTAGTGGGTATTGCCAACAGCCGAACTGCTATATTTAATCCCGATGGATTGGAGTTGGATAATTATCGTGAGCAGTTGAAACAGAGTGAGAACACTTTTGGCGGTTTCAGCATCAAGCAAGCAGCTTTGCAGATGGCAAACCTATATAATAGTGTGTTTGTAGATTGCACTGCAAGTGCCGATGTATCAAGCATTTATCTATCATTGTTAGAGAATAATATCTCCGTCGTTACCGCCAATAAGATTGCGGCTTCGTCTGAATATGCTCATTATATACGCCTGAAACAGACGGCATTGGACAGAGGTGTGAAGTTCCTCTTTGAGACCAATGTGGGCGCTGGATTGCCAATTATTGGTACTATTAACGATTTACGTAATTCGGGCGATAGGATTTTGCGTATTGAAGCCGTATTGAGCGGAACCTTGAACTTTATCTTCAATGAGATAGCAGCAGATGTACCATTCTCAGCAACTATTCGACGTGCCAAGGAACAAGGTTATAGCGAACCAGATCCACGGATTGATCTGAGCGGTAAGGATGTGATTCGCAAATTAGTGATTTTGGCACGCGAGGCAGGTTATCAAGTGGAGCAAGAGGATGTAGAAAAACAACTTTTTGTTCCAGAGAAATATTTCCAGGGTTCAGTGGATGAATTTTGGAAAGCACTTCCTGAGTTGGATGCCAATTTTGAGGCACGCCGTCAAGAATTGGAGCAAAAGGGGCTGCGTTGGCGCTTTGTAGCAAAGATGGAAGAGGGGAAGACTAGCGTTAGTTTAGAGACAGTAGATGCATCACATCCATTCTATCAATTGGAGGGGTCAAACAATATCATTTTGATTACCACCGAACGCTATCACGACTACCCGATGATGATTCGCGGCTATGGCGCAGGTGCGAGTGTTACAGCCGCTGGTGTATTTGCCAATATTATGTCTGTAAGTCACTAATAAGCAATCATATATACACTATAAAAAAAATATCTGCTCATCGGAGCAGATATTTTTTATTCTCATGAATGGCTACACCCTTGTAATTATTAGGATCAATCAGCTGCCCTAAAATATTATACCATAATCCAGTACGAGGTACTTGGATATTTTCCACCGCAGAGTGAATGGTTGTTGTGGTGAACTCACATGTTATCAAGCCATTCATTTCCTGGATATTATATAATCCATTATGTGAGAATGGAGTGTACTTAGTGATATTTTTAGAGCCAGGGAAAGGTACTTCTGGCTTCGGTTCCGTGGTTGTATAAGGCGAAGAAGCTGTTACAGCCGAAATCAAACGATAGCGTGCTACATTGTCATTTGGGCAGTTTTGGTACCAATCCTCTTCGTTGAATATCACTCGCCATATCAACATGCCATGACCAGGAAGATAGGCATCCCATCCCTCTTGCTGGCGATTTTCGATATAATACACAGTATCAGTGCGATATGCTCCATCAGACACATGTTTTTCGTTGCGGGCTAGCATATATGTAGTCATACCATCGGCAGGTATCTCCAAAGATTGGGTAACAGTTAACGCCGTTGGCTCTAGCCAACCTAAGTAGTATTTGTCATAAACCGAATAATTAGGAGGTGTATTTCCATCGTTGAGATAATTACCATAACCCATCAATGACCAAGCGCCAGGTGTTTCGCGTTCTTTTACAATGGGAGATTCAGTAGTCAAATAATAATCTGGCAAGCCCAATACATGGCTGAACTCGTGGCAGATAGTACCGATTCCTGTACGAGACTTGGTATAATATCTCAACTCATTGGAACAAGCATAATTCATCAAAGTCTTTCCATCCATTTGCGGAAGATAGTAATCCTTAGCAGAATTGGCATAATATGTATTTTGATTATGGTTGCCATAATATAGCGCAGATTTCAAGTCCCAAGTATGTGGCCATATAGTAGCATCAGCACCACCATCCGCTTGCCCAAATCCAGCATAAATGATGTACACAAAATCTACAAATCCATCATCATTGTTGTCGTACTTAGTGAAATCAGCACCCATTTGATCTGCACCAAGACATGCATCTAACACAAAGTCGAACACATAGCGGTCATCACCATTGCCACTCTCCGTATCTGTTCCATAATATGCCAAATTATGTGGTAATTGTATGGGGCCAATGACATCGAAATGAGGACTATACTTTCCATTGGATTGGTCTGTAAAATACTGTTTGCAGGAGCCAGTTGCCCCATTATAGGTATAATTCTCGCCATTTGCCAAGGAGTCAAATGCCTGCCGAGTGTTTCGAGAATCAAACACTTGATCAGCGAACTCGACCAAAATCAACAATCCATGGGGAGCCAGATTAATTTCTGGCGAACGTTGCGCATCAGCATTACGGCGCGTATTCGCCTCTGATGGAATACGAGGGTGTACTGGTTCTTTGAGATCTAGTCCAGGATAAGGGGGGATAGCTGCTAATTGCAAACAGCCCAAAGACAAACAAAGCAAAGTTAGTAGATACGATTTTCTCATAATTAATATAGAATTTGGCGGCAAAATTACTATAAATTTTGCATATACGCAAAAAAAATCGCGGAAAGTTGAGTTTCAACGCGATTTTAGAGGTTTGTAAGGAGATATTATATCTTCAAATTGATGCCTGCAAAGAATGTTCTCGGTGTAGCGGGTCCATACACGTATCCTGCATCGCGGTCCATGCCTTGGTCGATGTCGCGTTGGAAATGGTCGAGTAGGTTCTTTACGCCTGCGTTGACTTCCAAGGTATAGTGCTTATAGAGAGGAATATCGTAGCAGAGTTTCACGTCCCACTCGAAGAAGACAGGTGTTTCTACCTCTTCATCTTCTGGCACGTAGCCCGCAAAGTGCTGCACGAGCATACTGCCAGTGACCTTGCCGTTGGTGACAATATGGAAATGCTTGAACGGCTCAATATTGCAGAGGAAGTAGCCATAGTGGTCAGGGGTACGGAACATGCGGCGTTGAGGGGCGATATTAGGATTCTCGCTCCATTGTTCGGGTTCGATATAACGGCTATGATTGTAGGTATAACCCGCTTGGAAAGTGAGCAAGTGACCATAGCCGACTTTGGCTTCTACATTCAGTCCCGCTACGCGTGCACCGCTCGCGTTGGTGCGCGTCAAAAGTAGGTTGCCTTGTGCATCGTGTCCGTTCTCTACGAGTGTGAAAACATCGTTGAGTTGGGTAAAGAAGCCCTCAAGGGTAAGGTTGAGATCCCATTTGCCAAAGCGTTTGTACATGTCGATGCTTCCGCTGACGGAGTGGCTGTATTCGGGGCGTAGGTTTTCGTCTAAGGATATGAGCGATACCTCGCCACCCACTGCACCTACGTGCAAGTCCTCTTCGTAGATTTGTGGTGCGCGGTAGCCGCTGGCATAGCTTAGGCGCAAGACAATAGGGTCAATAGGCGTATAGCGCACATTCGCACGAGGGGAGAAGACTGGTTTCTCCAGCAAAGAGTGCTGCTCCAGACGTCCACCTACAAGAATCGACCAGTGTTTATTCTTCCATTCGTTTTGAATGTATCCCCCTCCGAGATGTACGCGTTGGAGGGTGTTGCGGTCATAACCAAGAATCTGGTCGCGGAGTTGGTTGTAGGAGTACTCGGCACCCGCGCTGAGGTCAGCATTCATCAGACCACACGGATAAGAGAAACGGTATTGCGCGCCCGTAACCGACACAATATCTGTGGATTTGCCGTAGGAATTGGGGTTGTAGTTCGTGCCGAAATAACTATTGCGACCGATATGCTGGAAACTGCTATATACACTCAAGAAGTGTTTGTTGTCAGCGGTGAACATATCCCATTTGAGGGTAGCGGCATCGATATTGTGTCGTAGTTGTTCGCAGAGAGGCGATTCGTGTGGTTGCACGCTATCAATGCCATATCCGCCACGACGATACTCGGTGGTATGGTGGTACTCGGCCGTCAGTTTAGAGTAGTCGGAAGTCTTGAAGAACGAGCGGAAACCAGCGGTGGTGGTATTGAGTAATGGGATGTCAGAATAGCCATCTTTGTCGCGGTCGTATTGCTCGCGGTTGCGCTGCACGCCGAAGAGGAAGATACCTGCTTTTTGGTTTTCCGACACGACACTGGCATTCATAGCGGTGTTGATATCGTAGGTGCCACTTTGCGTGAAGGCTGTAGTATGATTGACATTGAAGAAATTGCGTAAAGGCTCTTTGGTGATGATGTTCACTACGCCCGCGATAGCGTTGGCACCGTAGAGCGCGCTACCGCCACCACGAATGACCTCAATACGATCCACCATACCCGCAGGCAGTTGCTCCAAGCCATAGACCGAAGCCAACGAAGAGAAGATAGGACGGGAGTCCATGAGGATTTGGGTGTATTGTCCCTCCAAACCGTTGATACGAATTTGTGGCACACCACAGTTGGAGCATGTCTCCTCGACGCGCAAGCCCGTTTGGAAATTGAGCACGTCTGCCATAGAATTGGAAGTAGTGGACTCGATGATAAGAGGCGAGATGACATTGACAATGGTTGCCACTTCCTTTTGTTTGGTTTCGTACTTATTGGCAGTAACGACCACGTTGTCAATCATAAAGGATGTTTCAGCAATCTCCACGTTCATCTCGAAGAGGGTGTTTTTTTGCAATGTAATCACTTTTTCTACCGTCTCATATCCCATCATAGAAAATACCACTGTTAGGTCGCCTTCAGGAAGGTTTTTGAGGTAGAAATGCCCCGATTCATCGGTGAGGCACCCCAGAGAAGTGCCCTTGATTTGTACATTGACAAAAGCGAGATGTTCGCCCGTATGAGCATCTAACACGTGTCCTGCGATATGGGCATCGGACTTCTTGTCGGAGTGATGATGATGGTGCTGGGCATACACCGAAGTCATATTAGCCAGTATGCCCGCAAAAATAAATAAGATAAGTAATTTCTTGTTCATATAGTGATAAATTTTTGTACCTTCGAAATCGGCTACAAAGTTACTGCATTTTAGACGAACACACAAGTATTTGGACAAAATTCCCAACAATTAGGGATATGCCCAAAGTAGTGGTGATTACAAATTCTCCTATACCCCTAAAAATAGGTATTTTGCGGATAAGCTGTTGCTTATGTGAATATTTTTTAGTAATTTTGTCGCGGTTTTTGAAACTAGATGTAAAATATGTAATTAAAGTAGTATGTACAAAGCAACGGATAAAATCTGTGATTTGATGTCGCATGAAGAAGATGCGATTCTTCTTATTAGTCGTTTTGGTTTGGGGATGGGAGTTGGTGAACAAACCATTGCACAAGCGTGTGAAAATCATGGTGTACATACACCGACGTTCTTAGCTATCATCAACTATAAAGTGTTTAAACATCCTGTACAGCCCATAGATATTGATATTCCTACTCTACAACAATATTTGCAAAATGCGCACACCTACTTTTTAGATTTTCGTTTGCCTTACTTGCGTCGCTCACTGATAGACGCCATCATTCCAGCCGACCCTACTACTCAAATTCCTATGCTGATTTTACGTTGCTATGACGAATTTGTAGAAGAAATACGCACACATATTGAGCATGAGAATGAAGGCCGATACGAAGAACATGTTCGTGATGATCAACGTATTACCGACAAACTGACAGAAATCAAAAACCTGATAATCAAGTACTATCCCTCTTATGACAAGATACAAGATGACACTACCACCTACAAACTTATTAGTGTGATGAGTGATCTATGGCATACAGAGTTGGATTTTGCAGATCATTGTGCCATTGAGGATGAGATATTGCGCCCTGCCCTGACCAATATACAGCACAACAATCCACCTACACAGTTCCTACAACAAAACGACACCTTGAGTGAACGCGAACGAGATGTGCTCATACAAATAGTAAACGGATTAAGCAACAAGGAAATAGCAGATACTTTGTGTATCTCCATACATACGGTTATTACCCACCGAAAAAATATCACCCGAAAATTGAACATACACTCCACCGCAGGATTGACAATTTATGCTATTGTCAACAAACTTATTAGTTTGGATAATTTAGACTAAACTCACATAATATTTTCCTAATAATCGTATCAAATCATGCAATTTCGGCACAAATTCAGATAAAAAAGCATTTTTTTGTCAAAATATTTGGTCATTTCAAAAAAAAGCAGTACCTTTGCATTCGCTTTTGAAAAGCAATGGTCCGTTAGCTCAACTGAATAGAGTACCACACTACGGATGTGGGGGTTGCAGGTTTGAATCCTGCACGGATCACAAAAAGACGCTCAGTTGAGCGTCTTTTTTATTGGTATTATTGGTGTCGAATGATGTAATAAGGGATGTTGAGAGCCTGAATCTCACGTTCGTACCAATCAAATAGATATTCACGGATATTGGGATTCTCACGTACTGGATCTGGCAGCCATGGCATATCTGGATAACATAGAAGGTACATATCCATGGGATAAGTATGCAGCGCCTGAAGTAGGAAATCAGGACACTTTCCAAACTTATGCATAAACCAAACCTTAGTGATAATCAGTTCTGTATCAAAAATCACCAAATCGGATTGAAGTGAAGAAAGCACATCAATTTGCTGCCTTGCAATAGCCAAAACATCATCATATGTGTACTGATAAGATGGAGCTAATCGTTCCATATATTCTCGAGCGTATTCAGGCACGAGCAATGCATCATAGCGACGTGCTAAATATGTTGCCAACGTACTTTTGCCCGTAGATTCAGGGCCTATGACTCCCACACGAAACACGATTCTTACTATTTACTATCTCGGGTTAGCATCAATTTGATATTAACACCAACATTATCCGATTTGATTGGATATGATGAAGATATTAATGGTGTGGTTCCTTGATGATCATAGAAGAATTGCAAATTAATCTTTTGTGAGAGGACATAATCTGCACTGATTTTAATCCCCAACATCTTGTTACCAGAACTTGCTTGGGTTAAGTCCTCTTCTACTTTACGGAGCAAAGTCTTGACATCCTTGTAACTAACATCAACATTTATCTTTAGATCATTACTAACTTTCTTTTGTCTTCCATCTCTGTTCTTAGAGATAAAACTGAGGTCTTTAATCGTATATCCAGCACCTATTACAAACTCATCCGTATGTCCTTCAGTAATCTGTACAGAATTTACATTCAGTGATATATTGCGTTGTTTGCGGTATTCAAACTTTGCCGACAACGAGTTTTTCATAGTCATATTCAATCCGATTAATGGAGAGAAGTTCTCGGTCAAAGTTACCGAAGATATATCATACGCAGATGATGGTATTGGCATATCAGTTGTAACATCACGCACAAAACCAACCTGCTTGTTACTCAAGTCTCCTGCAGGTATCCACGTAGAGTAACTAGAATAACTACCTATTGCATATTTGCATGTGTATGCGTGTGTGAGGTTGATTGACTTGAAATTGTCTCTCATCCACGGCAAGCGACCTAATCCATCAAAAGTAACAGACCAGTTAGGAAGTATATGAAGGATATTCATGAACGGATTCATTCCGATAGTGTTAACATCTCGTCCTGTATAAGCAGCTAAGAATGAAGGGACTAGCACATCTGCGGTATTATCAGCCACTGTTCCGTTCTTCGGGTCATATGGTTTACCTCGCAAGTTATGAGGGATAAATCCTGCATTAGGATAATGTGTCCCTACGTATTGACTTGCAACACGTTTTCTCATAATATTCCTATTTTTTAAGAACTGGTCAAAAGTTTCTGAAGCGAAATTCTGATCTGCATTTCCGACACGCTGGAAAGCCGTTGCCAATGCAACCTGTGTAATATTAAACGATCCAGTCATATTCTCTTGCAGTTGCTCATAGGAATATATTATTGAGGTTGATTGTGCTTCGTACCGTTTTCCATTAACTTGGATTTTGAATCCTGGGAATGGTTCCAATGTCAGCTTCGCATCGAAATCTTCTGTCATGGTTCGAGAAGCAGGTTGTACTACGGCAGTATCTCCAGACAACCATCCATTCATTTTCGCTTTTTCTACAAAATTGCCATCAAAACCTCCAAATGCAAAGTCAAATCCCGGAGCATAGACATTGTCAAATCGTTGTTGTCCCATAAATCCAGCTTGCGGTGCGAATCCAGGCACAGTAATGGAATTCGTGTTGCGATAAGTCACTTGTACCTTACGAATCATCGTACCCAAATATGCCATCATATCTACTACAACCTGCCCTGCTGAACGCTTGTTCTTATCCTCAGTAGTAATTGTGATGGAAACATTATCAAGACTAACTTTCGATTCAACAGAAGCCTTGGTAGCAGAAAGTGCATTCCACTTTAATTTTAGCGTTTTGCCATTCTTGTCAATGGCTGTAATTTTAATCGATTCACTACCCAATCGGTGAGTTATTTCTTTCTTTTGACCTGCTTCTAGAGAAATCACCTCTGTATATGTCTTTGGTTTGAAAACTGCACGACGACGCATATTACCACGTTGGTTATAATGTTGAGTCATCTGCTTCCAATATTTTGACTTTCCATATAGTGTTTCAAAATTGATTCCTCCATCCACTTGCCAAGCACGTGTACCACTAATCACGTTACCTAAATTCACTGCATCATTAGTAGTTTGCATGGTGCGATTCCAATTGTAAGTCGCATTATATGAAGCATTTGCTGTCAGTGCTTCAAGGTAAGGGATACGATTAAACGGCACATTCCACGACGCGGAGAACACCTGCTGATAGGTATAAGGTGTACCCCATGTTGCCATACTACGCATTACAGTATCCTTCCATGCTTCGTAATACTTATGTTCAAAATTATATCCATAAATTATTTCTGGTGTATAGAAACCCTCATCCACCGTTGAGTTCATAGCAGATTGGAAAGAGAACTTAATATTCTTCGTCAAGTCGTATTTAAAATCAAAATTGCGATCCCATGTAAAGTCTTTTGAGAAAGTCAAATCCTGATTATTATTGACCGAACCACCTAGTTCTGCAGCAGTAAAATCGCGCATTTTTAAGTGAGTGAAAGTTCGATGCATATTCGTATTAAATGCCCACGACTGTGGCAAATAATAGAAATTCATCTCACTCAATAATTTAATATTCTTGACCTTGCTTACTTCTTTGAAAGGTTCCCAAGGTTTCGGATTGAAACTATATGAATAATTAAATGATCCCTTATAATCTTTAGATAAGTCTGTTTCAATCTCTGGGCTATGCTGTTTCTGCTCATTATAACTAGCAGATATAGAGAAGTTCGCTGGATCATAAAACATATTACGTTTCTTCGAATGTATATCCACTTTCATATTTGAAACAGAGAAGCTAGTCGATTCATGTACAGTATTAGCCATCATGCGAATCGAATCTTTTTCTTCTTTTGTCTCATAAAGTTCCAATGTTTCTGACAATTTCACATCGGTATCTAATGGGTCAAAATCTGGTGATGTTGTCTCATTAGAATAGGAAGCGTATAAAGGGATCTGCAATTTTGCTTTTTCTGGGAACAATCGTCCAGCCTCCAAAGCTGCACTTACTGAAATCTGATATGCATCATCCATGTTTCGGCTCAACACATTCGACTCAATTGATCCATATCCTGCAGTTTCCAAACGACCTGCCACGTTCAATTGTGCAATATCGCTCACACTTAATGCAGCATTTGCCATTGCAGCCACGCCACCTTGCTCATTGAACTGGCTCAGTCGCAACTCGTTCACCCAAATTTCACCACTTACTTTCTTGTTAGATTTATTACGAACACCGATCATGATGGCTTGTACATCCTCTAGCGTTGGATTACCCAAGACTGTAATCTTATTATCCAAATCTTCTGGATCATAAATCTCATAAGGTATGGTATTACCTACTCCACTATTTCCTGCTCGTTTGGCTCTATTACGTGCCAATTTAGCATTCGTCAATGCTTGCAAATCAAAATCAAAGGTATTCTGTTCTAACCACACTTTCAGTCGATCTGCTGGATTCTCATTACTATACGTACCCTCTGGAGTTAGATCCAATGGTATTTCATATTCGTAATAGTTGTTCTTCAAATCCGAACCTAATCGAATAAAGCAAGTGACATCCTTGTTTTCTATCGGATCAAACTGAGGCAAACACTCTGCATGAACAAACATCTGCAATCGCTTATATTGCCGCATATCATACACTACATTTTTATACACAGCGCGTGCATCTTTTGGTTCAATTTCTCTTAGGCGGAATACCATTGACTGCTCATTTTGAGCGATTAATTGAGCTTGTCCTGGATCAGTTTGACGAGAAATACCTGGAGGCAATACATAATTGACTGGTGTACGGTTTGAATTCTCCTCAATGTTCACAGCTTCTACATCCATCTCACCACTTGAAGAATAAGGATTGGCGATATTATACTGATTATTAGCAATATCTTGATACAATCCTTTCGTATAGCTACGCCATTCCCCGCGCACGAGATCCAACGAAGCCAGACGCAAGTGTGTTTCTTGAGCAAAATTGGTCATGTAGATACGAGCGAATCGGATAGATTTGAAGTTACGAATGTTACCCACTTTCTTCATTATGGCTGTATCACCACGCAATGGAATTTTGAATTGATACCATTTCACCTTGGCTGACTGACCATTCTTCAGGTTTACATTTGTCTCCATAATGCTTGCAATATGTTGCTGACCAACACGTTGCATATCCTCTTTTCGCAATGAGATATGGTAGCGATAGAAACGCTCGCTATCATTCAAGGTGTTATCTTGATTGATATCCTCTATATCTGGTTGAAGGGTAGACGCTGTGCCATATGAGGCATTATTATCCATTTCGGGAGAGTTCCCCTCAGTACCATTATAATACTTATAACGTTGCAAGATAGGAGTTTGCGCAGCATCGTAATCATCTCCACGATAATAGTGATACTTATCACCAGCAGGGTCGTTCAGAGGAGAAAATTTGTTCTCCTGCCATAATGCCAATACAGTTGGGTCCACCTTACCCCTCAATGCTTCCACATAGTCAGCATATGGTTTCTTTCCCTCAAACTCATACAAAAGTTCCTCTTCCTTACTCAGACCATTCAAACCTACATCCTGTTTCTCACGTGCACCAGCCTCGTTAGCAAATGCCACCACTGTACTAGTGGTCTTAGGCATACGTCCCCAAATAGTATAGTCCACCATCGTTTGATCATAATTCAGTGGCAAGCCATGCTCAAAACTCTTCTTACCATCACGCAAGATGTCCTCACTCACGTCACCCAAATCAATGTACAAGTCACCACCTTCAAATGCCGCATCTGGGTTAGTCAAGAATGGATCCATCAACCAAAATTCAATATACTCAATATTCGCTTTTTCGAAATCGGTATTATCCAACTTTCGCATGATACCACCCCAACGACTTTTTGGTGAAGTCAATTTGCCATCAAAGCCAATTTCAGAAGCTGAAATATTGTATGGGCCACGTTCTTCTGGATAGAAACTCAAGTTTAAGACTGGTAGTTTGGTATCAGCATTAGGCAGCACTTCCTTGTTTGGATACACCTCTTGCTCATACACGATACGTGTACGGTGATCTGACATCGCATCCAAATCATCCTTAATATGTTTTGGAGTATTGCTTTGTGGGTGACCAAAAATTGGGTCAACTGCGTACCAAGAAAGCAATGCACGATTCTTATTATAATCCACATTATCACTGGCTATAGCCTCATCAAATCGATCACCTGTTGGTGTTGATGCCAATTTCCAGTAGTTTGGATAATGGATATCTATACTTGTTTTGGTGGATTCAAAATCATCTATATATGCAGTTCCTACCGCGCCTACATCCCTCGTATGACCTGGTATAAGATGAGCAAACTCAGCATTGACTTGGAAAGTAGAAGGAGCTGTTGCATTTATCCAAGGGACCTTATCTACCAGCAATGTCAGCCACTGCAATTCAGTTTTCCAACTTGTATTTACACCCCATATGGTATTAGCTAGTGGTTCACTACCTGTATTTACCTTGGTTGTTAATGGCTTCTCACGGAGATGCATAATCGTTCCACCAAGCATAAAATCTTTGTTGAATTCATATTCTAAGTGTGCGCCGAACAATGATTTTCGCTGCATTGAGAACAACGATTGGTTCTCCAATTTGACATCCACATTTGTTCCTGAATTGATGATTGATTCATTCAATATGGTCACAGTTCCCATCGTGTAGTCAACCGTATAATCCACATTCTCAATCAGCGTCGCACCACCAGCTGTCACCACTACGCTTCCGCGAGGAATATTCATGGCATTCAAGCGAATCTCGTTGCCAGCAGCCCCTTTGTATTTACCTGTCAGCATGAATTTATTTTTCTCTGACATTTCTTGCGCCATCACCAACGTAGAGTCATATAGTTCTTGGAATACATATTTCTCTGCTATCTGCGCATCACCAATAGCTTGCGCTAAATGTGAGCCAAAAGGTTCCAATACGGGGAAAATAATGCGACCAGTCGAAGACAATGCTGTATATCCCTCTACATAGTCAAACTTACCATCAGGAGATGAGTTATTGCGAGAATCCAATCTATCCAAATTCATGACACGCAACAATTGCTTACCCTTCACCTCCCCCTCCATCAGGTATTGCATCTCTGTTCCCACTGAATCGTTGCGGTATTGGATGTACAATTCAAACTTATCGCTTGACATCTGGCTTGCCCCTAATGAATAGATATTCTTCATCATCAAATCCCACGTACCTTTACCCTTTTCATTTGGAGAGTTGTTCGTACTCTTCAATAACTTTAGCATCAATGCATTAGGTGATTTTAACGCCTCTCCACCATCTGTAGAAAACTCACCCACTTGATAAACCTGGCCACCATAAGTATACTCATATGCCACAGCCAATACCTCATCTTGATTCAACGCTGTTTTCAAGGAGATATATCCCAATGCTGCATTTAATGTATATTCACCACTATTCAGCAATCGAGCGGACTCCACTTTCTCATAATCTTCACCCAACTCCATATTCGGCAGAGATTGCATCACTGAACTAACTTGCTGGATATCACGAATATCGGAATAATTTTGGGCCAATGTCTCATACAAACTATTAGCCTTGTTGTATGGATTTCGAGCACCTACAGTATTCCAATTTGAGTTTAATACGTGCTGATCATCATACTCTCCCAAGTCCGCTAATGCAACAATATTGCGTGCCTGATCATAGTTCCCTCTCTTATTCGTTACCCATACTTCTATACGATTAATCGTTATGCCACTTGCTATATATGGCAATGACTGCATCGCTTGCTCATAATGATCTCGGAAATAGTAACCTAAGAAGAAGTGACGATTCTCATCGTAACTATCTATAGGTACTTCGAAACTTGTTGTTTGTGCACCACCTTTACTTGATACCGACTGACTCTCAGAATTTTGCTGCGACAACAAAGCCTGCACTTTCAATTTTCCAAACTTCAGGTCTGTCTTCACACCAAACAGTGCGCTGCTTCCACTAATCAAGCTGCTATTCAAGTTCATTGACACATTACCAGCCTCAATCGACTGAATAATATCATCTTCTTGTCCCTTAAAATTCAACTTCAAATTAGTCTGATCAAAGCTGAAAGACGCCTCTGTATTGTACCCCATATTCAGATTCAGTTTATCACCCACCTTACCATTGATGTTAACCTGAATCTTCTCATCAAAATCAAAAATATTATTATTTCGAGAGCGCTCTGTCAATGAAGGGTTACCCACATATTGATGCTTGAAGCCAAACAACAACTCGGCCGAACCCTGCATCTTCAGTCGAACGCCACCAGGACCAAATACCTTATCCGCAGGACCGATATTAAATTTCATATCGGTTATATCAAACTTACTCTCATTATCGTGCTCTACCTCACTTATCTTCCCTTGCCAATATTTTCCCATCTGTTCTCGCTCGCTAAATGCACGATACTCATCCATCGTCATCATATATGGAGTAGCAATATCTACATCACCGATACGAGTATGAACTACATAGCACCCCATTATAGGGTCGTACTCCACTGTAGTCGTCACATTGTCAGGATTCTGCAAATCCAAACT
Organism: Paludibacteraceae bacterium; assembly: GCA_045578815.1. Taxonomy (GTDB): domain Bacteria; phylum Bacteroidota; class Bacteroidia; order Bacteroidales; family Paludibacteraceae; genus Colicola. The sequence continues at coordinate 26,745 of JAZNKZ010000014.1, forward strand.
ACTCTTTGGAGATGATAATGCTCCATAATTATCTACCCCGACAGGTTGTACTTGCAGAGGAGCCATAACCACGCTATCATTCTCTTGCCAGGACGCTATGCTATCTTGTTCTTGAGCCATAGTCAATAGCCCACAACTCAATGCTAATAATATGCTTATCAGTTTTTTCACTTTTCAGTTTTCACCTTTCAATTTTCTACAGCATTTTCAGTGCTTGTTTGATTACAAGTTCCACACTCGCACTAGGATCTGCACTCAAAATCTTATCCACCACTTTACCACTTGCTGCTGCTGCAAAGCCCAGCATCATCAGCGCACTCACTGCCTCTTGCTTCACCTCATTATCCACAACCGTTAAACTATCTTGAACAACTGTTGAACCATTTTGAACCATCTCTACGCCCAAATCTATTTTCAGCACCTTATCTTTCAGATCTACAATGATTCGTTGAGCAGTCTTTGGGCCCAACCCCTTCACCTGAGATAGCGCACGCGCATTACCAGTTGCTATAATTTGGCGGATTTCACTCGCAGTATAAGCTGACATGATCATACGTGCCGTATTTGCGCCTATACCACTGACTGTCATTAACATCAAAAACAGCTCTCTCTCGCCACGAGTAAAGAATCCATACAAATCGTGTGTATCCTCGCGAATAATCTCAGTGACAAACAATTTGGTTTCCGTATTCTCTTTGCCTACCAATGCAGAATAACTTGGTAACGCGATATTGATAGCATACCCCACTCCTGCAGCTTCTAGCACTGCGTAAGTAGGGGTCAAATCTGCTAAATTTCCTTTAATATATTCTATCATAGTGTAATATTACATAAAAAGCGCGCAAAGTTACAAAAAAAATGGCATATACACAAGAAAAATACATAAAATTTGCTTTTTATTGCATGTTTGCAAAAAAAACACTACCTTTGCACGCTAAATTAATTTATTCATACAAAAACATGGCTAAAACAGAAATCTCTACACTCGGTGAATTCGGACTAATCAAACATCTTACCAAAGACATCAAATCTATGCAACCTTCTACTCAAAAAGGCATTGGGGACGATGCTGCGGTGATGCACTATGGTGACAAACGAACACTTGTTACTACCGACCTTCTTCTCGAAGGCATACACTTTAATCTTGAATATGCTCCACTCAAGCATCTTGGATACAAGGCGGCTGTAGTCAATTTCTCCGACATTTACGCCATGAATGGTACTCCTACACAAATCACTGTTTCTCTGGGAATTAGCAAACGATTCTCCGTTGAGGACCTAGAAGAATTGTACGCAGGTATACGCCTCGCATGCGAGCGATACAATGTGGATCTTGTAGGCGGCGATACTTCTGCCTCCATGACTGGACTCACTATTTCTATCACTTGCCTAGGCACAGCCTATGACTCGGATATCGTTTATCGCAATGGGGCTAAAGTCAACGACTTAATTTGTGTTACAGGAAATCTAGGTACTGCATATATGGGCTTGCAATTGCTTGAACGTGAGCGCATCGTCATGCAAGCTAACGACAAAGCCACTCCTGCTTTTGAGGGACGTGAGTATTTGCTCGAACGCCAACTCAAACCTGAAGCTCGCCGAGATATCATCGAGCAACTACACAAAGCAGGCATCAAACCTACTGCTATGATGGACATCTCTGACGGACTGAGCAGCGAACTGTTGCATATCTGCACGCAATCCAATGTGGGATGTGCTATCTACGAAGACAAGCTGCCGATTGATTATCAGGCAGCTGCGTTGGCAGAAGAAATGAATCTCAATATTGTAACTTGTGCCCTCAATGGCGGGGAAGACTACGAACTGCTATTTACTTGCAGTTTAGACGATTACGAGAAGCTCATCCCACTAGAAGATGTGTATTTGATTGGTCATATCACCAAACCTGAATTGGGTACTAATCTTATCGGTCGCAATGGCGAAGAACTCGCCCTTCAAGCCCAAGGGTGGAACGCGTTTAAGGAATAAAAATTGTATAACATACTAGAGAAAGAGTGGTCAAATGATGATCACTCTTTTCGTTTGGGATTCTTGGGAAACCACCCACGCTCTACACGCTTCTTTTGCTCGAAGAGTTCGAGGATAGACCAGAAGCAGGAGAAAGAGATAACACCCAGTATAACAGAGAAATAGATATTCTCAATCAGTAGCGAGCCCACCAACATCACTACACCTGCTAATGCAAATACCCACCAGCACTTCGTGCCAAAATAATACTCACCTTTGATAACCAAAGGATGAAAAAAGCCAATACACAAAAAGGCTACTAATCCTAATACAATACCTGAGAAATTCATTTTTTAGTGACAGAACATAAAGCCGAAAAAGAATCGCGGACCAGTAGGCAATAGCAGTTGATTCTCTGCAAATGCTAGCATCCAATCCATACGAACGGTGAGATGGACACGTCTGGTCATGCACCAATCTATACCCACATATGGATTCAAAGTCGGAGGCCAAGCGGTCTTAGGAAGACAAGACTTTAGTGCAACTCCTTGGCTCACAGAACGACATGGCTACGATCCGACTTATAGCAGTTGATTCTCTGCAAATGCTAGCATCCAATCCATACGAACGGTGAGATGGACACGTCTGGTCATGCACCAATCTATACCCACATATGGATTCA
>JAZNKZ010000015.1:0-8762 GCA_045578815.1 Paludibacteraceae bacterium
TTTGCAGGAGATTGGAGCAAAGCAACAAGGTCCGCAATGAGTTCGTTTTTGGACTTGATAGTAGCCAAGAAATCCAAGTTTTGAGCACCTACGTAGATAGTCTCCTCAACGTATGCTGCCTTCAACTGTGGCTTAGCCTCTTCTTTATTTTTCTCTTTTTTGGTGAACTCCTTGATGAGCTTTGCAGGTGCGTTACCTGTGTTAGACAACATCAAAGCAGTGTTACCCTTGAGTGCCTCAAAAATCTGAGCATCAATGCCTTTTGCCTCAAGTGCTTTTTGCAGCAAAGTATTCTTAGCCACAAGCAATTTCACATCTTGCTTGAAGCAAGCACGGCGCAACTCACTGGTCTTCTCTGCGTTCAAGCCCTCAATATTGGTGAGGTAGAAGTGTGAGTATTGGCTCAGCTGCTCTTGCAATGAAGCAATAATGGCGTTTTTATCTTCCTTCTTCATACTTGTCTTCGATTAAATAAATTACTCAATAGATTTTGGGTCAACTTTAATACCCTGACTCATTGTACTGGAAAGATAAATGCTCTTAATATAGGTACCCTTGCTAACAGCGGGTTTCAACTTGATGAGGGTTTGTACAAACTCAACAACGTTCTCTTTGATAGCTTCTGGAGTGAAAGAAACTTTACCTACAGAAGTGTGAACGATACCAAATTTGTCCACCTTGAAGTCGATCTTACCTTGCTTAACCTCTTTAACAGCCTTAGCAACATCCATAGTTACTGTACCTGATTTTGGGTTAGGCATAAGACCGCGAGGACCAAGTACACGACCTAGAGCACCAATCTTACCCATGATTTGTGGTTGAGTGATGATCACATCAATGTCAGTCCAACCGCCTTTGATCTTCTCGATATACTCATCCAAACCTACATAATCAGCTCCTGCTTCTTTAGCAGCAGCCTCTTGGTCGGGAGTACACAATGCAAGAACGCGCACCTCTTTACCTGTACCGTTTGGCAAGCTTACCACGCCGCGAACCATTTGGTTTGCCTTACGTGGATCTACACCAAGACGTACATCGATATCTACGCTAGCATCGAACTTTGTAGTCGTAATTTCTTTTACGAGCGCAGCAGCCTCAGCTACTGTGTAGAGCTTACCTGCTTCAATCTTCTCAGCAGCAAGCTTTTGATTTTTTGTCAATTTTGCCATAATAGTGATTGAAGTTTAATTATTTAACGGTAATACCCATACTACGTGCTGTACCTTTCACCATTTTAACGGCGCTTTCTATGGTAAAGCAGTTCAAATCGACCATTTTGTCGGTTGCGATAGCAACTACTTGTTCCTCAGTGATGGTAGCTACTTTGTTACGGTTAGGTTGGTTAGAACCACTTTTCACCTTAGCAGCCTCCAACAACTGTACTGCTACAGGAGGAGTCTTAACAACGAAGTCGAATGTTTTGTCAGCGTAAACAGTAATTACAACAGGCAACACTTTGCCTGCCTTTTCCTGCGTTCTGGCATTGAATTGTTTACAAAACTCCATAATGTTCACACCCTTAGAACCCAAAGCAGGGCCTACTGGAGGTGAAGGGTTAGCTGCGCCACCCTTGATTTGGAGCTTAATAAATCCAGCAATTTCTTTAGCCATAATTTTGTTTGTTTTACTTTGTTAATAGTTTTGTTAATAAGAAACTATCGAGTAGTACAACGGCCCGTAACAGTGCCTCCTACTCCTTTGCTACTTGATCGTAACTCAACTCCAACGGTGTCTGACGATCGAAGATTGTAACAACCACTTTGAGTTTGCGCTTGTCTTGAATAACCTCATTGACAACCCCTTCAAAACCATTGAAAGGACCATCGGTTACCTTAACATGCTCACCTACCAAGAAGGTTTCATCCAATACAGCCTCAATAGCAGCGTCATCTACATCACCTACGAGGCGATTCACTTCTACTTGTGGCACTGGTTTGGGTTTAGTAGAGGATTTGCCATCACTCAAAAAGCCCAACACATTTGGGATGTTACGTAATAGTGGATAGCACTCATCGGTCAAGTTGCACTCAACCAAGACATAACCTGGAAGCTTATTGCGTTCTTTTATCACGCGTTTGTTTCCACGCAATGCCACTATTTTCTCTGTAGGGATCAAGACTTGGGAGACATACTCCTTGAACAAGGTTGAGGTGACCAAGGCGCCTTCGATATACTCTTTCACCTTGTTCTCCTTACCGCTTATTGCACGGAGCACATACCACTTGTAATTGTTCACAGCCATATCCTTATTCTTTTTTTTCGCGATTAGAACAAGCCATAAACAAAAGTCATGAGCGACTCAAAACTAAAGTCCATGAGCCATACTACGAGCGCTAGTATTATGGAAGCGATCAACACCAGCACTGCGCTCTTGGACAACTCCTTACGCGAAGGCCAGCTCACTTTATGAACCAACTCCGTGTAAGACTCTTTTAGGTTATCTACAAACTTCATATCAGTAGTTATTTTCTATGTTTACTTCTCTACTTATTTTGCGCCAAACATCTGGCCTCAGCAATAGCCGAAGTCAGACGGAAGCTATTTTTGTAACAAGCACGGAAGGCAGGAATCGAACCCACATTGACGGTTTTGGAGACCGCTTTCTTACCATTAGAAGACTTCCGTAAATCGATTGCCAAGGCCGAAACCTCGGCAATCGTTTTTATAATTGACTCAAATGATTAGTCAATCAATTTGGTAATCTGACCAGAACCTACGGTACGACCACCCTCGCGGATAGCGAAACGCAGACCCTCAGAGCAAGCAACTGGGTAGATCAACTTAACTTGAATCTCCAAGTTGTCACCTGGCATTACCATCTCGGTACCCTCTGGCAAAGAGATCTCGCCAGTTACGTCCATTGTACGGATGTAGAATTGTGGACGATAGTGGTTATGGAATGGAGTGTGACGGCCACCTTCCTCTTTCTTCAAGATATAAACAGAAGCCTTGAACTCGCTATATGGTTTAACAACACCTGGGTGGGTGATTACCATACCACGACGAACCTCATCTTTGTCGATACCACGGAGCAACAAACCTACGTTATCACCAGCCTCACCTTGGTCGAGCAACTTACGGAACATCTCAACACCAGTAACAACAGATTTCTTACCCTCAGCACCAAGACCGATCAATTGGATCTCATCACCAACCTTAACGATACCTGTCTCGATACGACCTGTTGCTACAGTACCACGACCAGTAATTGAGAATACGTCCTCAACTGGCATCAAGAATGGTTTATCTACAGCACGTGGAGGCAATTGGATCCATGTGTCGCAAGCTTCCATCAACTCCATAACTTTATCCTCCCACTCTGGAACTGCGTTCAACGCACCAAGAGCAGAACCACGGATGATAGGAGTATTGTCGCCGTCGAACTCATAGAATGAAAGAAGCTCACGCATCTCCATCTCAACGAGATCCAACATCTCAGCGTCGTCAACAAGGTCGCACTTGTTCATAAATACAACCAATGAAGGAACGTTCACCTGACGAGCCAAAAGGATGTGCTCACGTGTTTGAGGCATAGGACCATCAGTAGCAGCAACTACGATGATAGCGCCGTCCATTTGAGCAGCACCAGTAACCATGTTCTTTACGTAGTCAGCGTGACCAGGGCAGTCAACGTGAGCGTAGTGACGGTTAGCAGTTTGATACTCAACGTGTGCAGTGTTGATAGTAATACCACGCTCTTTCTCCTCTGGAGCATTGTCAATAGAGTCGAATGAACGGAGCTCAGAAAGACCTTTTGCAGCCAATACGGTGGTAATAGCAGCGGTCAAAGTTGTTTTACCGTGATCAACGTGACCAATTGTACCAATGTTCACGTGTGGTTTCGAACGGTCAAATTTTTCTTTTGCCATAATTCTAGAATAATTTTTAGTTATTAACGTTAATACTAATGTATTTTTACTTACTTTCTTTACACACCGCAATACTCCCATATAGCGGAAGTACCTCACGGTATTATGTGTTTGAGCTAATGGCGGGAGTTGAACCCGCGACCTCATCCTTACCAAGGATGCGCTCTACCACTGAGCTACATCAGCAACACGAACCACGTTCGCCACTACTCGAACATACGAGTGTATAAATAAAAATTGAGCGGAAAACGGGGCTCAAACCCGCGACCCCCAGCTTGGAAGGCTAGTGCTCTATCGACTGAGCTATTTCCGCGAATTAACCACGACTTCCGCGACGGTTAGTTTAGTTGTGGGAGCAGATGGATTCGAACCACCGAAGGTGAAAACCAGCAGATTTACAGTCTGCCCCATTTGGCCGCTCTGGAATACTCCCAATATTTATTTCAATGTTCGTTTTGGAGCCTCTTGTCGGATTCGAACCAACGACCCCGAGATTACAAATCACGTGCTCTGGCCAACTGAGCTAAAGAGGCGGGTCTTATGTACTTTTTGCCACGCCGTATTACACGTCGGCGGAAAAGCGGTGCAAAGGTACTACATTTTTTTTAACTGACAAAATATTTTCAAAAAAAAATGCATTTTTTCTATATTTTTTCATAAAAAGAGGGGCAATCACGCCCCTCCTCTGAGAAAAATATCTAATTATTTATCTTTGCGCTTCTCTATTTGTTTTTCGATAGCCTCCAAGCAATCATCCACTCCCTGCTCAAAAGTGTCACACACTTTTTGCGCAAATAATTCAGCACCAAACCCTACTACGCGCACGTGCGTTTCCTTGTTAAGATTCGTTTCAGGTTTTACCACTGTCATTTGAATCTCCATCTCTGCGGACTCTGGAAGCAACTTCTCATAACGTTTCGTCTTCTTCTCAATGTGTTTCTCGAGGCGTTCAGCAATCTCAAAATTCACCGCTTTCATGTTCAGTTTCATAAGTCCTCCTTTTTTTAAAAAATGGTTAAGTTATTATTTACCAAGCCACGCTTGGCTATTCGTCTTGTTTTCCGTCTTTGGGTTTCTGATTCAACGAACGTGGATGCGCTGCATGGTATGCCTGTTTTACCTGGTCGAAGGTGGTATGCGTGTATACCTGCGTAGCCTCCAAACTGGAATGCCCTAATAGGGTTTGTATAGTTCGTATATCTGCGCCATTATTCAACATTGTCGTTGCGAAGGTATGCCTCAACACGTGGGGCGAATGTTTTTTCAGCGTACTGACATTTCCCATGCGCGCGCGTACTATATTATATATACCATTGGCGCCTAAGGGCACCCAATCTCCGTTTTTTTTCTTTCGCACAAGAAATGTGCCAAAACTCACAGTATCAAGTAAAATTTCTCGTTTTATGTCCAAATAATCTTTTATCAACATTACCAACGACTCTCCGATGGGCACTATGCGTTCTTTTCTTCGTTTACCGAAGACCCTTATTTGTTTTTCGGTTAGATCAATATCTGCATCGGTCAATGCAGCCAATTCTGCTCGACGCATGCCAGTCTGGTACAACATTTCCACTAGCAGATAATCACGCATTGCCTGCATCCATCCATCCTTGTCCATCCCCTCATCAAAACTCGGTACCATATTCTGCGATTTAAACGCCTCCATTTCGCTTTCGCGGAAGAAGATTGGCAACGGCTTATCTGTCTTTGGCACCATCACCGTCCGAGTGATGTTCACCTCAACTAGTCCCAAAGTGAGCAAGAAGCGATAGAGACTCTTTACAGCAGACAATCTTCTCTTGACACTCCTTGGCGATTGTCCTGCTTCCAACATTTGTAGCATCCACGCCTTGACATCCTCCTCATCCAACTTGCTAGGATCAAAATCCTCCACATCCCATCCCAAGAACTCGCACCATGCTCGCAAATCATCTCCATACTCCTTGACCGTGCGTGGGGAATAGCGTTTCTCAATTGCAATATAATCCAAAAATCGCCTAATCATCTTTTCTGTTCCCCTTGTTTATAGGGGAGCTTCCAGCGTACTGACTGAGAGGTTATCACTTCACCTCTTTCCCTCTTTCTTCCGTTTGTTCGAATGGGAACAATCCAAAGAGTTCCGCATCAATGCGGTCGGTGACATGGCGGAAATCTTCTGGATTATCGCCAAACTTAATCGTATCACCGTCTATAATCAGTAGTTTGCCCTTGTAATCAGCAATCCAGTTCTCGTAGAGTTCGTTCAATCCCTGCAAATAGTCAATACGCATACTTGCTTCGTAAGCACGACCGCGTTTCTGGATCTGCGCAACGAGGTTGGGGATAGTCGAACGGATATAAATCATCAAGTCAGGCATTTTCACGAGCGACATCATCAGGTCGAAGAGGTCGCGGTAGTTATCGAAATCGCGGTCCGACATATACCCTTGTCGGTGCAAGTTGGGTGCAAAGATACGTGCATCTTCGTAGATAGTGCGGTCTTGGATGATATATTTATCTTCTTTCGAAATATCCACCACATCCTTGAAGCGTTTATTCAAGAAATACACCTGCAAGTTAAACGACCAGCGTCCCATGTCCGCATAAAAATCCTCCAAATATGGATTAAATTCCACACTCTCAAATCGTGGCTCCCAACCGTAATGTTTGGCGAGCATGTTGGTTAGCGTCGTCTTGCCGCAACCAATATTTCCTGCTACTGCTATATGCATAATTCTTAATTTTAGACCGTTTTACTGTCAGAAGTCAGACCGCCCTTGGCTGTTAGACCGCTTCGCTGTTAGAATCTAGAAATTCTCTGCCGAGAATAATCCAAAAAGTTCCGCATCAATTTTATTGACGATTTTGCGGAAATCCTCCGCATTACTTTCAAAATCCAAACCGTCGCTTTCTATCACCAGCACCCTACCCTCATACTGATGGAAGATAAAATCCTCATACCGTTCATTCAAATCGCGCAGATAGTCAATCTGCATTGTCTTCTCATAATCCCTACCGCGCTTCTGTATCTGAGCTATCAACGAAGGCACGGACTTGCGCAGATATATCATCAGATCAGGCAACTTCATCATCCGCTTCATATGTTCAAACAGCTCCATATATGTCTGATAATCACACTCCGACAAGTCTCCGCGCTTATAATTATTCGTAACAAACACATACACGCCCTCAAAGATACTTCTATCCTGCACCACCGTATGCTCCACCTCATTAATCCGAAGCATATCCTTGAAGCGCTCTTTTAGGAAATAGGTTTCTAAGGCAAAAGACCAACGCTCAATATCCGTGTAATAATCCTCCAAATACGGATTAAAACTCACCGACTCGAATCGTGGTTCCCAGCCATAATACTTTGCCAACATCTTCGTCAATGTTGTCTTTCCAGCACCAATATTACCCGAAATCGCTATGTACATAGATTTTGCTGCAAAAGTACAAAAAAAATCGCACATATGCAAGAAAAACTTTACTTTTATTTTACGACACCGTACTTTTTAACCCTCCACACATACATATTCAACGGCTGCTCATACATAATTAACAATTAGTGATTAGTTAGATATTACTTAGTGATTAGTTAGTGATTAGTTAGTTATCAATCTATTTTTACACTCATTTTAAGGTTTTAATAGACACATTTCTTGCATATTTCATCTAAAAATTGTACCTTTGTCCCAAATTGTAATTTTTTTCAAACAAAGCATATTACTATGAGAAAATCTCTATCAGTTATCCTATTTTTGACATTCATCGCGATGGCGGTTTTCGCTGAACATCCCAAACACGAGTTACGTGCCACATGGTTGGCTACAGTAGATGGCATCGACTGGCCCAAAACTAAAATCTCCAACAATGCCACCCGCGAACAACAAAAGAAAGAACTAACTGATATTCTTGACAAGATGGCAGAAGGCAATATGCACGCCTGCTTCATGCAAGTGCGCTCGCTATGCGACGCCATGTACAAATCCTCCTACGAACCCTGGTCCGTGTCACTGACAGGCACTCGCGGCAAAGACCCTGGTTATGATCCATTGGCATTTGCCATAGAAGAGGCACACAAGCGTGGCTTGGAGTTGCACGTATGGGTTAATCCCTTTCGCGTGACCAGCAGCGGCACACTATCGTCGTCCGATATGCTCCAGCAACATGCTGGAGATTGGATCATCAAGTACAACAATGGCTCGTTCAAAGGGCAAATCATCGACCCCGGTTATCCCGAAGCGCGCGCGTATGTAATAAAAGTGCTGATGGAGATTGTGAACAACTACGATGTGGACGGCATCGTGATGGATGACTATTTTTATCCATACGGCGGCACTACGACAGAAGATGCCAAATCCAAATCTCTACATAAGCCCAACAATGTCATCGACGTCAACCAAGATGGCGACACCGACGACGATTGGCGCAGAAATAATGTGGACGTATGCCTCAAGCAGTTATATGACACGATTCAAGAGGTCAAGCCTTGGGTGCGCTTTGGTATGGGTACCTTTGGTATATGGACGACACAAAAGAAAGCGGCAGAGGCGTATGGAATCACCTTACCAAATGGCATAGTGGGGTTGGATGACTACGACGTACAAGCCTGCAACCCCGTAGAATGGGTAAAACATGGCTATGTGGACTATATCAATCCACAATTATACTGGTCCACGAATGTGACGGGACAAGACTATAAAGTGCTCTGCAAATGGTGGGCAAAAGATGTTTGCGAGCACTTCTCGAATCAATTGCCTGACGGCAAGAAAGTGCATTTCTTCATTTCGCAAGCCGCCTACCACGCCTACGACGGTTATACAGGTTACGACGCAGGCGTAGGAGAGATTCAAAAGCAAATAGATGTCAATCGCGCCAACCTATCATCGGGGTATACAGGTTCGGTATTCT
>JAZNKZ010000016.1:0-10390 GCA_045578815.1 Paludibacteraceae bacterium
TTTAGTACTTTTGCACACTGGTATGAATATGCGTTACGAAAAAGAAGATTTGCAGCAGGCCCTTCGCGTTCTACGCGAGGGTGGTGTGATTCTATACCCTACAGATACGATATGGGGTATTGGGTGCGATGCGACAAATGCAGAGGCAGTAGCACGCGTGTACCAAATCAAACGGCGTGTAGATACCAAAGCTATGTTGGTACTGCTGGATGGTGCAGGAAAATTGCAGGGATATATGGAGAAAGTGCCAGAGACAGCGTGGATGCTACTGGAGGCAGGCAGCGAAAGACCAATGACGATCATCTATCCAAGAGCCAAGAACTTGGCACACAATCTGGTGGCAGAAGATGGCAGCGTGGGTATTCGTATCACGCAAGAACCCTTCAGCAAAGCATTGTGTGAACAATTACGCCGCCCCATCGTATCCACCTCTGCCAATATAAGCGGCGAGCCAGCGGCCAAGACCTTCGCACAGATAAACCCCGAATTACTGGAGGCAGTGGACTACGTATGCCTATTCCGCCGCGATGACACTTCTGCCGCTAAACCATCATCTATCATCAAAGTGGACGAGAAAGAACGTATAACAATCATTCGAGCATAAGATGACTTTTTGGAATAGACGTAAGAAACAGCAACTACTCTACCTAATGGTGGACATACTATCCTCATTGTTTATATGGGGGGCATTTCTTATCTTCCGATGGTTGGTATATGATGGTAGAATCTGGTCGGTAGATACCGTACTCATTCCGATGTTTAACTTCTACTGGCCATTGGTATTATATCCATTGGCTTGTATTGGTATATATTATCTATCGGGATATTATCTTCGTCCATTGCACAAGCCCTACCTCCGAGAGTTTAAGCGCACACTGCTCTCCTCTATCGTCATCTCATTTATGGCGTTCTTCTGCATCATCATTGATGACCAGGTAGTGGATTATCGACAATATATGACCTCGCTGATGGTGTTGTTTTTGATACAATGGCTCGGTAGTTATATCCCTCGACTATTGGTCACCTATATATCACGCAAGTTCGATAGTGATACTCCCCGAACCTATACTATCCACTCTATGGAGGAGGTAGCGGTATTTGAGCAACAGCATGCTGTCACACCTTTTGATGAGATCATTTTGGATCTCCATTCCGAAACAAAGGAGAGAGACATCTATTATCTGATTAACAAATTGTACCCCGCTAATGTGGAGATATCGGTAGTACCCAGCTTGTACGACATGCTGACTGGTGCAGCTATGATTGGTGAGGTGGATGATCAACCACTGATTCGTATCACAGAGCATAAGATGTCCGATACGCAATTGTGTATCAAACGTGCGTTTGATATTATCATATCGGCTGTGATGTTGGTACTACTATCGCCCGTATATGCATTGGTGGCACTATTGGTATATTGTTCTTCCAAAGGCCCCATCTTCTATAAACAAGAGCGTATCGGGCTGCATGGTATTCCATTTAACATCATCAAATTCCGCACTATGTACACGCACGCGGAGGAAGACACACCTCAGTTGAGTATAGATAACGACCCTCGCGTGACGAAGATTGGCCGATGGCTACGTAAGTATCGTTTGGATGAATTGCCGCAGTTTTGGAATATCCTGCGAGGTGATATGTCTGTTGTAGGACCACGACCAGAACGCAGGTATTTTATCAATCAGATAGAACAAGAAGCACCATACTATTGTTTGGTGTATAAGATTCGACCAGGATTGACCAGTTGGGGACCAATCAAAGTGGGTTACACCGATACGCTGGAGAAGATGATCCGCCGCCTCAACTACGATATTGTATATATCGAAAACATGTCTATTGGGTTGGATATGAAGATTATGCTACATACAATTTCCGTGATTATAAATGGTAAAGGGCAATAATATGATGACATACGATGAAGCTATTAAACGCGTAGAGCAAATTGTCTCGGAATTAGAACAGACCGAAGCTCTAAGCATGGATGCGTATCAAACCAAAGCTAAAGAAGCCAAGGAGCTATTGACATACTGCCAACAGCAACTCACCGATTGGGAGAACAGGATGCAAGATGTGATTGCGCCAACGGAGCAGTAATAGAGTCATTGCCCAGCCAAAAGAGAGATAAAAAAAATCTCCTCCATTTATCTGTGGATAGATGGAGGAGATTTTAGATAGTATATTCGTATATCTTAGAAGAGATAACCCATCTTGATATAGAAGTTCGCCCACTTAGCGTTGTCTTGCTTATCGAATGCCATCGCCCAGTCCACAGAGAGGACAAAGTTCTCGTTCATAGCTGCCTTCAAGCCCAAACCAGCTGCCATATGAGGCATATAGACGCGAGAATAGTCGAAATTACCTTGCTCATCCAAAGCAAAATAATCGCCCAATGGTAGAGGAGGAACAGGACGATCCTCCGACGGAGTGGATAATGTAGCCTCTAACACGTCTTTTGCATAAGCTGCTTTGATACCCGCTTCATCCAGTTCGTATGGCTGAGTGATGATACCCAAATCGAAGAATGGCGCTAAGCCGATATAGAAATGTTGGCGACCAATATCAAAAGTAACCACCTTGCAACGGAGCTCTACATTGGCGTAGGCAAAGCCATTGGCAAGAATACGGTTACGCATGATACCGCGCAGCGAGTTAGCGCCACCCAATCCCTCGTACATCACACGTTGGATAAACAAGGTATTGAGGTAGGTGTTCATATAGAATGGCGACTTACCTGCGATATTATTCTGTGTACCAATGCGATACGCGAAAGTTACGCGGTCGCGGTAGATAGGCACGTAGTGACGGAAGTTGAAGTTGAACTGCAAGTGGTTGTAACCCTCAGCAGCTTGCTGACCGTACTTAGCATTGAAAGCAGCCGTGTAGGTAAAGAACGCATCGGCATAGATACCTTTGGTTGGGCAGGTGCGTTGGTCACGGCTGTCGTAAGTCAAGCCCAAACGCAAGTATGGGTGCCAACCGCCCAGAGCCTCGTTCTTGTCAATGATACCCCACTTAACATACTTTTCGTACATGCCCTCCACGTTCTTATCCATCGCTTTTTGTGCATATCGGTCGGTAGCAGGGTCATAGACATTCTTCTTGCCATTGAGCATGTCGATGTCGCACTCGTCAATCATATAGCCGAGTACTCCAAGACCTGCATTCCACTTGATATTCTTCCATATAGTGCCCTCTATGTCTGCAGCAAAGCGGAAAAGGTCGCGTTTATATTTATAGAACGCGCGCGATTGGTAGTCCTCCAGCACACCCATCTTAGCAGGGTCTTTCTTCCACTTGTGGAAGTCTTGGTTATAAACCGACTGATAGCCATTGAAGCCATAGAAATCGCACATAGCGTCTGGTTGATAGGTGGCATCAAGGGTCAGGCGGTGATTGGGAATCAAGTACTTGCTGTCATAGTTCACGCGGAAGATACCATAGTTCTTGGTGGTATAAGCCGCCTCTGCATAAAGCGAGTGGATATACTCAGGGTACTGCGAACCATCGCCATAGTAGTAGATGTTAGCTAACGCACCACCTTGAAAACCAAGGTCCGCATCAAACGCTACAGATGGCAGTGCACCGAAGTTCCAACCTGTCTTAATCTTGCGACCGAGCGAGTCCACTTGTTGGACTTTCTCCTTCTTGGCTGCTTGCATTGACAATGTCAATAAAGCTGTAAATATCAATATAATAGTTCGTTTCATAATCTTTATCTCTAAACGGTAGCCGCTTCAGCGGCGTTCACTAAACACTAAATACCGCCCAATATCCAAGCGAGGAGGGCACCGAGGTAGGTACCAGCAGCATAGCCGACTAGTCCAACTACAATACCCGAAATGAGGACTTTCTTATTCTTCATTGCGCCTACAATAGGTGGCACGAATGGAGGTGAACAGAGCAATCCTACTTGGCTCACGCAGAAAAGGTCGCCACTGACTTTAGCAATTCGGCAAAAAATCAAGTGCAGTGCCATAGACATGAACATAATCCACAGTACGAAGCCACCGATATAGAGCGAACCACCATTTACACTATTGATGTCGAACATCGACGCTACTATCACGCTGAAAACCAAAATGAAGAACATTCCCAGTTCGAAGGTCTTAGGCAATTCGCGCACTTTCTTGAAGAAAGAGGCGATAATAGCCAACGTGGTGATGGTGAGGATAACGACCAGTTCGTTGAGTGTGCCAGTGATGAGCAATGCCAGACCTGCACCAATAGCCAGGAAGACAACACTCAAGCCCAAACCTTTGAGCATGCCCCAGAAGTTTTTCTTATCAAGCATGCCGTGGTAATTCTCCACATCAGCAGTCTCTACATTCTCTTCATCAGTACGACCCTTGTGGGTTATATCCTTGAAAGGCAGGAGTTTGCGGAAGATCTTGTAGCCACCACCGAGTAGGAAGAATATATAAGGTGTGGTGATTACCATCTCAAAAGCAAGCACAATAGCCATTATGGATTTGTCCACGCCGAGCGATGCACCAAGGGCGTTGAAGTTCATTGTACCACCCGTATAGATACCTGTCATCATACCCGACACTTTGGCTGGCTCAGGAATATGGTTGCGGAAGATGAAATAGCCCGACACTACGGACACGAGCACCGCAAGAATACCACCTACGAGTGCCCAAGCAGTTTTAGGCAAGGCTTTGGTCCAGAGCTTAAAGTCGCAGTTGAAAAGCATCAATGGAATAGCCAGAGGCACTGCCACATTCATCATCATAGATTGCATTTTGCTGAAGGACACTGCTACTTCAGGATCTTGAAAATGGAATACACCACAGAGCGAAGCGATAATGCCCACTGCATATGCAAGCACTACAGTACCCAAGGTTTGTACCCATTTCCAACGCTTAAAGCCCTCTATAATCAACAGAGGAACAAGCACATAACATGCTAAAATAATGTAAACTTTTGTCATGATTATTTTGTTTCTTCAGGTTTATTCAATTTGCGAGCAAGATACATATACTCTTGCAAGAACATCCAGAAAGGCATTGTGATAAAGCCCGTTAGTGGGATGATAATCAGTTGCCAAACAAACTGCACGGAATTATGGAATGCAGGGTCTTTGATTGCCCAACGGATAATGAGCCAAGCTAACCAAAGGGGCAATGTGATAACACCAGCCACCAATGCGAGAGGCGACATGAGAATTAACATTAAGAGCAACAGCCACTTAGGCATGCGGTGTTTTGGGAACCAGTTCTTGTGCGCAGGACGGTTCTTGCTAAGCTCAGCCCAGTTCTTCTCGTAGTTCTCATCATCGGGCACCCAAAGGATTTGTTCACGCATGCGATTGGTGAGTTCCTCGCGCATCGCAAGGATGAGTTTAGGACGCTCTAAATCAGCATGTTCCGCAATGAACTGCGTCATATTGATAGGTTTGCCGATATTGATAACGAGCGTGTCCCATAGGTGGAACCAATCGCTATACTCCAACCCGATAGGTACAATATAGATTGGCTTCTCATGTCCAAACTTCTCGTTGGCGCGCAGAGTGATGCGGAAGATACCTTTGCCCAATGGCAGAAGGGAGTGCTTGGTGCGGTGCGTACCCTCTGGGAGAATACAGAATGGTACACCCTCATGAAGGGTATCAATAGCGCGTTCGACCGTTTCGTCGTTTTGCAGCACCTCGCTTGCACCATCACGCATACGGCGGATAGGCATAATCTTAAAGAAATTCAAGATTTTAGCAAACAAGGGTTTGCGGAAAATGTCGGCACGCGCGACAAACACTTTTCTCTCGGAATTAATAGAAAGCACCGCCAGCGCATCTTGCAGCGCGTTGGTGTGATTGGGAGCAAAGATAACCGCTCCGTCGGTGGGGATATTCTCCTCTCCTATATATTTAATATGGCGGTAGGAATGTCGGAACATCCAGTTCACCAAAGGGAGGAGAATGCGATAACCACGATTCTCATCATGTATCTGCTTCATGTCTTCTCAGATTTTGATTCAGTGGTGCAAAGGTACGGATTTTTTCTGGAATAGCCAAATAAAATACGAAAAAAGTGGCAAATAGAGGAGAATATCGAGGGTATATTGCATGGTGGTTATACGGTATAACTATACTTATCTAACGTATATCTATCGTATATCTATCGTATATCTACCGTAATTAATGGCGGAAAGACGGAGAACGAAGAAGTAAAAACGGAAGGAACGGCATAATTTTTGCCTATAGTATGAAAAATTAAGTTAGTTTTAAGTTTGTTATAGAGAGAAAGCTATACCTTTGCAGCAGATTTAAGAAAACAATACATTTGCTGCGTTATGGAAGGAAAGCAACCCCAAGAAAGAAGCAAAAAGCAAAAGACAGTACGCTTTTTCGTGATTGTATTTATCTGCCACATTATCGGCTTCGCGCTGATATGGTTGGTGCAACATTTTATAAACTAAAAACCTAATGCCTTATGACAACTATCTATGATTTCGCGGCACTCACCAATCGCGGTGTAGAAAAGTCGTTTGCAGACTATCGTGGCAAAGTGCTATTGATAGTCAATACTGCCAGCAAGTGCGGCTTTACCCCTCAGTACAAAGAACTGGAAGCATTGTATCAGAAGTACAAAGACGCTGGTTTAGTGGTGATTGGCTTCCCTTGTGACCAATTTGCACACCAAGAGCCAGGCACAGATACGGAGATTGAGCAGTTCTGCCAAATCAACTTCGGAGTGACATTCCCACTGATGAAGAAGATTGAGGTGAACGGAGAGAACGAGCATCCGCTCTACACTTTCCTGAAGGCGCAAGCAGGAGGCTGCTTTGGTAGAAAGATTAAATGGAACTTCACGAAGTTTCTCGTTTCGCGCGACGGTAGCGTGATCAAGCGCTATGCTCCTGCCACCAAGCCCATGAATATTGAGAAGGATATTGTGGAGATGCTAAAAGCGGCAGAGCCGCTATAGTTTAGTGGACGGCACCTGTAGGTGCCTACTGTTTAGAGTTTTTTTTGATGCCATATAATACGAAAAAGAGGCACACTCGCTCGTGAGGTGCCTCTTTTTTATTTTCGGCACAAAAATTGCCTACAAGGTTCGGGACCACGATAGGACATCTCTGGGACTTCTATGGGCTTTCTGTGGGCGAAATTTATATATAAAGAACTCCCCTTACAAATTTGCATAAAGAGAGAAATTGTTATTTGATAATAAATTTGCAGTTAGGATAGTTAGAGCAGCCATAGAAGCGACCATATTTCCCGTTTTTCAAAATAAGAGTACCACCACAACGAGGACAAATACCATTGTCTATTTTTAGTTGGCGTTCTCTTTGATTGTCACGAACTTGCTTATTATGGTTTCTTCGTGATTCTTTTGTGTCTAAATGTTCGGATTGCAGTACATTAACAATTTGATTGACTTGCTCAATTGTTAATTGTGGCGTATTATACAATCTGATAGCTTTTTTAATTTGGTTATAATAAATAATATGGCACTCTGTAGAGTTTGGCAACACATTTGCTCGTGGTGAAAATGCAACAATTGAGTAAATATTGCTTTGTATTCGCAATGTGTTTAAGTATCTTCCTATAGCTTTAACATGTACTTTGTTTTGTCGGATAGGATTGGGCATGGAGTACTTATTCCCCCAGACATTTTGTGTCCATGTTTCTGCATCTTGACCACCATAAATTATGCCTTTGTAGTTCTTTGTTTCTATTACAAATATGCCATAGATTGAAACAACCACATGATCTATTTGCGTTGTTCCATAAGAAGTAGGTAATAATAAATCGTTGAGAATTACATATTGTTCTTTAGGCAATGTTGCCAAACGCCGAGCAATACTCCTCTCTCCTGCTGCACCCTTATTATAGAATGCAGCATAGAAGAAAAGAAGTAGAAATACGACAATTCCAACAATACCACCTAACATTGATAGTATCATTATTTATCTACGATTTCAATGATAGGAACAGTTTTGTAATCTTCGGATTTAGTTTGGTATTTATATATACCTGTTTGGCGAACAACTTTTCCTACAGGAACTTTTATAATTTCATCGTCATAATAATATTTTCCTTCGTTATTTCGAAGTAAATATAATGTACCTAAATAGAGAGTGGAACTAGGATACTCTTTACCATGTACTAAAGCTGCATTGTCTGCAATAACTTGCATTACTTCAAAAGATTTCTCATGAACAATATCACCTTGTTCTTCGAAGTTTGTGACCCCTTGAAAAGCAGCTGGATTTTGTGCAAGCCCAATAATTAAAAGAACAACAAAGGTTACAACAACACCTGTTGCAAAACCTCCTAAAAAGATTCCTGTTTTTTTCATGATTGTATAATATTAATGGTTTTCCAATATCGTGTTTTAGAGATCATCCATAGCTGCTGCTCTAGTTTCTGTAGAATTAACTTTGTCTTGGTATCTTAGTACTACCATACCAGCTCTAAAATCAGCTTTATTAATTGATAGTTCAATAGTACCTAAATTAGTTTTAAAGATAGAAAAGTATTTACATCTATCCATACCTACCTCATGCATTTTTCTACTATCGTCATCAACATAGGATGATTGAAATTCCTCAACAACCATTGATGGCTTGCCGTACTTTTCAGAAAGCATTTCTTTTAAGTTCGCATAATTGCTATATAAATTCCCCCAAGAGTCATGTGTAGTAAAAATAACTGCGATTGTACTTACTAAGTCCATGTTGTCAAGTGTGCTGACTCCAATCTGGCAGTTTTTATACCCTGCGAAATCACCTTGTAGAATAGTTAAACCATTTTCAGAATAAAGATAGTGAAATCCTTTCTCTTGCATCTTCTCCGTATATTCTGCCAAAGTGCCGTCTATAGGTACTCCTTTGAATGTAAGATGCTCACTTTGAGCGTAGGCTGCGACAGACAATGCAGCGAGAATAATCAATACTAAATGCCTCATAATACTAATATTTAATGAGTTAAACAAAAAGGCGCAGCTATCGCCGCACATCTCTTGGCTCACCACAAGCCATCATCAAATACGGGAAGCCTGCGCCCATATGGAGCAGTCCCAATTTTGATGATTAGCTCGTTTCTTAAGTGGTGATTAAGAGATGATTGAGCAATATGTCGTTGTGTTTCATGGAAACACGCTGCAAAGGTAGTGAATTATTTTGAATTGAGCAAGAAAAATTGCTTTTTGGGGCAAATTTTGGTTTAGAGAACGGTCTTTTGAATAGGCTGTTCCTATAGTAAGAGTTGATGAATCACCTATAAATCACATATAAATCACATATAAATCACCTAAGAATCACCTAAGATTTACACGGGAAATACTATGAACAACTTAAGCCTATAGACAAGCAAAAAAAAGAGGCACTCAAATGAGCACCTCTTCCGTATATCTTAATAAAAATATTAAGCGTTAACAGTAGCCATGTGAGCGATGAGGTCGAGAACCTTGTTAGAGTAACCGATCTCGTTGTCGTACCATGAAACTACCTTTACGAACTTGTCTGTGAGGTAAACTCCAGCGTTTGCGTCGAAGATAGAAGTCAATGTGCAGCCCAGGAAGTCTGAAGAAACAACTGCGTCCTCAGTGTAGCCAAGTACGCCCTTGAGTTCGCCCTCAGAAGCCTCCTTCATTGCAGCGCAGATAGCCTCCTTAGTTGCAGGCTTAGACAGGTTAACTGTCAAGTCAACAACAGATACGTCCAAAGTAGGAACACGCATTGAGATACCAGTCAGCTTGCCGTTCAGCTCAGGGATAACCTTACCTACAGCCTTTGCAGCACCTGTTGATGAAGGGATGATGTTGCCAGATGCAGCACGACCGCCTCTCCAGTCCTTCAATGATGGACCGTCAACTGTCTTCTGAGTTGCAGTAGTTGAGTGAACTGTAGTCATCAAACCGTTCTCGATTCCGAACTTGTCGTTCAGCACCTTAGCGATAGGAGCCAAGCAGTTAGTAGTACAAGATGCGTTAGAAACGAACTTTGTGCCCTTAACATACTTGTCGAAGTTAACACCGCATACGAACATTGGAGTAGCGTCCTTTGAAGGAGCTGACATCACAACGTACTTTGCGCCAGCGTTGATGTGAGCCTGTGCCTTCTCCTCAGTCAAGAAAAGACCAGTTGACTCTACAACGTACTCAGCGTCAACCTCGTTCCACTTCAAGTTGTTAGGATCCTTCTCTGCTGTTACGCGGATAGACTTACCGTTTACGATAAGAAGGCTCTTCTCAACGTCTGCCTCGATTGTGCCCTCGAACTGTCCGTGCATTGTGTCATACTTGAGCATGTAAGCCAAGTAATCAACTGGACAAAGGTCATTGATACCTACAACCTGAATGTCATTGCGAGTCTGTGCTGCGCGGAATACGAAACGGCCGATACGACCGAATCCGTTAATACCAATTTTGATCATTGTTTTGTTCCT
>JAZNKZ010000017.1:0-7974 GCA_045578815.1 Paludibacteraceae bacterium
TGTTGCTGACCGCCCGACAAACTATCCACGTCGCGGTACTCATAGTCCGTCATGCCGACAGTTTTTAGTGCCTGCTTTACCTTCTTTTCAATGACTTTCTTGTCCATCTTCTTCAGTTTCAGACCGAAAGCCACATTATCAAATACGTTTAAGTGTGGGAAGAGCGCGTATTTCTGAAACACCGTGTTCACATCGCGCAAGTGCGGAGGCATTTGTGTTACGTCCTCGCCATTTAATAGAATATCCCCTTCTGTGGCTACTTGAAAACCTGCTATACAACGTAGCAGGGTAGTCTTACCGCAACCCGAGGGGCCTAAGATAGTTACGAACTCGCCTTTCTTGATTTGTAGGCTCACATCGTCTAAGGCAAATTTACCGTCCTCAAACTGCTTGGACACGTGATTTACCTCAATGATAAAATCCGATTTTTGCATTTCTTTTTTCGCTATGGTACACTATAAGTGTAATACATAAAAGTTCGTTTTAGCCAATTTGGGTGCAAAAGTACAAAAAAAAACGCACTTCTGCAAGAGAATTGCGTTTTTTTCTATTATTTTCAACTTTATGTTTTCAGTTTTCACTTTTTTGTTTTCTCTTCCTCCTTGCTTAATCTGATTATTTCATCAATTTTTTCGATTTCTTTTTCCCAAGAACTTTTGTAAAAAGTCTTACCTTTTTTGGTGCGAATTTTACCTCTGATTAATTTGATTAAAATTGCTATTAGTACGACCCCTATAAGGTACATATAGAATATGTCATTTTCATTAACAACCTCAAGTACGAGACGTCCCAATACCATGACCGTAAACATCCTCCATACCCATCTGCCTCGACCTGCTTCGTACTCTTGCGCACGTTTCATTTGTTTGGCGACATCCAGTAGTCTTCCTGCTCGGATATCTTTCAACTTAATCATCGACAAAGGTTTTATAATAGTGATTAGCATTAATACTGTCATTGCGACGTCATATATCAAATGCTCCCACTCCATTTGTGCAGAATTAGTTAGACTCAAAATCCATGATGCAATAATCAAACCTGCCATCATTGTACTTATCATCCATGCAGCAATAATCTCTCTTTTCAATTTTTTACCAACAATCTGTAGTATAAGTTGCTCACTTACAATCTCTTGCTTATTCAGTTTCTCTTTCAGCGCAGCCAGTTGCTCGCGCATTTCTTGCAATTCATCCATAATATATCTATTTTATAAGGTTAATGGTTACTGTTTCTTCAATTCTTCGCGGATACGAACCAAGCGTACCGATACATTTTTGGCACTAATACCTACAATTTCCCCGATTTCATCGTAACTCAGGTTCTCCAACCATAGCATAATAATCGCCCTGTCAAACACGCCCAAACGATGGATTCGCTTGTATAGCATCTGTATTTGGTGCATATCTTTGTCGGTTTCATCGAACAAATCGATATCTACTGCCAACGGAATACGCTCGCCACGGCGTTTCTCTTTTCTGTCCATCGAGATACACGTATTCATCGTCACGCGATACACCCATGTCTCAATCTTGCTCTCGTTGCGAAATTTCTCATAGCCCTGCCACAGATGAATCAATGTCTCTTGAAAGAGATCATCTATCTCATCCTTGTCTTTGGAGAACATATAGCAGATACTATATATCGTGCTTTTGTGCTCCTTGACGAGGGCTGCAAATTCTTTTTCTTCCTGTTTCATATCCTTTTTGTTTTATGCTTTTGCCTTTTAGACGTAGCACATACATGATTTACTACAATATTCTTTACTTTTTTTCAAATATTTTGCAAAGATACTTCAAAATTTGTGTATTTGCAAAAAATATAGTACCTTTGCATGGTTTTAGATTATTTATTCTGAATTTCTTATGGCTCAAACGCGAAAGATAATCAACGATCCAGTTTTTGGTTTCCTCAGTATTCCTGATGGTGTACTGTTTCAGATTTTGCAACATCCTTTTATGCAACGCCTCAACCGCATTCGTCAGTTAGGTTTGAGTTTCTTTGTCTATCCAGGTGCGATGCATAGCCGCTTCTTACACTCGCTAGGAGCGATGCATCTCATGCACGAGGCCATCACTTCGCTCCGCGAGAAAGGAGTGGAGATTACCGACAATGAAGCCACTGCTTCTATGGCTGCCATTCTTATGCACGATATTGGTCATGGTCCTTTCTCCCATGTGTTTGAGGAGGCAGGCATGTTACCCGAAGGTATGTCGCACGAGGACATCAGTCTGATGATGATGCAGGAGATTAGAAGTGAAATGGGAAAGGTTGAAAGTGAAAATTATGAACAAGTGTTATCACTTGCAATAGATATTTTCCAAGATAACTACCCTAAGCATTTTCTTCATCAGCTTATTTCTTCGCAGCTAGATGTAGATCGCCTCGATTATCTATGTCGTGATTCTTTTTTCTGCGGAGTCACCGAAGGTAGTGTAGCCAGTGCGCGTATTCTTAAGATGATGAATGTGGTGGACAACCACCTTGTAGTAGAAGCCAAAGGTATTTATTCTGTAGAGAAGTTCCTCGTAGCTCGCCGACTGATGTATTGGCAAGTATATCTGCACCATACCAGCGTGGCAGCCGAACAACTACTTATCAAAATCCTCACTCGCGCTAAGCATTTAATAGCTGCTGGTGTACAACTTTTCGCTTCGCCTGCGTTGCATTATTTTCTGCAATCGAACGTACAAAACAGTTCCATTTTACTCGCTCATTACGCCCAATTAGACGACTCTGATCTCCTCTCCGCCATCAAGGTTTGGGTGAATAGCGATGACAAAGTGCTTCGTATCTTGTGCGAATGTTTCACCAATCGCAATCTCTTCAAAGGTAATCTCCTTGAACTACCGCTCACAACAGCCGAACGCGAAGAGTTATGTCAAGAATATGCCACTCGTTTTGGCATTAGCCCTGAGGAAGGAGCATACTTCTTTGTGGAGCATATCTCTACATCGAATACCTATAGCGAAAAGGGCGAATCCATCGGTATTCTTCTCAAGGATGGCACCGTTCGCGATATCGCCGAGGCTTCCGATATGCTCAACATGGAAACTCTCACTTACAAACCACAAAAACGCTACTTATTTAGAATAAAATAACAACCTTTCACTTTTCAACTTTCAGTTTTCAGTTTATTATGAAGTTTTCTGCACAACAAATAGCCGCACTGCTTGGCGGTAAGATTACGGGCGATGCCAATCGCCAAGTTTGGGACGTGGGCTCTATCGAAAGTGCCAAAGAGGGACAACTCACTTTCCTATGCGATGCCAAGTACTTACCGCACTTGCCTCAAACGGGTGCCAGTGTGGTACTTATGACCGATTCCATCGAGTTTTCTGGTTCTACTAATGCCACTCTTATCCGCGTGGAGAATGCTCGCGCAGCGATGGGCCAACTGCTTGCACTCGTGGCAAAAGCCATGAATCCTGCCAAGCAAGGCGTAGAGCAACCATCCTTCATCAGCGAAGGCGTTACTGTGCCCGAAGATGCCTATATCGGAGCATTTGCGTATATCGGCAAGAATGTGCAACTGGGCAAAGGCGTGCAAATCTATCCGCATACATATATTGGTGATAATGTGCGCATTGGTGATAATACCATCCTTTATTCGGGCGTGAAGGTGTATTACAACTGCGTAGTGGGCAACGATTGTATCTTGCACGCAGGTGTGGTCATTGGTAGCGATGGTTTTGGTTTTGAACCCGATGCGAAGGGTGTGAACCAGAAACTCCCACAGATTGGCAATGTGATTATTGAAGACGATGTGGAGATAGGTGCTAATACGACTGTTGATCGTGCTATGATGGGTTCTACTATTGTTCGCCGCAATGCTAAGATTGACAATCTTGTGCAAGTGGCACACAATGTGGAAGTAGGCGAGAGCACTTTCCTCTGCTCACAAGTAGGCATTGCTGGTTCATCAAAGATTGGTGGTCATTGTATCCTTGCAGGACAAGTAGGTGTGGCAGGGCACCTTGAAATCGCTGATAATTGCATTTTTGGTGCACAATCAGGTATCCCAAGCAATGTCCGCAAGGCGGGCATGTACCAGGGTTCGCCTATCATCGATGCCATGAACTGGCGCCGCAGCATTGTCGGCTTTAAGAACCTCCCCGACATCATGAAACGCCTCCAAGAACTGGAAAAGAAGGGCAACTAATAACGTCGGTCATTGCAGTTACATCTAAACAACCCATCATATGAAAAGCATCCACCGTTCTCTCCTCTGCATATACATGCTCCTTATCATAGCTATGCCATCCGTGGCTCAATCTACTCGATTAGATAGTTTGCAACGCGTCGAAAAAGAACTCAAAGACCAGGTACAACTTCTCCAACTGCAGTATGACAGTCTCTATCGTATCATTGCTCAATGCAAGACGGATTCACAGCGATTGGTGCAGTATAAAGTGAAGGATAAATTCGACAAACAGGCGAATAGACTCAGCAATCGAATCAACAAACTCAACGACGAGATCCTCAACGAGCAGGCTCGCTTAGAGCAAGAGGAACGTGATGCCTACCTTACTCAAAAGCAAGCTGAAATACAAGCTATGAGCCCCGTACCGCTCAAGGGCGAGATTAATGGTCATCCCTGGGTAGATCTTGGTTTGCCTTCGGGTACCAAATGGGCTACATACAATGTCGGCACCACGAATATCCATGGTGTGGGCACACGCATCGCTTGGGGCGAGACGACTACCAAAAAACTATTCTCGCCCGACACCTACACGCACAACGAAATCGAGTTGCCATCTTATGCTGGTGATGCTGAATATGACTTAGCCACCGCACAATGGGGCGAGCAGTGGCACACTCCCACCCTACAGCAATGGCAGGAGCTCATCGAACATTGCCAATGGCAGTATGTGATGATCAATGGCATCCATGGTGTGCTTTTCACCAGCCGCAAGACCTATAATACCATTTTCTTGCCTAGTACGGGCTATACAGATGATGAGACCTACAAACTCAAACACACCACATATAATCTGGCGTATTGGAGTTCTACGGGTATTTCTCATAATGGTGCCCATTCATATATTGCCAACTACGAGCAGGGCTATATGACTACCACCAATCGCTATGTGGCACATTGTGTGCGCGCTGTGTGTAGCACGTCTAGTACACACATCTTTCCTTGTTACTAGTCCAGCTCTCGACGATTGGTAGGGGCCCCAAAAAACCTCGCGGACCTTTAGGGTGCTTTTCCTGCCAAGTGAATGTTCTTCCATTGCCTCGTATCTCATTCAAGTACTTTTCTGAAAAAAGTACTTTTCTTAAGAATCCTTTTCCCTGTACCCTCCCTATCTTTACGCTGCCAAAGACCAAAGACAAACCAAGGACGAACCAAGGAACTCCGAATCAACTCCCAACTACTAAAAAGTGCTTTTTGTTAAGAATACAATACTACAAGAAGAAAATAAACGTCAATGGTTGCATATATCAGAAAAAAGCAGTACCTTTGCAGCGAAATTCATACTATATTGGTATAGTATGCGCAAAATAAAACTAAAAATATGAAACAACATACATTAAAAGCACCTTTCTCCTTCGAAGGAAAAGGATTGCATACTGGACTATTTATCCATGCTAACTTCCTCCCTGCAGAGGAGAATACTGGTGTGCGCATTTGTCGTACTGACCTTGATGGCCGTCCTACCTACGAAGCTATTGCTGACTATGTCACTGCTACCGAGCGCGGTACAGTGCTCGAGCGCGGCGCGTGGAAAGTGTCCACCATAGAGCACGCACTATCCGCCCTCTATGCTATGGGCGTGGATAACTGCCTCATAGAGGTGGATGGTCCAGAAATGCCAATCTTAGATGGTAGTGCAAAATACTATATCAAGTCTATTGAAGAAGTAGGCTTGCAAGAGCAAGAGGCCGAGCAAAAAGTATTCGTTGTTACCGAGCCCATTGAGTATATCTCCGAGCGTGGCAACAAGATGGTAATACAACCATGCGACCACTACGAAGCTGGGGTTACTATCGCTTATGATAAAAGCGGAATCTTGCGCGAACAGAGTGCAGAGATCTACGACCTTGCTGATTACAAACGCGAACTCTCTGCGGCTCGCACTTTTTGCTTCGTACGCGAGATCGAACCACTGCTACGCATGGGACTCATCAAAGGTGGTGACCTACAGAATGCCCTCGTAATCTACGAGACACCTATGTCACAAGAGGGATTGGACTACATGACCGACAAACTGGGGCAACCTCGCTTGGATGCCAACAAGTTGGGCTACCTCAGTCCGCTGAACTACCCTAACGAGCCAGCACGCCACAAGTTGCTAGACCTCATCGGCGACATGTCACTCGTTGGTTGCCGTATTCAAGGTAAGATTGCTGCGTTGCGACCAGGACACACCTTCAACACCCAATGCGCAAAACGTTTGCGCCAATTAGTAATGCAATAACTGAAACTTTTAAAACTACAATAAAATGACCAATTTTATTCATCCAGAAGCAAAGCTTCATCCAAGCGTAACTGTCGGACATTTCTCTTGCATCCATGAGGATGTGGAGATTGGCGAAGGTACTATCATTGATAACAACGTAACTATCTACAGTGGTACACGTATTGGTAAAAATTGCCATATTTATTCGGGTGCTGTGATTGGTGGCGACCCACAAGACTTGAAATACAAAGGCGAAAAGACCTATGCCATCATTGGTGATCACACCACTATCCGTGAGTTCGTGACCATCCATCGCGGTACTGCCAGCAAAGGTAAAACCGTTGTGGGTAACCACTGCCTTATCATGGCGTATTGCCATGTGGCACACGACTGCCTCTTGCATGACCATATCATCATGTCCAATGCTACCCAACTCGCAGGCGAGGTGGTGGTTGAGGATTGGGCTATCATCGGTGGCGGTAGTCTAGTGCACCAGTTCTCGCATATCGGAGCACATGTGATGGTTCAAGGTGGCTCAAAGATCAACAAGGATGTGCCTCCATTTATCATTGCTGCGCGCGAGCCAATATCCTATTGCGGTATCAACTCCGTTGGACTCAATCGCCGTGCGTTTACTCAGGAGCAGATCACTGCTATCCAAAATGTGTATCGTCTAATGTATCTCTCTGGCTTGAACGTCAGCCAAGCAGTAGAGCAGATTGAGACCACCTTGCCACAAAGCCCAGAGCGCGACCTCATCCTCGACTTCGTCAAAGCCTCCCCACGAGGCATCGTCCGCGGATACAACTAAACAACTCTACACAATACTACACAACGCTACACAATACTACACTATACGTTTATGGAAATAGAAGAAAGAAGTCTCAATTTTATTGAGCAGATCGTAGAAAAAGATTTACAAGAAGGTAAGAACGACGGACGTATTCAGACACGTTTCCCGCCAGAGCCAAATGGTTACCTGCATATCGGCCACGTCAAGGCCATCTGCATGGACTTTGGTATCGCCGAGAAATACAACGGAGTCTGCAACCTGCGTTTTGATGACACCAACCCCGTCAAAGAGGATGTAGAATATGTGGACTCTATCCAGCAAGACATCGCTTGGTTGGGATTTAAGTGGGGTAATATCTACTACGCTTCCGACTATTTCCAACAACTTTACGACCTCGCTATCGAGTTCATCAAACAAGGCAAGGCATACGTAGATGAGCAGACTGCAGAGCAGATCGCCGAGCAGAAAGGTACGCCTACGGAACCAGGTGTAGCTTCTCCATACCGTGACCGTCCTATCGACGAGAACCTTCGCCTCTTCCAAGCCATGCAAAATGGCGAAATCGAAGACGGCAAGATGGTACTCCGTGCGAAGATTGACATGGCTAATCCTAACATGCACTTCCGCGACCCAATCATGTACCGTATCATCACCACCCATCCTCACCACCGCACCGGTCGCACATGGAACGTCTATCCTATGTACGACTTCGCGCACGGTCAATCCGATTACTTTGAGGGCGTGACACACTCTATCTGTACGCTGGAGTTCGTGGTA
>JAZNKZ010000018.1:0-4521 GCA_045578815.1 Paludibacteraceae bacterium
AACATCATCCTCTACGCCGAGGGTGAAGTGGTTCTTAGGCATAGGCAAAGCGAGGTTCTCGTAAGCAGCGATGATTTGCGCTGGAGTGGTATCGTTGGAACCGAGACCATAGCGGCCACCAACTACGAGGATATCGCCAAGGCCGAGCTCTTGGAGTGCGTCTTTTACGTCGAGGTATAATGGTTCGCCATTAGCACCTGGCTCTTTGGTGCGGTCGAGCACGCAGATACGTTTTACAGAAGCAGGCAATGCCTCCTTGAGGTACTTGAGTGAGAATGGGCGATAGAGATGCACATTGATCATACCGAGTTTGTTGCCCTTCTCTGCTTCGTAGTCGATCACCTCGCGGATAGCCTCGCAAGCAGAACCCATACAGATGATGATGTTCTCAGCATCAGGAGCACCATAGTAGGTGAATGGGCGATAGGTGCGGCCGGTGATCTTAGAGATCTCGTCCATATAGTCGCTCACGATGTCAGCCACCTCGTTGTAGTATGGATTGCAGCTCTCGCGGTGTGCGAAGAACACATCTGGGTTCTCAGCCATACCACGCATCACAGGACGCATTGGACTGAGCGCACGTTCGCGGAACTCTTGGAGCGCCTTCATATCGAGGAGCGGACGCAAGTCTTCCATATCTACTACCTCTACCTTTTGGTACTCGTGAGAGGTGCGGAAACCGTCGAAGAAGTTGAGGAATGGCACGCGGCTCTTGATAGTAGCGAGGTGGGCTACACCTGCGAGGTCCATGACCTCTTGTACGCTACCTTCAGCCAACATAGCAAAGCCCGTTTGGCGGCAAGACATCACGTCTTGGTGGTCGC
This sequence comes from Paludibacteraceae bacterium, assembly GCA_045578815.1. GTDB lineage: Bacteria > Bacteroidota > Bacteroidia > Bacteroidales > Paludibacteraceae > Colicola. Next base: position 825 of record JAZNKZ010000018.1, read on the forward strand.
CGAAGATACAGAGGGCGTGGCTTGCCAAGGTACGAGCAGACACGTGGAAAACAGATGGGATGAGCTCACCCGCGATCTTGTACATGTTAGGGATCATCAGGAGCAGACCTTGGCTGGCGGTGAAGGTAGTGGTGAGAGCACCTGCGTTGAGCGCACCGTGCACAGCACCTGCGGCACCTGCCTCAGATTGCATCTCTTGTACCAACACTGTCTCGCCGAAGAGGTTCTTGCGACCTGCAGCAGCCCACTCGTCCACATTCTCCGCCATAGGAGAAGATGGGGTGATAGGATAGATGGCAGCTACCTCGGTGAACATATACGCGATATGCGCCGCAGCAGCGTTACCATCAAGGGTTAAATACTTTTTTTGTTTCATCTTTTTTGTATTTTAAGTTAGTTTAATTATAGTCGTTCTAGAGGGTCTAGATTGTCTAGAGAGTCTAGCAATTATAGTCTTAGTACAGGAAACCAAACAGCCAGAGCGGGATGTTCTTTTGGCTGCCGACTTCGAGGTCGCCGATGGCGCAGTAGCGGATACCCGTCTTGCTTGGCGTGGTGGCACAAGCGTCCATGTAGTACTTGCCATCGATGATGAACATCGCACTGCGGTCGGTGGCGTTGATCTTGTGGTTGCCATGCAAGGTAGCGTAGAAGAACGTCTCGGCTACCGATTGCTTATCCGGTTCGCGTGTGCAAGTAGCATAACACAAGTTCGGGTTTTGCATATACACCTTGGTGGGCTTGAGCGGGAATTGCTTGCCCTCTGGGTAGAGCAGATTCAATAGGCGCGCATCCTTGAGGTATTTGATATAGTTCATTGTTGTCGAACGCGAGCAGTCAATGGCTTCTGCGAGACTGCTGACATTGAGCGCACAAGGTGTTTGCTGGAGCATAAGGTATAGCAATTTGCGCAGTTTTGGAAGCGAGCTAACCTCAATTTGCTTGATGAGCAAGATATCCACATCCAGCATCATATTCATCATCTTCAAGAGCGACTCGGAGAAGTCATGTTGCTCAAGGAAGAGCGGATAATAGCCATGGTGCAAATAGTCATCGAAATACTGTAGTGGCTTAACAACCTGGCATATCTTTTGCGCAATCTCCACATGGTGCTTGAGGATGTCCTCGAGAGAATACACAGGCAGTTTGAGACCAAGTGTGATATTGAGATACTCGCGGAAACTATATCCACGAAGGTTGTATGGATGCACGATGGAACCTATATCCTTGTTGTCCTCCACGAGTCGCATGACCGCTGAAGCGATGAAGATAATCTGCAAGTTAGGATAGCGATAGTAGCACTGCGCCAGTTCGTGCGACCAATTAGGGTCTTTGAACGCTTGATCCACCAAAAGGGTCTTGCCCCCTGCAGCCACGAACTGCCCCGCCAACTCGAGCAAAGAATGCTCAGTGAAGTAGAAGTCGTTGAAATTGACATAGAGCGTATGCCTACTCTCGTCGGGATTTAGTCGTCGTTGTTCCTTGACATAGTTGAGCAAAAAATCCGTTTTGCCCACACCACGTCCGCCTTTGATAGCAATAAGGCGGTCACTCCAATTAATCTCATCTTGGAGCACACGGCGTGCTGGTACCTGAACATGCTCTACTAGGTAATCATGCGTTTTTCGAAAAGCTTCTAACATAGTTCCTAACTTAGATTTCGGATTAAACCATTCTTTCCACGCTGCAAAGGTACAAAAAAATATGCAAGTGTGCAAATAAAAAACAAAAAACATACAAAATAATTTGTATATTTCGAGAAAAGTGAGTACTTTTGCAGGGGAAATGGTAGCGTCTGTTTAGTGGACGCCCTTAGGGCTACTATTTAGAGGACGCTTCGCTACAGAACGCTTGCAAGCAAGCTACTGTTTAGAGGAATAGACAACACAAAAGAACAAAAAATATGAACAAACCAATTGTATTTTTATTATCGCTTATGGCACTAACAGCATGCACAAAGCAACAGACTACGGGTATTCATCTGGAGAACTTGGATACGACCGCAGTGGCACAAAATGACTTCTACCAATACGCTTGCGGTGGCTGGATGAAGAATAACCCTATTCCAGACGAGTACAGCCGTTTTGGTTCGTTTGATAAGTTGGGATTGAGCAATCTCGAGCAAGTGAACGGACTGATTGCTGACATCGCAGCAGGGACACATAAGATGGGTAGTATTCCTCAAAAGATTGGTGACGTATATAACCTGTCGATGGACACCGCACGCCGCAATCAAGAGGGTATTGCGCCCGTATTACCCGTACTGCAAGAGATTGAGAATGTGACCGATAAGGCGCAATGGTCGGAAGTATTGGGCAAAGCGATGGACTTTGGGCTATGGGCTATGTATGTGGATGCCGATGCTATGAATTCAAGCATGAATATCCTGAACGAGTACCAAGCTGGTTTTGCGCTCAGCCAGAAAGATTATTATATCGATGAAGATGAGCATACGAAACATATCCGCGAGGAGTATGTGAAGCATGTGGAGAAGATGTTTGAGTTGTTTGGTCAGGAGAACGCAGCCGAGAAAGCACAAGCCGTGCTTCGTTTGGAAACTCGTTTGGCAAACGCTGCGTTGAGCAATGTAGAATTGCGCGACCCTGTGGCAAATTACAACAAGATGTCGGTAGAGGAGTTGCAAAAATTGGTTCCTGAAGTGGATTGGAAAGTATATTTTGCTGGGTTAAACATCGCTCCTGATAGTTTGTCAGTAGGTCAAGTGCGTCACTTGCAAGAGGCAGGAAAAATGCTGGTAGAGGAGTCATTGGAGGATATGAAGACTTTGTTTACATGGCAAGTGATTGACGGCAGTGCAGACTTCTTGACCGAGGAGATTTTTATGCAGAACTTTGAGTTCTACGGTCGCATCTTGAGCGGAAGACAAGAGCCTACTCCACTCTGGAAACGCGCGGTAGCGATGGTGAATGGTACACTCGGCGAAGCTGTGGGACAAATGTATGTGGAGAAATACTTCCCAGAGGAGAACAAAGAGCGCATGATAGGCTTGGTGAAGAACTTGCAAGTGGCATTGGGTGAAAGAATTCAAGCCCTGGAGTGGATGTCGGATGAGACCAAAGAGAAGGCCATGGAGAAACTGAGTACCTTCACCGTGAAGATTGGTTATCCAGATAAATGGCGCGATTATACGGCTTTGGAGATTGATCCAAAGTTGACCTATTACGCTAACATTCAACGCGCTGCGAAGTTTGAGCAAGATTATTCGTTGTCATTCTTGGGCAAGCCAGTGGACAAGGATAAATGGTTTATGACCCCACAAACCGTGAACGCCTATTACAACCCTGCGACCAACGAGATTTGTTTCCCCGCAGGTATTCTGCAATACCCATTCTTCGATATGAACGCGGACGATGCGTTTAACTATGGTGCTATTGGCGTGGTGATTGGTCATGAGATGACCCACGGTTTTGATGACCAAGGTAGTCAGTTTGACAAGGACGGTAACCTAATCAACTGGTGGACTGAGGAAGATCGTGCACGCTTTGAGGAGCGCACCAAAGTGATGGAGGAGTATTTCAATGCCATCGAGGTAGCTCCTGGCGTATATGCGAATGGTGCCTTTACTTTGGGCGAGAATATCGCTGACCACGGTGGTTTGCAAGTGGCATATCAGGCATTCCAGAACGCACAAGAGGCGAAAAGGTTATCAGGCGAAGAGGCTGTAGGCGAGAAAGAT
>JAZNKZ010000019.1:0-15092 GCA_045578815.1 Paludibacteraceae bacterium
GTTCTTGCCAGAGGCAGAGAGTCTGCGCCAAGAGATTACGAACTGCGTGCGCTGCGGCAAATGTATTGGTGCTTGCCCAATGGGCTTGGAGCCATGGCTGCTCAGCAAACAAGCATGGCACAGCATGTGGGACGAGATGGAGGACCACAATATCATGGACTGCATCGAGTGCGGTTGCTGCCAATTCACCTGCCCAAGCCACTTGCCACTGCTCGACTATGTGCGCATGGGTAAAGCAAAAGTAGGAGGAATAATCCGCAGCAGAGCTGCTAAGTAAAGTGTAGAATGGTGTAGAATTGTTTAGAATGGTGTAGAATTGTACAACGCTACACAATGCTACACAACACTACACAATGCTGAACAAAAATTGAAAATTTTTATATTATGAAACAACTTATAGTATCTCCCGCACCACACTTCCATAGCGGTGATAGTGTGCGGAAAAATATGCTGTTGGTGATTCTCGCCCTCCTGCCAGCTTACGTGATTAGTATTTTGGCATTCGGTTGGGGCGCACTCATCACCACCGCCATCAGCGTGGCAGCATGCGTGCTGTTTGAGTGGCTGATTGCGAAATATATCTTGAAACAAAAGTCCACTATCGGCGACCTCTCTGCTGTACTGACAGGTCTGTTGTTGGCATTCAACTTGCCAAGCAACTTGCCTTGGTGGATCGTGATTATCGGTGCCTTGGTGGCTATCGGCGTAGCGAAAATGAGTTTCGGTGGATTGGGACAGAACATCTTCAACCCTGCTCTTGTGGGTCGTGTGTTCCTGCTGATCTCTTTCCCTGCTCAAATGACCACATGGCCTGAGGCGAAAGGTTTCGCGACCTCGTATGTGGATGCTACCACAGGCGCAACTCCATTGGCAGCATTGAAGACTTTACTCGATAAGGGTGCTACTGATGACAAAGTGAGTGACGCACTCTCTGCTTTGCCAGAGATGTGGGATATCCTCATCGGTAAGATGGGCGGTAGTCTTGGCGAGGTGAGCGCATTGCTCTTGCTTGCTGGTGGTATATTACTAATTGCCACTCGCGTGATAACATGGCATATCCCAGTGAGCATCATGGCTACTGTGGCGTTGTTTGCTGCGGTGACTGGTTGGGCTGGAATGTTGCCAGAGAGCGTATGCACAGGCGAATATGTGATGCTGAGTCTTTGCACCGGTGGTATGATGCTGGGTGCATGGTTTATGGCTACCGATTACGTGACTTCTCCTATGAGCAACTGGGGAAAGATCATCTTCGGTGTGGGTATCGGTGTGATTGTGATGGTGATTCGTACTTGGGGCGCTTACCCAGAAGGTATGTCATTCGCTATCCTAATCATGAATGCATGTGCACCATTGTTGAACCTCATTCGTCCAAAGCGTTTTGGCGAGAAAAAGAAAGCATAAGGAGGGAAAAACTATGGCAAAATTACAAAGTTCATTTAAGAATATGTTGCTATCGCTGACGCTCATCGCGTTGGTGGCTGCGGCTGCTTTGGCTGGTGTGTACACGTTAACGGAGGATCCTATCTCCAATGCAAGTGCGAAGAAACAAAAAGAAGCTAAAGAGAAAGTGCTTCCAAAGGTGGAGGGCATGACTTTTGCAGATGCAGAAAAAGTGTATATAGTGAAGAAATCCGATACAGTTAGTACTATCATTCTGCACAAGGCGTATGTAGGCGAAGAGTGGATCGGTACGGCCGTAGAGGCAAGCACCGAAGGCAACATGAACATGCCTTTTGGTGGCACCTTCCGACTCATGGTAGGATTTAATAACGTGGGCGATGTCGTTCGCTACGTGGTATTGGAGCAAGCCGAGACTCCTGGTCTGGGTGCGCTGATGAGCACATGGTTCTGCAATCCTGAGAAACCAAAATCCAATATCTTGGGCAAGAACCCCGCTACTACCAATTTCAGCGTAAGTAAAGATGGTGGCGATGTAGATGCTATCACCGCTTCTACTATTACATCTCGTGCATTCTTAGAGGTTGTGGTGAGAGCCTATAATGCAATTGCTCAACAACCTATGCTGATTGAGAAAGTAGAGGTGGAGCCAGCAGAAGTATTTGTTTGTCCAAATGGCAATGACCCATTGGAGTGTGCTGGCAGAGGATGTGCTGAGCAATATTGTCTAAAACAGAAAGGAGGCCAACAATGAAAAATAAAGCATTAAACACCGTATTGAACGGTATCTTGCGCGAGAACCCAGTATTCGCTCTCGTGCTGGGTATGTGTCCTACCTTGGCGACTACCACTTCTGCTATCAATGGTATGTCCATGGGACTCGCTACTACTTTCGTGCTTATCTGCTCGAATGTGGTGATTTCGCTCTTGAAGAATTTGATCCCTGATAAAGTGCGTATCCCTGCGTTTATCGTGGTGATTGCTACTTTCGTGACCATGGTACAACTCTTGATACAAGCATATGTACCAGTTGTTTATGAAAAGTTGGGTTTATTTATCCCACTGATTGTGGTGAACTGTATCGTACTCGGTCGTGCAGAGGCCTTTGCTGCTAAGAATACCGTTGGCTTATCTGCTTTGGACGGTCTGGGTATGGGTCTTGGCTTTACGCTGGCATTGACTTTGATTGGTGCAGTGCGTGAGTTGCTGGGTACAGGTTGTGTCTTCGGACTGAACCTCTACAGCGAGACTTACGGTATGCTCATCTTCGTATTGGCACCAGGTGCCTTCATCGTATTGGGCTACTTGATGGCATTGGTACAAAAACTTTTGAAGAAATAAGATTATGGTATATTTTCTGATATTTATCTCTGCGATATTCGTGAATAATATCGTATTGAGCCAGTTCTTGGGTATCTGTCCATTCTTGGGCGTAAGTAAGAAAATCAATACTGCGCTGGGTATGGGTGCTGCCGTGTTGTTTGTCATGACATTGGCTACCCTTGTAACCTACCTCTTGCAACAACTCTTGAACGCTTGGGGTTTGGGCTTCTTGCAGACCATCTTGTTTATCTTGGTGATTGCTGCCCTCGTGCAGATGATTGAGATTATCCTCAAGAAGATCTCTCCATCTTTGTACCAAGCATTGGGTGTGTTCTTGCCCTTGATTACTACCAACTGCTGTCTGCTCGGTGTGGCTATCATGGTGGCAAGTGGTACATATAAACTGCCTATGGGCGCAGAACCTAGTTTATTGACAGGTCTCTTCTTTGCTATCGCAACGGCTATTGGTTTTGCTTTGGCATTGGTGCTGTTTGCAGGTATGCGCGAGCAATTGGCATTGGCTAAAGTGCCAAAAGCGATGCAAGGTACACCTATCGCTCTTTTGACCGCCGGCCTCTTGGCTATGGCATTCATGGGCTTCAGCGGCGTAGTATAATCCTGCTAAATGTATATCCCTACAAAAAAGCACCTTGCATAGGTGCTTTTTTGTTGTTAGTTATGCCGTTGTGCCGTACAGGGTAGGCACTACCGCCAATTGTATGAAGTATTGGAATATAGCCCTCTAAAAAAGTTGACTACATTCCTGAAATAGTTGCCTATCCTCCAAACAAAAAATCGCCCCAAAAAGCGTTTTTTCTTGCACATCTCAAAAAAAAAGTGTATCTTTGCGGGCAAAACAAAAAGCCCACCAAGTTATGGCATCTACTAAGATATATATTCAAGATAGCCCTATCGCTATCCTTACCATTGACAAAGAAGACTATCTCTCTCACAGATATGGCACATAGTCAATTGCAAGAGCATATTATCTTCAAGTGGATGAGTTTGAAAAACACGATTGAGTATCTTGGAGAGTGGGAAGCGCTATACAATCCCAATTTTAATTATACCGAATTCGGTACAATTAGAAATATGGCTGGCAGCAACAACTTTGTTTTGTCTGTAAAACATTGGATTGAGCGTACAAATGCTATCGGTATTGTTGCTAAAGCGGGGCGCTATGGTGGAACATATGCTCATAAGGATATAGCGTATCATTTTGGCATGTGACGGCTAAGGAGTGGCGCGCTGCCAATCCCGATTTGAAAGGCAACATGCGTGACTATGCCACTATCAATCAACTGATTTGCCTCAGCGACACACGATACAAAACAAATCCATATATAAACACCCTAAAAACCAAATTATTATGAAACGGATTTTCACTATTATCTTGATGGTACAGAGCCTTCTTTTGGCTCCTATGGCACACGCACAGACCTATTGGAATGGTACTGTTGACAAGTCATGGACAGGTTCGGGTACGGCAGATGATCCTATCCTCATTTCAACGGCAGAGCAGTTGGCGGGCTTTGCTGATAGCGTTAATCGTGGAGATGACTTCTCGGGACGCTATATTGAGTTAGCAGCAGATATTTATCTCAGCGACTCCACTTTGGGAGACAGTCTCAAATACGAGTGGACACATCCTATTGGTCAATTCCAGAGTGGTGGTTCAGGATGGGAATACACCTTAGATACCGCATGGTTTAGAGGTAATTTCGATGGCAAAAACCATACTATCTACAACCTCTTCCATGGCACAACGCCTGAAACTCCCGATTGGAATAATCCAGACAATCCATTTGGAGACTTGGATGGTATTGATTTCTCGGGTTGGGACAAGGCCCTCTTTGGCTTTGTGGAAGATGCCACAATCAAGAATGTACGATTGGAGAATGCTGTAGTAACAGGCGCATCAAAGATAGCTACACTTGCTTTGGAAGTGCGCGGAAACTCGCTGATAGAGAACTGTCATGCCACGGGTTATGTGAATGCTGTAGCAGATGTTGGTGGCTATGCAGGCGGTTTGATTACATATCTTACTAGCGGACAAGTGATAAATTGTTCTGCCAATGTAACCACGCTGGCCATGCGTTATGTAGGAGGATTGATAGGTCTTGTAAGTTCAAATGGCGTGGTACGTGATTGCTCTGCTTCGGGAGCTGCACATTGTGTGGAGTATGATGCAGGTGGTTTGGTAGGTACTAACTCTGGTTTGATAGAGAATAGCCATGCTTCAGGTCGCGTATCGCGTGCGTACTACCAACATGCGTATTACGATTGTGGCGGATTTGTAGGCGATAATAGCGGTGTTATTCGTAATTGTTCTGCTAAGGGTGATGTGCATATGTATGGTCAAAATGGTGGTGGCTTTGTAGGATGGAATAAAGGCCGTATTGAGAGTAGTTACTGTTTGGGTGATGTACACGATGAAACCGATGGCTATGGAGGTTCTGCATCGGCTTTCTGCGGCATGAATGGTCGTGATGCAGTGGGCGAAGTATATCCTACGAATGTGCCAGGCACGCTGATTAACTGTTTTGCTACAGGTAAAACGGATGTTCGTAATGAACTCAATCTAACGGGTTATCCTGCAGGACGACCATCGCGAGGTTTTTTGGATAGTTATGGAAACAATGCAGCAAAAATTGTCAACTGCTCTTACCGACAAGTTCGCCCTGATACCTTGATGGGCATACGTGGCGGTGTGGAAGAGTTGCCTGAATCCTATATGAAGAGCCAAGCCTTTGTGGATGAACTCAATATGTATGCTGCCTTGTATGGAATTAGCACATGGGAGTACCGCGCGGGCGATTATCCTGTTCCCACAGGTGTGAACGCTACCAATATCACAGATTATTTGGCAGGAGGTTCTGGTACCAAGGAGGACCCATTCCTCATCGCTACAAAGCAACATTTGGAGAATTTCCGTGAGATGGTGAACCATGGCGAGCATTTTGAGGGTAAGTATATCCGTCAAACAGCAGATATTGCGCTCAATGCTCCTCGTGCCCAGTGGGGCATACAGATGCCTGAGCAATGGACGGCTATTGGTACGATGAAGTTTGTTACATGCTACGAACCGCATTATATGGTAGAACGTTCACACACCTATCATTTCCGTGGTACATATGATGGTGACTTCCATAAAATAGAGAATATGTATATAGATGACCCTGCAGGTCGTCCCGCAGGATTGTTTGGTATCTTATATCACAATGCTGTCATTAAAAATCTTAGTGTGACAGATGCTTATGTCATTTCCCCAGGTACTCATGCTGGTGTGGCTATCTTAGCAAGTGATGTGGATCGCTATGCCAATAATGTCTATATTTCGCAATGCCATACTTCGGGTACGGTAGGTGATCCTGACAATGTGTATTGGTTGATTGCTGCATCAGCTATTGTAAACGGCATCGCGTTGGAGGGTGATAACTGGATATTGAACTGCTCCTCTTCAGCAGATGTGTATGCGGCAGAGCAACCAAGTGCAGTAACGCATCAAGGTGGTATTGGTGGTACGGATACCATTGGCAACTTCCTCTTTACTGGTACTCTTACCAAACGATGCAATATGTCTTATTGTGCGCTCAGGGTACCTGATGATCAAGATTCTTGGATAGTGTCACAGAATGGATATTTTGATTCGGATGTGTTGAAAGTCTTTAAAGATGAAAGAGATTACAACAACCTCGGTCGTCCTACCGCATATCTACAAAGTGAAGATTTTGCAAATCTCCTCAATGATTATGTAGATAATTGGAATGCTACGCATGCCTACCAACTTGACTATTGGCAACCACAGGAGGGTGATTATCCTAAGGTTAGTCCAGATTATAAACCCAATTTGGTAGTTACCTTTGAGAGCAACGGCGGTTCGGCAGTAGCTGCAAAGAGGGTATCAGAGAATAGTCATTTGTTGATGCCTGACAAACCAACGAAGGAGGGACATATCTTTGCTGGATGGTATGAAGATGCGGGCTTTACAAAGGTCTTTGATTTTGATTCTACTGCTGTTACTCAAAGCATGACACTCTATGCGAAGTGGCTGGAACCTACATATGACGAGTATGATTATTCCATATTCAGCAATAAGTTCGCTACTGAGTTCCATATCACCAACAAAGCACAACTCCTTGGATTTATGCATGCGGTGAATGGCATAGATGGTGAATTGACACCTAATAACTTCAAAGGCAAAACCGTTTATCTCGATTGTGATATCCTTCTCAATGATACCACCGATTGGGAGTATTGGGGAAAATACACCTATGCAGAGTCGTGGACACCTATTGGTACGGGTAGTTATTACATAGACCCTATACATCCATTCTTGGGTACTTTTGATGGTCAAGGTCATGTGATAAGTGGTTTGTATATAGATGGTAACGAAGAGACTATTAGGGAGCTTGAAGAGCATGGTTTATTTGGCTATGTAGGAACCAAAGGCGAGACAACTGTGATTCGCAATTTAGGTGTTCAAGCATCCGTAGCTGATATGCGTGGCAACTTAATCGACAGTAATATGGGATTACTTGCAGGTGTACTGCGTGATGGAACGATTACGCAATGTTTCACCCAAGGTAAGATTGTTGTAGATGCCAATAGTAATGAAGATATTGGCGGTCTTGTTGGTCAGTTGGGAGGTATTAATTACGATGCAGGCGGTGTCGTAACCGATTGTTATTCGCAAGTAGATCTTGTGTTTATTCCGATGGATATTAATGTCACCGTAAGGGGACTATTTGGCTCGGGTCTTGTAGATTGGAATAATGGTAGTATCAGCAATTCCTATGTGGCAGGTGGCAGTTGGCAAGAGGGTGTAGCTGGTGGCACAATCAGCAATGTATATTATAATAAGGAGTTGAGTCCAAAGGCAGGAGCCCAAACTGGAACAGCATTGACTACTAACGAGATGCATGCCAAGAGCAGTTTTGCTGGCTTTGACTTTGACAGCATTTGGGGCAGAAACGATACCATCAATGGTGGTTATCCATACCTGCGTTGTTTCTACGAAGAGAATATCCCCGATAGCCCAGATCCTGTGAAAGTAACGGGCATTGACTTCTCCGAGGCAGGAATGACCTTTGATATTATAGAGGGCGAACAATTGCAATTGCATGCGAAAGTGTTGCCTGATAGTGCATTGGAACAGCAAATTATTTGGACAAAGAAATACTTGGATGCTAATGGCCATGATAAGCTATTATCCATTGATTCCAATGGGTTGGTAACTACATCGTATGACAAAACTTCTTTGAGCATCAACAAGTTTGTCATTACTGCTTCAACTTATGAGGGTAATTACCAGAAGACATGTACAGTGAATGTACATAAACCACAAGTTGAATTGGGATATGTAAAACAATGTCGTCGTATAGGAACAACAGAGTGGGTAGAACCAGAGGGCAATTGGAAGGTTGTCGGATGGGAATATCAAGTGGCATTCTATATTACTCCAGATAGTTTACACCAACCATTCACTATCAAGAATAGCAATCCCGATGTGGTAAGTGTAGAGGTATTGTCGCAAGATACAGTGATTCCAAGTTTTATTTATGGAAGTAGTACACCTATCAGATGTGGTTTGTATATATTATCGGTGCATAAAGAGGGTGATGTAGTATTAGAAGCTGTTCATCCTAAAGGATATACCCATAACTACACCTCTAAAATTCCTATTAAATACTACGAAATGACGGGTATCAGTATAGGGGTAGATAAGACGACTATCATGATAGGTGAAACATTGCAGTTAATGGCACAGACAACGCCTATAGAAGCAAGTGTATATCCTGACTCTTTTGCTTGGTCAAGCAGTGATGATACTATTCTCAAGGTAGATCAGAATGGTATGGTGACGGCAGTAGGTGTAGGGACGGCTACTATCACGCTGACGAGTAGCAATCCGTCGTTCACAACCACCAAAGAATTTACAGTGGAACATATCCAGCCTTCTCGCATGGAGATTATCAGTTCGGATGAAGATTCGGAGATCTACGAGGGTGATACTTGTATGCTGACAGTCCATTTTACACCAGAAAACACCACTATGCGCGATGTAGAGTGGGGACTTCGTACAGCAGGTGACACCACATATGTCAAACTCATTCCAATGGGCGACTCGTGCAAAGTAATTGGTTTGAAAGAAGCTGGGCGTATTTACATCCAAGCAAAATCGTTGGGAAGTTCTGGTCGTTATGCAGAATATGGTCTTCGTATCAATAAAAAAGTGCTTATCACCGAAATGAGTTTCCAAAACACATCTGTTTCAATGGTAAAAGGAGAAACTAAATACATTCAGTTGAATAAGACACGTGGGGCAACAGAAACAGTTCTCTTTAAGATCAGCAATGAGAATGTCATTACCATTGATGAAGAGAGCATACACACTTCTCTTCGAAATATTAGTTTTGATATAAAGGCTCTTGCTGCAGGTAAAGCGACAATCACTGCCACAACTGAAGAAAGCGGACTTACTGCCACATGCGAGGTAACGGTTACCTCCAATGACTTCTTTACTATCACTTTCGTGAACGAGGATGGCACTGTATTGCAGACTGGGCAAGTGCGCGAAGGCGAAATGCCTGCATATACGGGCGCAACGCCTACGAAAGCCGCTACTGCAGAACACACCTACACCTTTGTGGGTTGGACTCCAGAACTAGTGCCTGTGACCACAGATGCAACTTATACGGCTACCTATTCAGCAAATATGATTCCTGAATTTACTGTCAACTTCATGGATTGGGATGGAACTTCGCTTAAGACAGAAAAGGTGCGACAAGGGAAGTCTGCTACTGCTCCTGCCGACCCAGTACGAGAGGGATATACGTTTATCGGCTGGGATAAAGACTTCAGCAATGTGCAGAGTGATTTGACTGTGACGGCACAGTACGAAAAGATAATTATCTATTACACTATCACTTTCGTTAATGAAGATGGCACCGTATTGCAAACTAGTCAAGTAGCAGAGGGTGAAATGCCCGTTTATACAGGCGAGACACCCACGAAACAAGAAACAGCGGAGTTTAGGTACTTCTTCGAAAGTTGGACACCTGAAATCGTGCCTGCTACTGCGGATGCTACTTATACGGCTACTTATACAACCAAAACGCGCCATTACTATATACAATTCGTTAACTACGATGGAGCAGTGTTGCAGGCATCGCTGGTGGCTTATGGCACTATGCCTGAATATACGGGTGAGACGCCTACAAAACCATCTGACCAATATGATTATGTTTTTGCGGGTTGGACACCAGAAGTGGTAGTAGTAACTGATAACACGATTTATACTGCTACTTTCACAAGTCTGGTACGTCAATACACCGTCACATTCCTCGATTGGGACGGTACGGAGTTGCATGTAGAGCAGGTGGAAGAAGGCCATGATGCAGTAGGACCTGCTACAAACCCGACACGTGAAGGATATACCTTCATTGGTTGGAGCAAACCAATAACCAATATTACCAGCAACCTCATTGTCATTGCTCAGTATGAAATTGTTAGTGCTGTGAGTGATATAGAAGCGGAATCGAAGCACCCTAAAAAAGTGATAGAGGGCAACCAACTGATTATCATCCTACCAGATGGCAGCAAATACTCTGCTACTGGGCAGAAATTGTAGTTTAGTGTTTAGAGGACGATATACTACTGTTTTGTGAATCTCCTTCGGACTACAGTTTATAGTTTAGGCGCGGGCAGAAATGCTCGCGCTACTTTTGCTTCCTTCGGCAAGGGTTCGGTATCCCTTCGGAAAACAGAAAAGTGAAAAGCCATAGATAGGTCACAAATAGGCAATAGATAGGCACTAGTGGTCGCGAAGTGGTCGCGTAGCCCGCAGGGAACCTATGGTACTTTCGGCACAATCTTCGCGCGAAGAAACTTTTTTTCAAAAAAATACACTCACGCGGGAATCATAGTAAACACTACACTTCCCGCGTGTTGTATATACCATTTTACCCTCCACATTCTCCGATCTTCGGCGCAAAACTCCTTCCGCGCCGAAGATTTTTGCAGCATTATTATAGAGACATGTTTATAAAAAGCCACAGAAAGCCCACAGATGTGCTAGAGATCTCCTATGGTGCTCCCGAAACTTGTAAACAACTTTCCGCCTACTTCAACTTAACAAAGCAGCCCATCCGTATACTTGTCCAAAAAAAATACACCCACTCGGGAAACATAGTAAACACTACACTTCCCGCGTGTTGTATACACTATAAGCATCTTATAAGATAATTGTATTTATCATTTTTATTGTAAAAGCAGTAATTTTATTTACTATTTTCTTGCGCATTTCAAATAAAAGTATTACCTTTGCAGCAAATTTAACAAAATAATGCTATGATTACTGCACAAGATTATGCTCAATTGCGCACGCTGATGGAATATCGCATCAGCAAAACAAGTGTTGATTTCCACCGCTATTTGTATTACACAATCAATTGGAATAACCGACTAATTGGCATTAAAGGTTGTAGAGGTGTCGGTAAAACGACACTATTATTGCAGCACATCAAAGAAACATTCGCAGATCGTTCACAAGTGTTGTATGTTTCTCTTGATAACCTATGGTTCAAAACGCACGATGTTGCAGAACTGGTACAATATCACTACACGCATGGAGGCATATATGTCTTCTTTGATGAGATACAATGCTATCCTGATTGGCAGTTCCTACTAAAAAATATCTATGATAACTATCCCGACATGTACGTGGTCTATACTGGATCATCCATGTTGCAAATGCATGCACACGAAGGAGACCTATCACGTCGAGCACGCTCGTACACACTCTATGGTATGTCTTTTCGTGAGTTTATGCAGTTGGAGGGGTGCAATGTAGGAGAAGCAGTAGCATTAGAGGAGTTATTAACCAATCACACCACCATTGCTACGAATATTTTTACAAAAGTAAAAGTACTTCCTCTTTTTGAGCGTTACCTCAAACATGGTTATTATCCATTCTATCAAGCAGAAGCAGATGGTTTTGGCGAACGCCTTCAAACAGTTATCAAACGAGTGATAGAGGAGGATGTACCAATGGTAGAAGATGTGGACTTTAGTACGTTACAAAAGGTACAAAAGATGCTAGTCGTACTAGCAGAACGTGTGCCACTACAGCCTAAAATGGCAGAATTATTTCGCGTATTAGATACCAATCGTAATACGGGAATGAAGATGCTTTATCTCTTGGAGCGAGCATCTATGCTAGCTCTATATAGCAGCGAAATACGTAGTCTGAAATCATTGATAAAACCAGATAAGATATATTTGGACAATACAAACTTAATGTATGCACTATCGCAACATGTTGATGAAGGAACGCTACGTGAGACATTTTTCTATAATCAGTTGAAGGTGCTGCATGAAATACTTTTGCCTAAACAAGGGGATTTTTTTGTGGACAATCAATATCTCTTTGAGGTAGGCGGAGCAAGCAAGACATTTGAGCAAATAAAAGACCAACCAAATAGTTTCCTCGCTGTGGATGATGTAGAGATGGGAGTGGGCAATCGTATACCGCTTTGGATGTTTGGATTGTTGTATTGAGTAGGATTGATAGCTAAACTTTCGGCACAATCGTCTTATCTCGCCCAATGGGCTCAAACGATTAATCGCAAGCGATTTTTCGGCACAAAAGCACCAAAACGCTGAGTATTCAGCACCACTATATTATATAGAAGGTAAATGATTCGTAACTTCAAGAGCCGGTAATCCGAATAGTGCATTTGTTTACCCAACATTTGCATATGTCAAAAAAAAATAGTAATTTTGCACGCAAAATTGCTAAAACGAAAATAATATGAACATGAAAATAGATTGGAAGAAGATTCTGCCATACGCAGTGGCAATTGTGGCATTTGTGGCGATAGCAATGATTTATTGTGCGCCTCTATTAGAGGGCAAAGTGCTAGTGCAAGGCGATGTTAATAACTGGAAAGGTGCAGCACAAGAAGCACGCGCTTTCTATGATGAAAATGGTACACGTACATGGTGGACCAACTCCATGTTTGGCGGTATGCCTACCTACCAAATCACAGGTAGTCTGCCATCGGGCGAGATGCGCAATAGTATGACAAAAGTCGCTCACCTCGGTATGGAAGGCGGTTTGGAAGCCATCGGCATTATCTTTGCATACTTCTTTGGTTTCTTCCTGATGCTACGTTGCTTCAAGGTCAATCCGTGGCTCAGCATCATAGGTGGTTTAGCGATAGGCTTTTCCACATACTTCTTTTTGATTATCCCTGCTGGTCACGTTACCAAAGCAGTCGCATTGGGCCTCTTAGCACCAGTGATAGGCGGATTTTATGCCATCTTCCGCAAGCAATATTGGCTTGGAGCTCCGCTCGTAATGCTCTACGGTATTATGAGTATTAATCTCCACCCACAGATGACTTATTATATCTTTATGCTCATCGGTGTGTTAGCATGTGCCGAACTCTATATTCACATCAAGGATAAAGCATGGAAGGATTTGGGCATATCGCTTGGCGTTTTGGTACTGAGTCTGCTGCTGGTTGTAGGCACGAAAGCCAGTTGGTTAGAAATGAACCAATCCTATCTCAAAGAGACCATGCGTGGTGGACATAGCGAGCTTACTCGCTCAGGCAATGATAAATCTAAACCTGCAGGATTGGACTTAGATTATGCTACCGCTTGGAGCTATGGCGTGGATGAGACAATGACTTTCCTCATTCCTAACTGGGAAGGTGGTGCGAGTGGCTATAACGTGGGTGAGAAGTCACAGTTGTGCGAGACAATGAAGGATAATGGCGTGCCTAAACGCTCTGCCGAGCAGTTCTGCCAACAAGTGCCTACCTATCGTGGCGAGAAGGCCTTTACTAGCGGTCCTGTGTATATGGGAGCGATTATCTGTTTCTTGTTTGTACTGGGCTTGCTGATTGTGCCAGGACCATACAAATGGGCACTATTGGTAGCTACACTCTTCTCTGTTGCGTTGGCATGGGGAAGAAACATGATGTGGCTCACGGAATTGTTCTTCAACTACTTCCCAATGTACAATAAGTTTCGCGCAGTGGAGAGTATTCTCGTAGTGGCAGAGATTACGATGCCGTTGCTCGGCATTTTGGCTCTGCAACAGATTGTGGATAAGAAGATAGCATGGGAGAAACTGCGTGTAAATATGTTCATTGCAGGCGGTGTGACGGCGGGCTTGTGCCTCTTCTTTGCATTGTTTGCAAGCGTGGTGGATGTCACCAGCAGTTATGACGCACAATGGGTGAACCAAGTGCCTGCATGGCTGCGCGATGCTATCATGGATGAGCGTACCGCGATGATTAAAGCCGATGCTTGGCGTTCGTTTATCTTTATCGCATTGGGCTTTGCGGTGGTATATTGGTATGCATGGAAGTCGAATACCCAGCCTCTCGCCTCATCGCCTTATCGCCTTATCGCCTTTTATGGTGCATTAGCAGTATTAGTACTCGCAGACATGCTTCCTGTGAATAAGCGTTTCTTCGGCAATGACCATTTCGTAAAAGCCCAAGATGCGGATGCGTATTTTGCTATGCAACCATATGAGCAGCAGATTTTGCAAGATGAATCGTATTACCGCGTGTTGAACTTGGCTACCAATACCTTTAATGATGCGCGCACAAGCTACCGACTGAAATCTATTGGTGGTTATTCCGCAGCCAAACTGCGCCGTTATCAGGACTTGATTGATGAGCATATCTCCAAAGAGATGAATCCATTGATGCAAACAGTGATGCGCACACAAGGATTTATGTTGCCTGATGAGAACGAAGGCAAAGATTTCCCTGTACTGAATATGCTCAATATGAAGTATGCGGTGGTGCCATTGCAAGGTGGCAAACAAGCCCCCGTGCAGAATCCATATGCGATGGGCAACTGTTGGTTTGTGGACGAGGTGATTTTGGTGGATACGCCAGACGAGGAGTGCGCTTTGTTGAGCGAGATTGATTTGCACAAGCAGGCTGTAGCCGATAAGAAATTCGCCGAGGCATTGGATATTACCAAACCCGAGGTAACACCACTGATGGCATTTGACGAGAGCAGTATCGAATTGACTTCGTATGCACCTAACTGCCTCCAATATGAATCAATGAACGAGCGCAATCAAGTGGCAGTATTCTCAGAGATCTATTATCCATACGATTGGCACTTGTATATTGTGAATGCTAATGGTGAGAGAGTGGAGTTGCCTCTTGCTCGCGTGAACTATACCCTCCGCGCAGCAGTTATTCCTGCAGGTCATCACCAACTCGTGATGGAGTTCCAACCACATGCGTTGCAATTAGATAAGTGGTCAATGGCTATTATGCTTTTGGTATTATTGCTGAGCTTCTGTGGGTTGACATATCCATTATGGAAACAAT
>JAZNKZ010000020.1:0-16534 GCA_045578815.1 Paludibacteraceae bacterium
TATTTTGCCGAATGGAAACTGAATATTAACAAAAACGTTTCTTTTAATTTTTCGCTTCAGGGTTTTTATTTTCCACAAAAATATATTACCTTTGTTGCCTAATTTGCAATAATATGTCAAAAATTGGTTTTTGGATTAAAAATGCACGGGACATATCCTTACCGCAGTCTGCATTGCCTTGTTTGACTGCGATAGTGCTGTGTATAGGTCAAGATAACTTCCTTTGGTGGCTTGCATTACCAGTATTACTCGGTGTTTGTGCGGCACACCTTGGGATGAATCTAGCGGATGATTATTTCGATTTCAAACATGATTCGCGCACACGTGCAGATCTCAGCAATACGAGCATTCGGGCACGCATGGAAAAATGCAGCTATCTAGTTAAAAATGGTGAAACACCTAGCGGGAAAAAAGCTACACTATCTCAATTAGGTTGGGCTGTTGTTGCTTTTCTTGGATTTGCTGCTTTGATGGGAGCTATTGCACTATTAGCACAGTGGCTTATCAATGGTTGGCAGGCTGCTATGGGGATCCTTATTTATGCGTTCTTGGGATTGTTTGTAGGTGTCAATTACTCGGGGAAACCTCTCGAACTCGGTTATCACGGACTAGGAGAATTGGTTATTGGACTTATGTTTGGTCCGCTTTGTATGTTAGGTGTACAGGCTGCACTTACTGGTAACCCATTCTCTTATCCAATGCTCTGTATGAGTATCGCTATTGGTTGTATGGTAACAAACATTGTATATGTCCATTCTGTGATGGAGGTGAATGCGGATGCTGAATTGGGAAAGATGACTTTTGCACGTTTATTGCGCAATAAGGCGGCTATGATTACTTTTATTGCCATCTTCGCCATTGTTCCGTTTATGTTATTAGCTCTTGGTATAGGGTTGGGGTGGTGGAGCCCTTGGTATTTACTCACTTTAGCAACTCTGCCAATGTCAATTTATCTCATTCATTCTACTCGCCTCTTTGCTTATGGCCTACCTCGCAACGATACACCACATTGGTGGATGGGACCAATGGGAGATTGGGATGGATACAAAAAAGTTGGCATAGATTGGTTCCTGTATCGATGGCTTCTTGCACGAAATATATGTACATTCTTTTGCCTTATATTGATGATTGTTCAAATTGTTTTATTAATCATAACTAAAAATTAGACTAGTCGGACTAATTTGCCTAAGATAAAGATGCTTATGTTCAAGACTCTTTCACATTATTTCTACTTAGCACAGTGGTTTTTGCGTGCGCGACTTTTTGGCCGCCGCGCACCTCTACAAACGGTGCTATTTATTACCGACAAATGCAACCTTCGCTGCAAACACTGCTCTGTATATGGTAGTGCAGGATATAAGCAGCGCAACTTTGATGACATTGTTGCAGATATGCAATATTCCTACCAACTAGGATCACGATTCATTGATCTTGAAGGTGGCGAACCAACTCTCTGGAAAGAAGATGGGCGTACCATCAATGACCTCATTGATAAGGCTTTAGAAATAGGATTCTTCTCTATAACCGTTACTACCAATGCACAGCAAGATTTCTCTTGGATACGTCCACAGTCCATTTGGGTAAGTATGGACGGAGTGGGCGAATATCACGACCGTATCCGTGGAGAGGGAACATTCGCACGTCTGGAAGAGAACATCCGCAATTCTGGCTTCAAACATATTTGCGTTAACATGGTGGTTAATGCACTTAATTACGAATCGCTAGATGCGGCTATGGAATATGCCAAGAATAATCCTGCGATAGAGCAAATTTCTATCAATTTCCATACACCATATCCAGGGACAGAATATCTTATGCTACCACCTGAACAGAAAGCTGAACTTATAGACAAAGTCCTTGAATATAAGAGAAAGGGCTACCCAATTATGAATTCTCGTTCTGGACTTAAACTGATGAAACGCAATGCTTTAGGGCAAATTAATTTAGGTAAGGAATGCTTCGTTACAAATTTTATTTACACCGATGGAAGCCGTAGTCTTTGTTTAGGCTATGGCACTGAACAGTGCCGCGTGTGCGGTTTCTGTATGGCAGGAGAGATGGCGAGTGTCTTTAATTTTAAACCTGATACTATTTTATCTGGTTTCAAATTACGCATGTAATGGCACGATTTTTGTACTAACAACTCTATACAATACTAAACAATTCTAAACAATACAAGTTATGATTTCAAAGAAACTCGAAGCGGCTATCAATGCCCAAATCAATGCTGAATTATGGTCAGCATATCTTTATTTGAGTATGTCAGCATACTGCCAAGATGCAGGCTATCCTGGTATTGCAAACTGGTTTGCTATCCAATTCAAAGAGGAGCAAGATCATGCTATGATTCTTTTCAATTATTTACAAAGTCGTGGTGGGCGCGTATTGCTCGAACCTATTGCTGCGGTTGATACAGAATGGGTTTCACCTTTGGCTGCTTTTCAACATACACTTGAGCACGAAGGAAAAGTGACTGCTATGATCAACAATCTCATGGCACTCGCTGTAGAGGAGAAAGACTTTGCTCTTCAAAGTCGACTTAACTGGTTCGTGGATGAGCAAGTTGAGGAAGAAGAGAATGCTACTGACCTCGTAAACAAATTCCGTATGGTAGGCGACAACGGCTATGGACTCTACCAACTCGACCAAGAACTCGCAGCACGTGTTTACACAGAAGCCAGCCCTTTGGCTACGGCTGAGTAAGAAGCGTAAAATGTAAAGTTCAAAGGCACAAAATATATGAAAAAGATTTTCCTATCACTACTGGCATTAGGATGCTTGGTAGCGTGTACGCCTAAGAAAACGGCTTACGAGCAGTACGTAGAAATGTATAATGCCCTCGATGCACAATTAGAGAATATAGAAGATCGCGCTGTACGAGACTCACTGATTGATGATTTCGTGGCTGACGGTTACACCCTCATCATGGAGAACGTAGAAGACGTGACCAGTGACTCTATCGTCTTGTCACACTTCTATATGCTCACCCCTGAGCAGAAAGCCGAGCTCATTGCAGCCATTCCAGTAGAGCGCTGGGAGATGCCTCTACTAAAGCTCGTGTACAAGGAATACCAAATAGAGTTGCTCACCTCAGCGGGCAATCCATACATTGATATCGTATCGCTGAAGGCAGACGGCACCGCGTTGGCACTGAGCGAATTGGTAGGCAAGACCGACTATGTATTGGTGGACTTCTGGGCTTCATGGTGCGGTCCATGCCGCCGATTAATGCCTGCTCTCAAAGAGTTATACGAATCGTATCATCCATCTGGCAAATTGGAAATCCTAGGTGTCAGCTGTGACAGAGACGAGGCAGCATGGCTTCAGGCTATCCAAGAAGATGAATTGCCATGGTTGCATATCCGTGATCAGCGCGAAGAACCATACAACCCATGTGATTTGTATGGAATCTCAGCTATTCCAACGACTATCCTTATTAACAAAGAAGGTCTTATTGTAGGTCGTAATCTCAACGAAGCAGAATTAGAACTATTGCTCGCTGGAAAATAATGTATAATATAATTTTATAAAAACTTTCAATTGACTACGCCCACTACCCGTGAGCGTAGTTTGCTTGTTAAATTATGGCTGACGATAAAAAGATTATTTTTTCAATGGTGGGAGTGAGCAAAAGTTTCTCTCCACAAAAACGAGTACTCAATAACATCTACCTCAGCTTCTTTTACGGAGCAAAAATCGGTATTATCGGTCTCAATGGCGCAGGAAAATCAACACTTCTGAAGATTATTGCTGGTATCGAAAAAAATTACGAAGGTGAAGTTGTCTTTTCTCCTGGCTATAGCGTAGGCTATCTAGAACAAGACCCACAACTTGATCCAGAAAAGACGGTTCGCGAGTGTGTGCAAGAAGGTGTACAACCTATCATGGATATGCTAGCTGAATATGATGCCATCAATATGGCGTTTGCGGAACCAGACGCAGATTTTGACAAACTTCTTGCTCGCCAAGCAGAACTCCAAGATAAACTTGATAGTGTAGATGCTTGGAATATAGATACACGTCTAGATCGCGCAATGGATGCACTCCGCTGTCCAGCAGATGAAGCACTTGTCAAACATTTATCAGGAGGTGAGCGCCGTCGTGTGGCACTATGCCGTCTTTTGTTGCAACAACCTGATATACTGCTGCTTGATGAGCCTACTAACCACCTTGATGCAGAGTCAATTGATTGGCTGGAGCAACACCTTCACCAATATGCTGGTACCGTAATATGTATTACCCACGACCGCTATTTCTTGGATAATGTAGCCGGATGGATATTAGAGTTAGACCGTGGTGAAGGTATTCCATGGAAGGGCAACTACTCTTCTTGGCTCGAGCAAAAGACTGCTCGTATGGCTATGGAGGAGAAGCAAGCTAGCAAACGTCGTAAGACTCTTGAGCGCGAGTTGGAGTGGGTGCGTATGGCACCTAAAGCACGCCAAGCCAAGGGGAAAGCCCGTTTGGCAGCTTATGACCGTATGCTCAATGAAGAACAGAAAGAGCGTGAAGAAAAACTTGAGATATTTATCCCTAATGGTCCAAGACTTGGTAACAAAGTTATCAATGCCGAAGGCGTCAGCAAAGCATTTGGTGATAAACTCCTCTTTGAGAACCTTGACTTTATGCTACCACCTAATGGTATTGTTGGTATCATTGGCCCTAATGGAGCAGGTAAAACGACACTCTTCCGTATGATCATGGGTATGGAACAAGCGGATAAGGGTACATTCACAGTAGGAGAGACAGTACGTGTTGGGTATGTAGATCAAGTGCACTCGAATATCGATCCAAATAAAACCGTATTTGAAACCATTGCTGAAGGTACAGAGTATATTCGTGTTGGAGGGCGCGAAATTAATGCACGAGCATATCTTAGTCGCTTTAATTTCACGGGTTCAGATCAAGAGAAGAAGTGCGGTGTTCTCTCTGGCGGAGAGCGCAATCGCTTACATTTGGCTTTGACACTTAAGTCAGAAGCAAATGTGTTACTTCTTGATGAGCCAACTAACGATATTGATGTCAACACCCTTCGCGCCTTAGAGGAAGGTTTGGAAAACTTCGCTGGCTGTGCAGTAGTTATTTCTCACGATCGTTGGTTCCTAGATCGTATTTGTACACATATCCTTGCTTTCGAAGGTGATAGCAAACTATATTGGTACGAAGGCAGTTACTCTGATTACGAAGCACATAAGAAAATGCGACTTGGCGAAGATGCTACAGAACCCAAACGTATTCGCTATCGCAAATTGGAATAATAAGAAAGGGCACTTTTCGCAGTGCCCCTTTTTTATTATCTTGCTCACCTAACCTTAAACCTCTTCTATAATACCGCCTCCTACTAGTAAACCATCTTTGTAAATTACTAGGGATTGCCCTGGAGCAACACCCCAAACTGGCTCGTTGAAGTGAATATGCAATTGACCGTCAGCGATGGTCAATTGTCCTTTTATAGCAGGAGATTTATAGCGTATTCGGGCTTCTATAGAAGGTAATTCTTCTAACCATTCTATATCGCGCAAGCGAAACTGAGCCGCATGAACATCTAGTGTGTACAAATCATCATGATCACCTAGAGTTACGGTATTATTGCTAGCATCAATTTTGGTAACATGCTTTGGACTTCCTAATGCAATGCCTAATCCCTTGCGTTGACCAATTGTATAGTGACAATAACCCTGATGCATTCCCAGTATATTGCCTGCAGCATCAATATAATGACCAGCACCAATATTTACACCTTGCTCGGCCAAAAAGCTGCGGTAATCATTATTAGGTACAAAACAAATTTCTTGACTCTCTGCTTTTTTGCTCAACTTCTCAAACCCGTGATTCAATGCAATTTCTCTTACTTCTGCTTTTGTCAGTCCGCCTAATGGAAATATTGTTCTACGTAAATTGTCTTCGGTTAACATCCACAAAAAATAAGTCTGATCTTTTTGTGTGTCTGCTGCATTTTTGAGATAATAATGCCCCCTATGTTCTGCGATTTGTGCGTAGTGCCCCGTGGCTATATAGTCACATCCAAATTCCTCCGCTGCTTGCATCAGTTTTCCCCATTTGATATGCGAGTTACACATTACACAAGGATTAGGCGTACGCCCGCGCGCGTATTCACTAACAAAGTTTGCAATCACATGTTCGCGAAAAGTGTCTCGAAAATCCAAAATATGATGCTCAAACCCCAAAGTGGCAGCCATATGCTTTGCCTCCAGAATACTCTCTACGGAACAACAACCTTTCTCCTTGGAGAGGCAAGAGTCTTTGAAGGTGTCAAATGTGCGAAATGTTGCTCCCACAAGTTCATAACCCTGCTCCATGAGCAAGATAGCCGCAACTGTGGAATCTATACCACCTGACATGCCTATCAATACGCGTTTTTTTCGTATGTTATCCATCTTTTCTACCAAAATCTTTGGCAAAGGTACAAATTTATTTGCATACATCCAAATTTTTTACTACCTTTGCATGCTTATTATTGGCAAATTACAAAATAATTATATTCACTATGAGAAAATTTACATTATTTATTTTTGCAGCATTCGCATCTGTAGCGTTTGCTCAAGTAACTACTGTACCGGGTATTATTCAAAAAGGGTACGGTGGAGAGGTAACTATTATCTTTAATCCAAATGAAGGTAACAAAGGCATGGTGGGTGCTACACAATGCTACGCACACACGGGAATTATCACTTCTGCTTCGTCCAACGATGGCGACTGGAAGAATGTAGTAGAAAGTTGGCGTGAAAATACTTCCAAAACTCAATTGACCAAAGATGGCAATAATTGGAAATTGGTAATCCCAAATATCTACACTTTTTACAATTGTTCTAAATCCACAGAGATTAAGAAACTTGCTTTCGTTTTCCACGATGGTAAGGGGGGATCAAAGGAGGGAAAAACAGCTGAGAATACGGACATCTTTATAGAATTAGCAGAAGTTGGCTTAGCAGCTTCGATTATAACTTCAATGCCTGAGATTTCTGCAATAGGAGATCAAGTAACTTTGAACTGCTATGCGACGGCTTCAGCTACGTTAACACTAAAATTGAATGGGACTGTAGTTAAAACAACTACTGGTACTGAAATGGTTTATACTCAGACTTTGGACAAGCAAGGCAACTACAATTTCGAGTTGTCGGTTTCCAACGGCACAGAAACCGTAAATGCTACAGCATCTACATGTATCCCTACTACTCCTACCAAAGCTAATCGACCATCTGGTATCGTCAATGGTATCTATTATGATAAAAGTGACAAAACCAAAGTAACTCTTTGTACATATGCAAGTAGCAAGACTGATCCTGCTAAACATGTTTTTGTAGTAGGTGATTTCAACGATTGGACGATTTCTAATGATTATCAACTCAAGCAGGCCAACGATAGTGCATATTTCTGGATCGAACTTTCAGGACTTACACCTGGACAAGAATATGCTATGCAATATGTTATCGTTCGTTCGGATGGGGTGATTAAGAAAATTTCTGATCTCTATTCTGAAAAACTCTTGCACAAGGAAGATCAGTGGGAACCAAAACAGAATGATCCTACATTGATGGATTATCCTGTAGAAGGTGATGGCTATGTTACTGTCATCCAACCAGGTAAACCAGAGTTTAATTGGTCTGATGCGACACTCAATTTCAAGCGTCCTGATAAAAATAACCTCGTGATCTATGAGTTATGGGTGCGTGACCATACTCCTGCCCGCAATATTGAAGGATTGATGGAGCGTCTTGATTACTTTGAGGATCTAGGTGTGAATGCGGTCGAATTAATGCCTGTTACTGAGTTTGATGGCAATGAGAGCTGGGGATATTCACCTAATCACTTCTTTGCTCTTGACAAATCGTATGGCACACCAGAACAGCTCAAGACTTTCATTGATGAGTGTCACAAGCGTGGTATCGCTGTCATCTTAGATATGGTTTTCAACCATGCTACAGGACTTAACCCAATGAACAAACTTTACCCATATGGCACTGATTTGAGCAAGAATCCTTGGTTTAATGCTACTGCACCGCACTCTGATAATGTATATGAGGACTGGAATCACGAGTTTACTCCTACCAAGACTATGTTTGTACGTTCATTGCAATATTGGTTGCGAGAGTATAAGGTGGATGGCTTCCGTATGGACTTGAGCCATGGACTTTGTGGTACAAAGGCTAATACTTCTGTACAACATATCAAGGATTATTACAATGGAGTAAAAGCTGTATCAGCTGATGCATACTTTATATTGGAGCATTGGGGAAACAATATGGGTAGCGAGCGTCCACAGTTAATAAATGAAGGTATGCTTTGCTGGGATAATACTACCAATGCTTATTATCAAACGGCAATGGGATGGCTAAAAGACGGAGATAGTTTTACCAACGCCAATCGTGATGGATATGTTTCATATTGTGAGAGCCATGATGAGGAACGTGCTTTCTTCAAAGCTAAGCAATGGGGTAATGGCGATTTGAAAACTAATGAGGCTGCTCGTGCCGCTCGAGTACCGTTGAATATGGCATTCCTTACATTGCTAAATGGACCACAAATGTTCTACCATTTTGCGGAATTAGGTTTTGATAATTCAAAATATCAAAATGAACAAGGCAAGTGGGGAAAGAATGACTATAATATCCCTAGTCAATTAGGTGCCGACTATGATTGCAAAATGCAACATAAGATGCGTATTGAGAAATGGCTTACTAAGGGTAATCCACATATGGCGGCTTTCCAAAAGGTTGGTCAGATCATTCAGCTTCGTACGCGCATAATGCCTGAGGTTTTTGAAGGCAACCCTACAAAAGCTGACATAACTGGTGGTAAAAAACTACGCACTATCCAATGGGGTAGTGATGTGTTTGTAGCTGGTAACTTTGACGTGACTGGTAATCAAACTGTTACTCTTCCTGAAGGTACATGGTACAACTATTTCCAGCAAACCAAACAAACTGCTACAACTATTACTCTCACTCCTGGCGAAGTGGCTATTTTCACTGGCAAACAAGTGACTCTGCCACAAATGCCAGAGGCATATGATTTTGCAACCGATGTGGAGAATATATTTATCCCAGAGGTCTCTACAGAGATATTGCCTCCATATAATGTGATAATTTACACTATTAGCGGTCAGCCTATTTCTGTACAACGCAATGTAGAGCAGATTGATTTCAATGGCCTTAATAATGGTTTGTATATCATTCAATATGAAAAGAATGGTCAACGAGTTGCTAAGAAAATAATTCGTTAATCTTCATTTCACAATATACTTCATTTTGATAACTGCGTCAATCTCTAATGACGCAGTTATTTTTTTTTTTTTTCTAATGACGTTCTTATTTTTTTATCGCAACTTCTCTGCTCGCACCGCACTATTCACGCACAATAACCGCACTATTCGTTACATCCACAGGAGCTCGAAAATAAATAGTTGTGTCATCCTTAATCTACTCTAACTCTACATCTAACAAAAAATAAGGTGCCCTCTTTTGGACACCTTATTTATATATTCACTATTTCTAATGCAAATTAGAACAAGTAGCGAACGCCGAGGGTGATACCATCGTAGAGACCGCCCAAGTTGAAGCCAATACCATTATCTCCTGCGATACCGATGGTTGGACGCCAATCAAGTGAGAGTTGTAATGGGAACCAGAATTGATATTCAATACCAACATGACCAGCTACACCTGCATACCATACATTAGCAAGGTTCTTGTTCAGAAGACCGTACATACCACCTGAACCACCGACACCGAGATACCAATTCCATTGACCTTGATATTCCCATGGTACTGCTGTACCGAATGGGTTAATCCAATCGTAAGTGACTTTGGCACCAATACCAGCAAATTGTGGCAAGTTTACTGATACATCCAACATATTAGCTTCACCGAAAGCATGTTGGTAAGAAACATCTGCACCATAACCCAAGTTCACACCAACTGCACGTGGTTGTGCTACTGCTGTGGCAACACTTACAAGTGCCAACACAGCAACCAATAAGATACTCTTTTTCATAACATTTTGGTTTTTAATTGTTTATAATTAATTTTGCGTTTTGTTTTCTTAAGAAACAGTATTTTCTTAATGAACTTGACCGCAAAGTTACTACTTTTTTTTATATGATGCAAATTTTTGGTTAATTTTATTGAAAAAAACTAAAATGTACACTTCCGTAACTTCTTTGTTCTACAAAGTGTGGATGATTATAAAAATCATGTTGTTTAGAGTGTTCTAGCACAAAGTAGCCGCCTTCTTTTAGGATGCCTTGCTCAAAAATCAAATCGGGTAGGGTAGGCAATTGTTCCAAATCGTATGGCGGGTCTGCATATATAAAGTCATATTGAATATGGCAGGTTTTTATGAATTTAAACACGTCTCCGCGAATTAAATGTAAATTTCTTATACTTAATTGTTTACAGCATGAGGTGATAAAATTTTGTTGTGTATGTGCCATCTCCACGGCAGTCACTTCTCGTGCTCCGCGTGACACAAATTCTAGTCCTATACCACCTGTGCCCGCAAACAAATCCAGCATATCCACGCCCTCGAAATCCATACGATTCGTCAGGAGATTAAACAGACTCTCCTTTGCAAAATCCGTCGTCGGACGTGCTGTGATATTTTTAGGGGGCATCAATCGACGCCCCCTAAATGTTCCTGAAATAATTCTCATTATATTTTTTACTTTACTGCCTATAACCTATAGGCGCTTGCGCCGTCCTATAGCCTCAAAGAGGCGTCCTATAGGAGGCATCGCCTCCGTCCTATAGCCCGGCGTCCTATAGTATTACTCCCAGTTACCTGCGTTGTTATTAGGTGCATCCACCGAACCAACCTTCAGACCTGGATAGTGATCCAATTTCTCCTCTTTATCAATCAAGTTCACGCGCTCTTGGTTGTTGAGATCGTGGAGGTAGGTATTGTAGTGAGCGCGAATCTCAAAGATAGGTACCTTGATACCTTGTGAAGTGGTGTAACCATTGTTGGTCTCTACTTCAAACTTCACATTGTCAGTGTAAGGAATATATACAATCTCACCGATAGTTTCCTCTGTATATTGACCTTTATAGAGAGATTGAATCATGTTGGTCAAGATGGTATCACGACGGAAACCTTGCAAACCTTCAGCTTTCACTTCGCGGTCATTCTCCCAAATGTAATCGTACAACAGGTTCAAACTATCTGTTCCTTGGAATTTCATCTTGCGTTGTGCTTTCAAGCGTGCACGCTCCAAAATCTTTGCTGCTTTATTCTCGGTCAAGCCATCTTCCAATTGTTTCTCGGTCAAAGAACCTACCTTATACACCTCTTTCTTTGGAGTAGTCTTCAAATACTCTATCAAAGAGTCAAGGTCTGCCGTAAAATAACCCTTATCCAAACGGAATTGCGCCTCTGCAGTACGCAAACTAACAAGGTTGTTAATGACTTTCACTTCGCGTTGTACACGAGCCTCTTCAAATTGGATAGGGGTCACAACACTGTTTACACAGATGTATGCCATAAAAACTACAGCTACACCCAACAAAATACGGATAATTACTTTTGTATTCATGATTACTTAAATTTATATTCTAGCCTTTTATTATGAGAAATTCTACAAAATCCCACAAATTCGCTGCAAAATTACTAAATCTTTTTCATATATGCAAATTTTTTTGTAACTTTGCAGCCGAAAAAGGTAAATTTGTTACTATGGCAAACGAAGATAGCAATAAGGTGCTATACGATATCCTCAACGAACGCTTGGAATTATTGCGTTCTTTGGACAAAGATGGCGACTCTGATCGTCGTCGCCACGTAGCACGTGAGACCAAAGAGCTCCATGCTCCTTTGGCGCATCGACTGGGTCTATATGCCATCAAAACGGAAATGGAGGATCTTTCTCTAAAGTTTACCGACTACAAGACTTATAAGTATATCGCGCACGCGCTCAATGAGAAAAAAGCCCAGCGCGATGCTTACATCTCCTCTTTCATTACGCCACTCGAGCAAAAACTCAAAGATAACGGATTTACTTTCACTATCAAAGGTCGTCCTAAATCCATCCATAGCATCTACAACAAGATGCAAGCGCAGCATTGCGATGTGGATCGCATCTACGACCTTTTTGCTATCCGAATTATCCTTGACTCTCCACTTGACCGCGAGAAACTAGATTGCTGGCAAGTATATTCCCTTATTACGGATATGTATCGCCCCAATCCTAAGCGCCTACGCGACTGGCTCAGTGTCCCCAAAGAGAATGGCTACGAGAGTCTTCATACCACCGTGCTCGGACCAGAAGAGAAATGGGTAGAAGTCCAAATCCGTACTCGCCGTATGGACGAGGTGGCAGAAAAAGGTGTAGCTGCACACTGGTCATACAAAGGTGTGGACGGCAATCGCCTCAATACCGATCATCAGAGTGTCTATGTCTTTACACCAACGGGAGACCTCAAGCGACTGGCTGCAGGAGCTACAGTACTTGATTTTGCGTTCTCTATCCATAGCGATGTGGGCTGTAAGTGTGTAGGTGGGCGCATACGCAACCAGAATGTGAGTATTCGCCAAAAACTCCAAAATGGTGATCAGGTAGAGATTATGACCTCTCCTAATCAAAAACCTACTGCTGATTGGCTCAATGCTGTCGTTACTAGCAAGGCGAAAAACAAGATTCGCCAAGCCCTCAAAGAGATAGAGTATCGCAATGCGGCAGAAGGACGTGAGATGCTGGAACGACGTTTCAAGAATTGGAAACTTGACTACGAGGAGGGCGATATCTCCCGCCTCGCACTTAAACTAGGATATAAAGTCACCAACGACCTTTACCAGTCCATCGCTTTAGGCAAGGAGGATATACTGCGTTTAAAAGATGTGTTCCTCACTTTGGATGCTCCTAACACCGATTTCCAACGTTCAGAGCACGTATATGTACCTCAGAATCACGAGGCGTTGGCTATTGAGGTGGATATTAATGTTAAGAGTGTGGACTACAATCTTGCCAAATGTTGCGATCCGCAACCAGGCGACGCAATCTTTGGGTTTATCAGTATCAACAATGGTATTCGTATCCACCGTTGCGACTGTCCTAATGCCGAACATATGCGCGAGCGACATGCCTATCGTATCCTCCCCGCCCGTTGGGCTAAAAAGAAAGAATAACTCATAACTCATAACTTGAACAACTATCCTTCCATATTACTCTCCGAAGCGGTTGACCAGTTCGCTTCTTTGCCTGGAGTAGGACGCAAGACGGCTTTGCGCCTTGTGTTGCATCTGCTTCGTCAGAGCGATAAGGAGGTGGAAGTTTTTGCGGGGGCACTCACCCGCCTCAAGCAAGAGGTGAAGTACTGCCGTGTATGCCATACTATCTCTGATCAAGAGGTGTGTCCAATATGCCAATCTCACTCGCGTGACAAGCATACTATTTGTGTAGTGGAGAACGTGCAAGATGTGATGTCGATTGAGAACACTGGTCAGTACAATGGTCTGTACCATGTCTTGGGCGGAATCATCTCTCCAATGGATGGAGTAGGACCATCGGATATTGAGATTGACTCTCTTGTTGCTCGCATAGAGAAGGAAGATATCCACGAAGTTATCCTCGCTCTACCGACCACAATGGAAGGCGATACCACCAACTTCTACATCTACCGCCGCCTACAGAATACAACTCTACACCATTCTACACAACTGCTAAACGATACTACACCACTTAAGATCTCCCAAATCGCCCGTGGCGTAGCCATCGGCAACGAACTAGAATATACCGATGAGATCACCCTCGGGCGTTCCATCGTCAACCGCATAGAATTTAAAATGTAATGAAAAAAAACATCATCAAAACCCTCAATCTGTACTACTACGGTGTACTGATTCTTACGCTCATCTCAGGAACATTGGCATATTTCCTGATTATGAAAGACTTCGTGCAACCCATTGTCCCTATGTCCACACTTGGACAGGTGCTGCAATATGCCGTTATTTTTGACGCCTTGCTCACTATCCCTGCTGGTTTGTATTTATGCAAGCGTAAATGCACCAAGCTAGCCGAACTGGCTGACGAGGAACAAAAACTAATGGGCTACAAACGAGTAGCTACCTTGCGTATCTTGTTGGTTAGCAATACGATGGTCTTTGGTATAGCAGCCTTCTACCTTATGGGCGCCTACCAATCCATGTTGTGGATCACAGCCGTTTCAGCCATTGGTTGGTACTTCACTAAACCATCCAAGCGCAAGATGGAGCTTGAACTCCAACCCAAAGACCCTAATCAAGATAACTACTAAATACTACCGCCATGACCATAGCAGTTGATTTCGACGGCACTATCGTTACCCACGCATATCCTGCAATCGGCAAACCGATACCGTTTGCTATTGAGACACTCAAGAAACTTCAGCAAGAGGATCATCATCAACTCATTCTATGGACTTGCCGCGAGGGCGACCTCTTGCAAGAGGCCATTGACTATTGTGCTGCGCGCGGATTGGAGTTCTATGCTGTGAATTCCAATTTCCCAGAGGAAACATCGGATATTGTTCGTGCTCGCAAGTTGGAGGCAGACCTATTTATCGATGACCGCAACCTAGGTGGTATTCCTGATTGGGGAGTAATCTACCAAATGATTCATTCTGGCAATCACTTCAAACCCGCTCCAACTGGCATGCCAATCGAGGAACCTAAACGCAAAAAAGGACTCTTTGGTCTATTTGGATAGTGTAGGGTGTAAAGTGTAGGGTGTATAGGCATGATTAAACTTCGCAAAATAGAGCCATCGGATCTTCCATTCTTGTATCAATGGGAGAATGACGCCGTGATGTGGGCAGATTCGGATACGCATAATCCGCTGTCTCGCCATGACTTGCATCAATATATCGAGAATACAACCGGCGATATCTACCGCGATGGACAACTGCGCTTAATCATTGAAGAATCTCAACCCTCAACTCTCAACTCTCAACTCTCAACTAAGGTAGTGGGTTGCATCGATCTCTTTGACTTTGATGCTCGTAATCGCAAAGCCGCTATAGGTATGTATATTGCTCCTGAAGCGCGTGGCCAAGGGGTAGGGAAGCAAGCAGTGCAGTTGTTGTTGGACTATGCTTTTGGTTTCTTGCACTTGCGTATGTTGTATGCGATAATCAGCGTGCATAATACCGCTTGTTCGCATATCTACGAGCAAATGGGTTTTACCCCTTCTTCTCCTCTCGCCAACTGGACCCTCGAGGGTGATGCCAGACTGTGGCAAAAATCACACGATTAATCTTATCCTCCCTAAGCCCTAAGCCTCCCCATTCTAAGGAATCAGCATCAATAACTTTGCCGTTGTCAGTATGGCGATTTGTATTGTTCAACTGGCAACAAGTCTATTAACAAAAGTAGCGCGTGCACTCTACGGCACGGGTTTTGTTCTGCAATTGGTAGTACTATTCATTGTTAACTATGAGAATTTTAATTCTTTCATGCAATACAGGAGAGGGGCACAATTCCTGTGCAAAGGCACTGAAGATAGCCATGGATCGGCGCGGTATAGTGTGCGATATCCAAGATACATTAGCATTGGTCAGCGATGAACTATCGCAACGCGTGGAAAATGCCTATGTATCTTCTACTCAAGGTTCGCTATTTGAAACGGTATATAAAATTGGTGGCTTGGTAAGCGAAAATATTGACTTTCATCAATCGCTCGTTTATGGCGCCAATCGTCTGTATGCTAATACCTTGTACAAATACATTCGTAATGGTACATATGATGTGGTAGTGTGCGTACACCTCTTTCCCGCCGAAGCGATGACCGCTCTGCATCGCAACGCTATGTTGCAGATTCCTACTTATTTCGTAATGACCGACTACACCTGTATTCCATTTCTTCGTGAAACAGATTTGGACTATTATATCATTCCGCATAAGGATTTGATAGATGAGTTTGTGGAGAAAGGTATTGCGCGAGAGAAACTGGTACCGATAGGTATTCCTGTAGATGAGCAGAAATTCACCACTCGGAAGCCCAAACGTCAAGCACGCCAACTGTTGGCAGATTCGCTCGGACTTCATGATTGGACTACGAATAGTGGACATTGGTATTTAATTATGTCTGGCTCTATGGGATATGGCAATCTTGACGCGCTGATGCATCAGTTGTTGATGCGTATCCGTAAGGAAGATAAGGTGCTTTGCGTTTGTGGTCGCAACCAACAGATGTATGACAACCTGCAAACAACCTTTGCCAACAATAAACAACTCTGTTTGTTGGGCTTTACCGATCAAGTGTCGCTTTTGATGGACGCTTCGGATGTGATCTTTACTAAGCCAGGCGGCATCACTTCCACCGAGGCAATAGTCAAGAATATTCCTATAGTTCACACTGCGCCAATTCCCGGTTTAGAGAATTATAATGCGCGATTTTTTCATAATCATGGCTTGTCTTACCACACAACTGACACCAACCAACAAGTAGCAATAGCCATGCGATTATGTGAAGATAAAGCATTTAGGAATAGGATGTTGCAGCAGCAACGCTTGAATAGCAATCCGCACACTTCGGATGATGTGA
>JAZNKZ010000021.1:0-3425 GCA_045578815.1 Paludibacteraceae bacterium
ATTTGGCACAAACAAGATAAAATTTAATGCTGACGGCTCTGGCTTTGTGGCAAATGGGAATCTTTCGTGGGATGTCAATGGTAATATCACAGCCCAGAAAGGAACATTCAAGGATGTTGAGGTTATTGGAACAGTCAGAAACCCATTTATTCTCAATGATAGCAGTATCTACATCGGTATGGAAGACCCTCAGATGAACTTCAATAAGTACGACCATGTTGTTGCCATTCGAGGCTCGTGGGATGAGGATATTCCTTTGCCTTGGACTTTGGAGCATAGTGGTCGCCGTGTCTGTCTTGTGAACTACAAATGGGGCTCAAATACTACTGTGGGCGTTATGAGTATCACCGCACCCAGTGGGAAATACTTCTACGAGGACGGTATCTCTAAATCCACAATCACCTTTTCGCGCGAGTTGGTTGAGTTGCTCGGCTATGGCGATAATACGACCTTCTTCGGTTGGATTGTGGTGAATCGTCTCGACCTGATGACCTCGAAGAAGTACGGCAAAAATATGAAGTTCCTTGCACAGGGAACAGTTACCGTATCGTCTACGAGCAGTTACTCTGTCAAGTACCAAACCTTTGATGGGAACACAATAACGGTATCACGATTGGGCAAAGGTCAATACCGAGTCTATCTGCCGAGTGGCTGGAATATGTCAGGATATTACCAGGTCTTCCTAAGCGGCATCTACTCGGCTGTGGAGAGCACTCCGATTTATGCCACACTAAAGGCTTTATACAGCTACTATTTTGATGTCTATACTGCCGATGACAGCAGTACAAACGATGGCTCATTCAACTTTTTGGTGGTTTCTACGGGAGATTGGAAATAATTTTCACTCTCCCGCAACCCTAAACCTTAAACCCACTCTATACTTTAAGAAACAGCAAATATGAAAGTAACAAGCACAATCATTA
The DNA here is from genome assembly GCA_045578815.1 of Paludibacteraceae bacterium. Classification (GTDB taxonomy): domain Bacteria; phylum Bacteroidota; class Bacteroidia; order Bacteroidales; family Paludibacteraceae; genus Colicola. Next base: position 924 of record JAZNKZ010000021.1, read on the forward strand.
CAAAGGTGGCCGAGGCTACCACAGAGAATGGCTCCTATAATTTGGAGTACAGTATTACAGACGGAATCTTGGAGCGTGTTCAGACAACAGCTTTCAAGCCTTCTACCAATGAGCAGCGAATTGCTGTCGGCAGCATCTACTACGACCGTGGTAGCGTAACCATCAATATGCCGTTCAGCAGCGATATGTCAAAGTATGTGGCTGATGCTACACGACAGATTGAGTCTATCCTCTCTGAGGTCGCAACTATTGCAGCAGAAGCAGAGTAATCACATTAAACAATAACGATATGGAACTTTCAATTAAAGACAGACTTTACCTGCCAACATTCTTGCCTGCGAAAGGCAATTTTAAAGATTTCAACCTCAAAAAGGAGGTTCTTCGTAAGATCGCTATCAGTGAAGAAGAGCGCAAAGAGATTAACTTCCGTGAGAACCAGGAGGACAACCGCCTTGAGTGGGATGTCGATAAGGAGACTCCGCTGATTGTAGACTTTTCAAAGGACGAGATGGAATACCTACGCAAAGCGTGCGAGAAGATTTCCGACGAGGAGTTGCCTGACGATATGTGGGCAACAGTTGAAGCAGTTTATAATGTAACGAATAGTGTTGAATAGTACTATTTTAGCACAAACATAATGGCGACCATTTCGTGTATGAAGTGGTCGCCATTATCACATTTTTATTATGTTATTTTACATCAACATCTAATTCTATGCAACTCTGTTCGCTCAGCTTATCTACTATCAAAGCTTTAGTCCAAATGGGTGCTTCATCGGTCATATTTGTTGTTATCGCAATGTGTAATGCCAACTCTGTGGCTGATGTTTGTACAAAATTAGTTATGTTAATACTAGTGATTCCGTTTCTGCAACCGCCATACGCTACAACCAAAGAGTGCTTCGTAAAATCCACGCTGGGATAGATACAGCCCTCATCGCACACAAGATGTGTAATTAGGTTGCTCAGTTCCTCATCACTGTTTATAATAATAACATCGCCCTCCTCTTTTACAGAACCCCAAGAAAGATCCCAATCACAGGTATCAAGTGTGTACTCTGTATATGAAACAGAACTGCCACCATTAGTTCTACCTGCCTGCACACCTCGCCAGACTGCCTGCCACTCCTCCCAATACTCCTCGGAAGCGTCAGCATTGTCGCATACGCCAGAATCAAGATACTTGCCATCATCAGATAGGTGGAACTCTTTTGCTTTGGATATTTCAAGCACCACGTCGCGCTCTGTATTACTCTCATTAGCTGGCACTATAAACTTTAACCAGTAGCCTTGGTCTGAGTGTAAACTATCTCCTATGTTGTCGCCCAAAACCAGACGATAACGGTAACATTTAAATATCTCACCCGGGTCGTAGGCTCTGGTTGTGCCAACTTGCTTGTACTCAAACTCTGAAAAATAGTATGTTCCACCTTGTTGTGGTACCTGTACTATTTCACTTTGGGGCGTAACCTCCCAGTCAAGTAAATATTCAAAGCAAGAGGTAAATGATGTTGCTGCAAAAAACATTACGGCAATCTTCATTAAACAATTTGAGATTTTCATAAAGTTTCGTTCTAAGTTATTTTTACACTACAAATTTACCCCCCCCACGAATTTTCCAAATTTTCGGACGAGAAAGTGAGATGTAGCGCAGTATTTATTTATACCACTTCGAGAGTGTATCAATATCCCTTACATCAACTATGCGCCTAAAATAGCCGCACTTCACGCAACTTATCATTGCCTTGGCGACCTCCTCGATAGTATTTGAGAATCCTGGTATCCAAGTAAAGAGCCAATAATACTTGCCCCAGCCTTGAAGTCGCTTTTGACCTTTGTATGGTTTCATACCTGCAGGACGAAAACCGTATGCCGCCTTGAAAGGCAATTCTCGGAGGTCTCGTTCAGTCTTAGACTTTGTCTGTGACCAGAACTGACGAGATGTTTCACTTGTTCCAGCACCGCTGACATATATAAAGACAAACTCGCGTTTCGGACCAATAGCCGCAGCAAAGTGCATTGTTATCTCGTATGAGAGGTGGTAGTAATCCTCTTTCGACATTCCGATATTACTCTTGCCTGCACAGAAGAAGCAAGCGTCATAACCCTGCAACTTCGGATCATCTACAGGCAGTGTCATAAAGTCTTCTACGATATACTCTTCGAGCTTGGGGTGCGAAATCTCGCACGGACGACGGCTCACGCTCAGCACCTTCTCGACCTCCGGTCTATCAAGGCACGCAAGCAATATACCTTCGCCAACAAATCCAGTTGCTCCTGTAAGTATAATCTTCATATTTATTTTGCTTTTTTTACACTCGACTTCATTGATTCAAATATCTCCTCCGCCTCTTTTTTGTTAAGACCAACTTTGACTGCAACGGTTATCAAATCATCCTTTGTCGGCTCAATGCTGTCATTTATAGAGGTGGTATGAAAACCATTCATGCCATCGCTTGGCAGCAGGTCGTAGGCGGGCGAGAAGTGCCATTCGCCATCGCGA
>JAZNKZ010000022.1:0-2694 GCA_045578815.1 Paludibacteraceae bacterium
CCACGCTTCACCTGTGCAAGATGCGAGTTGCCGATGCTCACCGCCAATGCCGATAGCATAGCCGCCGCAATGTAGTCGATGGGATAACCCTGCGAGGCGTGCAACTCGGTGATGATGCGCTGAATATTGTTAGGAAAGACACTGATAGGAAACTCGCCACCTGATAGTTCAGCACCCATACGCATTGCCGCACCCATTATGCCCTCTGCTGTCAATTTACTGTTCATAGCCGAGTGCATTAGAGGTTAAAGCCACCTTTTGGTTTGCGTTTCACGCCGAGGACAATCTCCGCCGCTTGCTCTTGGAGGTTGAGTGCTTGTAACGGCTTTCGCCCCGACTCAATCCATTGCAGCAACTCATCTTCGTAGAAGTAGAGTTTCTTGCCACGCTTGTAGGCAGGAATCAACCCCTTGCGTGCAAGTGTGTAGATAGTAGGTTTCGCCTTGCGTGTGATTTTGCACGCCTCATCAATCTCTACAATGCGGTGCTTGTCGGTTGTGGTCTGCGGTTGCAATGCCGCCACAATTTTGTGGATTCGTTCCACCTGTTCTGTCAGATAACCCACCGCCTGCGGCAGCTTATCAAAAGTAATCTCATTTGCCATACTCGAACTGTTTTTAATGTTTCGTTGGCAAAGGAAATCGGTGTTATGATGGTGAAATCACCCACCAAAATATAACTGCAAAATAACTTTTGGATGGTGGTTGGTGGTGAGTTAAAGTGCTGATTTTCGTAAAATGTGGAGTGTGTGATGATAAAATGTGGGCTGCAAAATGCTTAGTCTGATAATTTTGGGGTAATTTTGTATTTGGTAACTTAAAAATAAGCAAGATATGGATAATAAGTTGATGCAAGATATAGTAAGTGGAAGTTTAATTTCATCAGCAATAGAGCCAAGGAGTAAGACGAGTTTCACTTCTTGGTGGGATCATTTTTCTGCTATAGTTAGTGCTATCCCTGTAGTTGGTGGAGCATTATCTGTGGAAATACAATCTGTTAGAGATTCTGCAGCAGACTACCAAGCATATGAATTCTTTAGAAAATTCACATGTTTTATCTGTGAGTTAGGAGAACTTACAGATATACAGCGTAATGAGTTTGTTTCAGAAGTAGAAAAAGTTGCAGAGGATGCTTCTGGAAACGTTATTATGGGACTCGTAGATAGATTAGACAATATCAACAAAGAAAAAATACTTGCTAATTTAGTTATTGCAAAGGGTAAAGGAGAAATCTCAATTGAAGATTTCTTTAGGTTATCCTCTATGCTAGAACGTATCCCATATGTTGATTTAGCGAAATTAGGACTCTACAATCAAGATTATTACGATGATGAGGGAGATTCAGAATTGTTGTTTGCTACAGGTGCTTTACAACAATCTGTTATTGATGAAGAAGATGGGAATAAATATGTTTTATCGAAGTTAGGTAGAAAATTATTAAAATATGGACTTCGTGTAGAAGTCTCAGATTCACAACCAAGAGGGACTAAAGTCGCCAGTCTTGATTGGAATGAAACAGGTGTACCTAAACCTGGTGTATCAGTTATAAGTCCATCTACAGATACAGATCAGGATATGTTTGCTTATGATGTAGAAAGAGGAAAATAAAAACTACCCAATCTCCCCATCCAACTTTATCCTACACTCCGATTCGGTGTGCGACATCTTGCGCTCGATGGTTGAGACTTCGATGTCGCGGAGAGCGTGAGCAAAGACACGCTTAATAAATGTGGCGGTGTGGATGCGCTTTTTGCCGAATGCCTTGCCGATGTTCCAGCCGAAGTGCATCAGGTCGATGCTTTTGAGTGCAGAATCAACTGATACGGGCGATACCTCGCGTGGGGTGTCGCCCAAACTATACTCTGTGATGTAGCCACATAAACGGTTTAACTCTGCCTCACTCATATAGGCGACCATCGTCTGCTTGGTGTAGTCGAGTACACGCTCCAACTTTGCCTGCGATGCACGCTCACGCTCGGCAATAGCACTGGCACGCAAAACCTCATACTCCGTTGGCTGTGTGGTAGTCTCCGCAACAACGACCTCCTCGATAGTCTCGACAACGACAGCGGGAGTGTCGGCAACTGCCACCTCCTCCAATTTTTGAAAGGCAGGAAAACGCATCAGAAACTTCTCCATTCGGGGTAGCAGCAACTCATTAAGTGTCATTTGCAGACTGATATAGAGTGCCGACAGCACAACCACCGTTGCGAAGAATGCAACAGCTGCACTGAACTCATCATACCCCTTGACAAGCACGAACTTTCGCGCTAACACACCAAAGAGCAATATCGCTCCAAACACGAATAAATAGAGTGCAATATATTCTGTTTGTCTCTTATTCATAGTCATCTTTGTTAATCGTTCGAGAGCAAAGATATATGAATAATCAACACCAAAAGCGGGACTTTTGCCTTTTGACCGCACGTGTCATAGGTTGTCCTATCGTGTCATAGCAACTCTATTTTTACACCATATTCTACATTTGAGGAAATTTTTCGTATCTTTGTTACGGCTTACGACTTTAAGCGCTAAGCCAATACATATTAGTAGACATTTATTGTCGTAATATTTCGTACTCGAACTTGGCGGTTTAGACAAAACGAAGATTCGCAATCAGATGTCCACGCAAGGTGTATATCCTTACCACCGACGATGGCTCGGTGTGTGCGATATATCATCCAGCGTGGGCTGT
>JAZNKZ010000023.1:0-3270 GCA_045578815.1 Paludibacteraceae bacterium
CAACGAGAATAAATACGAGTATGTTTGGGCTACTTCTTGGGGTGTTTCTACCCGCCTTATGGGTGCACTCATCATGACCCACTCTGACGACAACGGTTTGGTTCTTCCTCCAAATCTCGCACCAATTCAAGTGGTTATCGTGCCTATCTTTAAGAAACAAGACCAACTCGATGCCCTTATGGAGAAACTCAATCCGCTTGCTGACCAACTCAAGCAACTCGGCATCCGCGTACAAGTAGATGCCAGCGACAAGGCTACTCCTGGCTTCAAGTTCGCTGAATACGAACTCAAGGGTGTGCCTTTGCGCCTTGCTATGGGTGGTCGTGACCTTGAGAACGGTACTATCGAACTCGCACGCCGCGACACCATGACCAAGGAGACTGTTTCTTTCGACAATATCGTAGAAACCATCCAAAACCTGCTTAAGGAGATTCAAGATAATATCTACCAAAAGGCATTGGATTTCCGTCTTGCCAACACCCGCGAGGTGAATACTTGGGAAGAGTTCAAAGAGGAAATCAAGAAACCAGGCTTCTTGCTCTGTCACTGGGATGGTACTCCTGAAACCGAGGAGAAGATCAAAGCCGAGACCAAAGCCACTATCCGTTGTATTCCTTTCGAAGGCGACAAGACACCGGGTAAATGTATTTATACTGGCAAACCTAGTGCACAGCGCGTGATATTTGCGATAGCATATTAATTATGCTCAATGTATCTATCGTTTTATATCGCCCTGACTGGCAACAAGTAACTGATCTTGCGACGGTTATCTTGCTCTCCAACCATGTCAGACGCATATATCTGATAGACAACTCGCCCGCTCCTACATCCCCTGAATCACTTGATTCACGCATTACGTATCGTCATAATCCATACAACATGGGTTATGGCGCTGCGCATAATATAGCTATTCGTGAGAGTATCTATGATAATGTCCCATTTCATTTAGTCATCAATCCCGATATTATCCTCACGCCAGAGGCACTTGAGACAATGCTGCAGTTCATCGCTCAGCATCCTGAAGTGGGCTCTTTGATGCCTAAGGTCACATATCCCGACGGACGCTTGCAATACCTATGCAAGCTACTTCCCACGCCTATTGATGTCTTTGGCAGACGCTTTCTACCTAGCAAATGGATGCACCGTCGCAATAGCAGATACGAGATGCATGCTTCTGGCTACGACCGCCTCATGAATATCCCATACCTCAGCGGGTGCTTTATGCTACTTCGCACACAAGCGGTACAACAGGCGCGACTCTTCGATGAGCGTTTCTTCATGTACCCCGAAGATATGGATCTTACTCGCCGTATTCATCGCGATTATCTCACCGTCTATTTCCCACATGCCACCATTATCCATAACCACGCACAAGCCTCCTACAAATCGCTGAAGATGCTTTGGACTCATATGGTCAATATGTGTCGATATTTCAATAAGTGGGGATGGTTCTGCGACCAAGAGCGCAAACTCTTCAACCAAACCGCCATCCGCGAATACCTCTAATATATTTTTTTGCCGAACGCGAGCACAAAAGGGGCTACCTTTATCAGGCAGCCCCACTATATTGTGGTTTTCTGAATACGCTTAAAGAGCGTTAGTGTGCAAAGCCAAACTTGACTTCAAGTTTGCAGCTTTGTTGCGGTGGATGATGTTGCGTTTTGCCAACTTATCCAACATTGAACTTACTTTTGGCAACAATGCTTCTGCTGCAGCTTTGTCTGTAGTAGCACGCAATACGCGAACTGCGTTGCGAGTAGTCTTTGCATAGTAATGGTTGTGTGCCTTACGAGTAGCCGTTTGGCGAATGCGCTTCAAAGATGATTTATGATTTGCCATCTCTTAAATGTAATGTAATTTAGTTGTTATACTTTTCGTTTCTTTGTAGTGCCACGGGGAATCGAACCCCGCTTTAGAGAATGAAAATCTCTTGTCCTAACCGATAGACGATGGCACCATTTTCTCCACTATGGGCGAAAATCGGCTGCAAAGGTACTACAAAAAATGCAAATACGCAAATATTTTTAGAAAAAAATGTATTTTTGTGTTAAAAAATTGCATATTTCCGCAGAAAATAGTACCTTTGTAGCCCCAAAACAACTGTTAAACAATGAAAACGCGCATTTTTTCTATAATCCTTTTGGCAGCAATCACATACGGTTATGCCGTCGCTCAAGACAATAAGAATACGCTGCCTGATTTGCAGACGGCTGAGTCCATCTTCTTTGACCCTACTGCTGAGAAGGAGGCTGAACCCTATCAGTTCTCCACACCATGGCGATTCGAAGTGGGATATGCCCAACTTAACCACCGTACACAAGACACCTCTGCCGTCTATATGCATGGCGTGCGCGTTGGTGCCACCGTGGATTTTATCCTGCCATACAACTTCAGCCTGCAAACGGGTGCTCTAGCTACGTTCACCTATGGCCAGAACAACCAACATTGGGCGTCTATTAGCCAAGAAAATGCCCAAATCAATATCCTGCAGCATAATATCCTGCAACTCCAACTCACTATCCCCGTGCGCGCGTACTATAATATTAAGTTGTGGAAGGAGCTCCGAATGTTCTTTTTTGCAGGACCTCAATTGCAAGTGGGTTTGACCAACTACGATATTATCAATAACCAGACTGCAGCCGATGTCACAGCGTGGCTAGAGCAGAATAATATCCTCACCACCAACCATGAGCGATACCTCACCCGCGAGCTCTATCGCACCAACATCCAGTTCGGTCTGGGTGGAGGTCTAGAGTGGGATCGCTATCGCTTGCAAGCCGGCTACGACTTTGGACTCAACAATATCTTGCGTACACCCGTATTGCAAAACCAAAAAATGCACGAATGGGGATGGCTTTGCACCTTCTCCTACCGACTATAAGGAATATATACACCACTTGTCATTAAATCCCCCTCGCCGCATTTGATAAGATTCAGCGGTTTCGTTTTGGGATGTTCCCTTCTTTTGGGCCCCCGCGAGCTTCGTGAGCGAGTGGGGAGAGGAGAAACGGCGGCAACCTCAACGAGCCAAGCGAGTTCATTGTTGCAAGCCTGTTTCGACGAAAGCATAATACACCCTAAGTACAAGCCGAGTGCTTATGGGATATTAGCTAACTATAGTATTAACCAACAGGGGTGCCTCTCACGGCTGAGATTATACCCTTTGAACCTGGGCAGGTAATGCTGCTAAGGAAGTATGAAAAAATTCTCTTTCTTTCTCTCCGCCACTTTGGCGGCAAGTGTCGTTGCACATGCGCAAACGGACACCAT
>JAZNKZ010000024.1:0-19711 GCA_045578815.1 Paludibacteraceae bacterium
GTTCTTAATCATCAGGCAGCCTAAGTAGAGAGGGTCTTTCACTTTCTCGGTCGCTTGCTCAAGGGTCATACCTTTGGCTTTGCGCAACTCGAAGAGCAGGTTGGCGTATTCAGGCATTTTAAGGTCGTTGAGAGGATCTACGAGGGTCAGATTCTCGCCACGGAGTATATATTCGTATCCTTTTTCCTCTGCCATTTGTCGAATAACAGCAGGATCACCGATAAGGATAAGATTAGCCACTTTGTCTTTCAACAGGATATTGGCTGCCTCCAAGGTGCGAGGTTCATCGCCTTCGGGCAACACGATGCGCTGAGGATTCTCTTGCGCACGTTTGAGCATTTGATCTAAAATTTCCATATATTTGTTCGTTTATTTATCGGTTTTATTTCTACGAAATACCGCTGCGATATATCGCTTTTGCCAAATTCGGTGCAAAGGTACAAATTATTTCTCATATATACAAAAAAAAGTGACAAATCGTAAAACTTGTCACCTTTCCTTTCCAATAATTTTAATATTCAACCTTGTCCTCTTTCTCCGCCCATTTCTTAAATGCTCTTATCGCTTCCGCGCGCATGAAATGGTCGCATTGGATGGAACGATCAGCATAGTTCAACTCAAGCTGATCATAGATAAACGAATCGTCAAAGTTGATGGCTTTGGCATCATCTTTGGTATTGCCATAGCAAATACGCTTCACCCCTGCCCAATACAATGCACTCAGGCACATAGGACATGGCTCGCACGAACTATATACCGTGCAATCCGTCAGCTGATAAGTGCCCAATTTCTCACAAGCACTACGTATGGCCAGCACCTCTGCATGAGCGGTTGGATCATTGTTCGGTACTACACGATTCGCACCCGTGGCAATCACCTCGCCATCACGAACGATAACGGCGCCGAAAGGACCGCCGCCCTTGTCTATATTGTCTTCGGAAAGGCCAATAGCCATTTCCATAAATTTCGCATCTTCTGCCGAAATGTGTACGCTTTCTTCTAAGTATTTTTTCATGTTCAAGATAAAGATTAATGCTATTTACTATTCCTATATGCCTTTATCCATGCAAGACCTGCTCCGCCATTCACCACAAGGAAGACCGTAAATAGCACAAAAGAGAAAGCATTGCCAATCAAAGCATATAATATCATACCTGCAATAGAATATACCACCCACCATAACCACGCATCCAGTTTTTTATATATCAACCAGAAATTGGCAAGCACCGAAGAACCTATCATCACCCCGCTCATCAGTTTTTGTAACAGTTGCTCGCTATGGATAGTTGACTCAAAATGCGTTAGTAACCCACTATCCAATGCCACCATTCCTAATAGAAACAATAGATTAAAGACTTGATTTCTAATGGACAACCAAGTTGGGCAGAATATATCTTCATTCTCCGAGGATTGCAATGTCTGTTTGCGCCAACAGATGATGGAGTAAATCATAAATGGCACAAATACCACCACATACAATACGGTCAAGCCCCATTGTTGCAACAATGCAAATTGCCATGACAGGAGCAATGCCATCACGATACCGCCGTAGAATCCCGTATAGTTCTTTGGGTTGCGAATGGTCAATACGTATGCCACCCCTATCACACTGGCAGGGATGCCCACGATAAAAGCTGAATCGTGCCATTGTAAAAGCACACCGCTAAGCGATGGAACAGCCCATTCTGCTATATATAATATAAGGAATAGAGCAGCGAAAATACCTATGGACAGGAGGGTATTGCGGGCAAATTCTTTGTAGAGGGCGGATTTCATGGTGTAATGGCGGCTTAGCCGCAGTATAGGGTGTATAGCGTAAGGTGTAAAGGCGACGGATAAAAAAGGCGAGCCGAAGCTCGCCTTTCGCAATGTATGATTACTTGCGGCGGTTGCCGTAGCGAGACATAAACTTGTCAACGCGACCTGCGGTATCCACAAGTTTAGATTTACCAGTATAGAATGGGTGACTGGTGTTGGAGATCTCCAACTTAATCAATGGATAAGTGGTGCCATCGATTTCGATGGTGTCCTTCGTGTTTGCTGTAGAGCGACTGAAGAACTGTGTTCCATCGGACATATCTTTGAAAACCACAACGCGGTAGTTCTCTGGATGAATTCCTTTTTTCATACTTTTGTTTCCTTTCTTTAGCGCTTATTCAGCAGCAACAACGTTCAACTTAATTTCAGCTTTTACCTCGCGGTGCAGTTTAGCGGTAGCGGTAGCTTCGCCCAATACTTTCACTGCCTCGTCAATGGTAATCACTTTCTTGTCAATCTCAATACCTTGAGCAGCCAATGCCTCAGCCACTTGAGCTGTAGTTACAGTGCCGAAGATCTTACCGTCCTCGTTAGCCTTTACAGCCACGGTGATAACGGTGTTAGCCAATTTCTCAGCCAATGCTTGTGCATCAGCGAGGAGTTTAGCAATCTTGTGTGCTTGTTGTTTGAGGTTCTCTGCCAATTGTTTGCGGTTGCTATTGTTTGCAATCACAGCCAAACGATTAGGGATGAGGTAGTTACGACCGTAGCCATCTTTTACCTTAACGATATCGTTCTTGTAGCCCAAGTTTGCTACGTCTTGAATCAAAATTACTTCCATGATGTTTCCTTTCTCATTAAATGGTTCAACAATCTGAAATTACTTCATCATATCAGTTACATATGGCAGCAAAGCCAAGTGACGTGCTTTCTTCACAGCTTGAGCTACCTTGCGTTGATACTTCAAGCTTGTTCCAGTGATACGGCGAGGAAGGATCTTACCTTGCTCGTTGAGGAACTTCTTGAGGAACTCAGGATCTTTGTAATCAATGTACTTGATACCGCTCTTTTGGAAACGGCAGTACTTTTTCTTCTTTGCCTCGTTGGTCTTTGGGGTCAAATAGCGGATTTCGTCATTCTGTGCCATAATTAAGCCTCCTCTTTTTTAAGATTAACGTTACGACGTTTTTCTGAGTACTCAAATGCGTACTTGTCAAGACGGGTAGTGAGGAAACGCAATACGCGCTCATCACGACGGAATGCTGTCTCGAGCTTTGCAATCAAAGCGGGTTCAACGTCAAATTGTAGCAAGGCGTAGAATCCCGTTGTTTTGCCTTGGATAGGGTAAGCTAATTTCTTCAAACCCCACTCCTCACGGCTAAGAATGGTACCGCCATTCTCCTTGAGAAGGTTCTCGAATTTGTCAACCGCTTCCTTCATCTGTGGTTCAGACAAAACGGGAGTCAACACGAAAGCGGCTTCGTAATGATTTAACATAATGTTTTTTTAAAAATTAATAGTTAGTAGTTAATAATTACATCTGCCTTCGGCGTTCAATGTGGTTCAACAGTATTCAACATTGTTCTTTTACACGAACGCGCGAAAAAGCGTGCAAAGATACCACTTTTTTTTGAATTGACCAAATATTTTTGCAAAATTCTATTTTTTAAGCTATTTTTTTAGGACTTAAGTTGGCTATATGTATTTTTTATCGTACCTTTGCAGCATGAAAAGGACTGTATCACATATCATCCACCTATTGCAAGATCACTATCCAAAGCACGAAGCACAAGAGTTGGCATATTGGATAATAGAGGAAACTACAGGTATCACTCGGGCACAAGTGCTCATGGGCTGTACGCCTAAACCGATATCCAATCTAACCTATATCATAGAGCAATTGCAACAGAATACTCCTATACAATACATCTTTGGTCATACCGAATGGATGGGACTTCGTTTACAAGTCAATGCTGCCACACTGATTCCACGCCCAGAGACAGCAGAATTAGTAGATTGGATTATTGCTACCAATAGCAACGATTTTCCATTGCGCGTCATAGATATTGGAACAGGAAGCGGTTGTATAGCCATCGCACTTAAGCAGCGTTGTCCTAATTGGATAGTGCAGGGCGTAGATATCAGCACCGATGCGTTAACAGTTGCCCGAGAAAACGGCAAAGTCAACGGAGTGGATATTGCATGGAAGCAGATGGATATTCTATCAGAAAAGCCAAACTTTAGCGACATTATAGTTAGCAACCCCCCATACATTTGCGAAAGCGAGAAAGCGAACATGGAGGCAAGGGTATTAGAACATGAGCCACACAGCGCACTATTTGTACCTGATAATGATCCACTGCTCTTTTACCGCCGCATTGCATCGATCAAATCTGCAAAAGCTCTATTCTTCGAAATCAACGAAGCATATGGCAACGAGGTATGCCAGATGATGGCAGGACTAGGATATACTGATATACAACTCAAACATGACATTTATGGTAAACCACGAATGGTCTTCGGACGAATTAAGGCATAAAGCTGAAGCATATTGCGCAGGTGCAGAGCACTGCTCAGCAGAGCTAAGCAACAAGTTGCATCAATGGGGTGCTAGTACTGATGAAATCGGAAAAATTATTCAGCATCTCAAAGACACACGCTATATAGATGAAGAGCGTTACTGCCGCGCATTTGTCCATGACAAAGTGCTATACCAAGGTTGGGGTAGAAACAAGATTAAGGCTGCATTATTTGCCAAGCATCTCCCTACATCCTTGATTAATCAAGCCATCGCAGAGATCAATGAAAGCGAGTATCTGAACACACTACAACGAGTAATTGTTTCTAAGAAACATGCCATCAAGCCTAACGACCCAATGGCACGAGAAAAACTCATTCGTTTTTGCTTTCAACGAGGGTTTACTTATGACGAAATCGAGGATTTAGTGTGACTGTGTGGCTTGGTAAATCAGCGGAGCAATCTCGCTATTATCAAGCCAACCTGTAAAATGCTCTGCCCCCACTCCAATTGCAAACACGGGTACTGCTGATGCGGTATGCCCACCGCTAGTCCAACCTAAACGAGATTTACGGTTGAGAATCTTCAGAGCTTGTGAGGCAAGTGCATTAATCTCCTTATATAATGTCTTTTGTCCACCTTGCAGATTCATCATATTAGCATATGCATCACGCAGTAATTGATCCTCTTCTTTCGATATCTCCACCGTAGTATACAAGCCTGTATTTTGTGAGATACATACTCTTACTTCCTCCCAACTTAGGTTTGCCCCTGCTTTCTTCTGCAATGTCGATAATTGGTCGGAAAGCATATCCGATGAGCATTTCTGTTCAGCAAGGACTTTGAGATTAAGTACATAGTCACTATTGCCCAAAGCCATACCGCCTGTTTCATGATCTGCAGTAACGACAATAAGTGTCTCATCGGGATGTTGCAGATAGAAGTCATACGCCACCTTGATGGCATTGTCAAAATCTATCACCTCGCGCAACACTGTTCCTCCATCGTTAGCATGACTAGCATAATCTATCTTTCCACCTTCCGCCATCATAAAGAATCGTTCATGCCTGCTCAACTGAGCTATTGCCACTTCCACTATTGCAGGCAAACTCAAATCTCCTACTTTACGATCAATCGCGTATGGTAATGCACCTGCATGGTGCGAGCGGTTTGACAAGCATTCTGCTGGCACCAGCAGCATCTTTTCTACGCCCACTTTGGTTTTGGCATCGGCATATCCGCCTGCTAGTACATACCCCTTCTCCTCGCACAGGTCATACAAGTTTGGAGCTGCAGGATTATTCTTATCCTGTGGTTGATCAAAACCAGAACCACCAAAGAAATCGAATCCCGACTCTGCCAACTGAGTACCTATTATGTAATAATTATTGCGCGAGGGCGTGTGCGCGTAGTGCGCAGATGGAGTAGCATGGTCAATAGTGACAGTTGTCATGATGCCCACACCCCATCCTTGTTCTTTCAGTTGGGATGCTACACTGATCGCGGGTGTGCCATCTGGCGTCTGTCCGATCATACCATTATCCGTTTTCTTGCCAGAAGCCAAACACGTACCAGATGCCGCCGAATCGGTGATGCCACTAGATGAAGAGAAAGTAGCTACTTGTCCTGAGTATGGAAAAGTGGTCATCAACAATGGTTGGCGACCGATCTTGCCTTTTAACTCTGCTAAATACATCTCGGTAGATAGCACTTGGTGAGGCCCCATGCCATCACCAATGAAGAAAAACACATACTTTGCTTGGGCTACCGATAGCAATGCTACTAGTAGAAAAAACAAAAGAAAAGATAAACGTTTCATAGTCAATTCATTATTATTCATCTAACAAATCTGGACGTCTTTCGCGTGTATGACGCACACTCTCTTCGTAGAGCCAATCTTCAATCTTTGCTTGATGCCCCGAGAGCAGTATCTCAGGTACTTTCCACCCCTTATATTCCGCAGGTCGAGTATAGACTCCAGGTTCTAGCAGTCCATCTTGAAAACTATCGCTCAGCGCACTAGTCTCGTCTCCTATTGCACCTGGCAGCAGGCGCACAATAGCATCTGTCATGATAGCTGCAGGCATCTCGCCCCCTGTTAGGACAAAATCACCAATGGTGTACTCTTTGGTAATAAGGTGATCGCGCACACGCTGATCCACACCCTTATAATGTCCACATAGGATAATTATATTCTCCTTCATGGATAGGGTATTAGCTTCTTTCTGTGTAAAGCGTTCACCGTCTGGTGCGGTAAAGATTACCTCATCATACTCACGCTGACTCTTTAAGAAAGAAATAGCACGATCAATAGGCTCGATCTGCAGCACCATACCCGCACCAAAGCCAAAAGCATAATCGTCAATCTTGCGGTGTTTATCCAATGTAAAATCACGCAAGTTATGCACATGAATCTCCACGAGTCCCTTGTCTTTTGCTCGTTGTACAATAGAGTGATTCAATGGCGAATCCAATAATTCTGGACAAGCTGTTAATATATCTATTCGCATAATCTCTAAACCTTAAATCAACTACGGCACTGGATCATAGCCACTCCCGCCCCATGGGTGGCAACGTAAAATACGCTTGATTCCTAGCCATCCACCCTTAAATATTCCATATTTCATTACCGCTTCTACCATATATTGGCTACAAGTGGGCAGATAGCGACAACTTGACGGAGTAAATGGGGAAATGCACGAACGATAAAAGTACACGGGCAATAGGAAAATATGTCGTAACCATGTTTTCATTCTTCACTAGCTAAACGCTTTAATATTTTCACCATAGCCTTGTTGATTGTCTTGTAACTCTGCATCTCTTTGTCAATATAGTTTAATGCCAAATGGTAATGCTTATTGGCATCCAAAAGCACCTGCTTATTGAGTCGATAGGCCTCTCGCATCTGACGACGTAGACGATTACGATCCACAGCATGCTTGAATAACGATTTGGGCGCCCACACTAACACCTCAGTAGGAGTTTCTGTTATAGGCATATATGTGATACGAATGGGCCACACCACAAAACGTTTCCCCTGTTTATAGAGATGATTCACAGCATAATCACCACACAACTTTTCCGATTTTGGAAACGTCATCCTCATTCCTTCTTATACTTGATGCTCTTCTAGATAATCTTTGATAGCAGTGGTGATACTTTGGTATTTTTCCGAAGGAGCCTTGATATCCACACGGAAACCAGCCTCCTCTAGTGCGAGGGCTGTGTTAGCACCGAAGCACGCAATCACCGTGTCGCCTTGTTCCCAATCTGGAAAATTCTTACGCAGAGCTGACACACCAGAGGGCGTAAACAACACAATCATATCGTAATCAAAAGGTTTGTTCTGAGGCCATTGTGCAGCTACCGTACGATACATGACTGCTGGCTTAACGACTACATTATTCTCGGCGAACATGTTTAGGTCGTCATCATTATGCACATCCGACAACACCATCAAATACTTCTCTTGTGGACGACGATGCATCGCAGGCAACAACGTATCAAAACGGTTGTTCTCCGCCACAAACACTTTACGCTTGCGATATTGGATATACTTCTGCAAATAATTACCCACCGCTTCGGAAATACAATAATAGTGCATTGATTCGGGCACTGTGAAACGCGTTTCCTCTGCAAGGCGGAAATAATGATCTATACCCAAACGGGTATTTACGATGACTGCGGTATAATCTTCCAAATAGATATGCTGTTCTCTAAACTCACGCACACCCAACCCCTCAACCTTTATCAATTGCAAAAAATCACATTGTACACCAAATTCTATTTCCATATCAGCATATGGGTTCCGAGTGGACAACGGACTTGGTTGGGATACCAATATTTTCTTTATCTTATTCATCCTAAAATTTGATTTATCATTGTTAATGCCCCTATCAAAGGAAAAACTTCTACACATGTCACATACAGTAGCACGTACAATATCGAGCGCAGACTTCTACACAAGAGTTGAATGGCTTTCCATACCAGAAGTATCACCAGCAAAGCCAGCATTACCCAACATATCACATACACAATCGTCTCACTCTCGCAGAAACGAATCACCAATGCTACTGGCCACAACAATGCACTAATCACATTGTATATACAGTTGCGATACTCAAATACATTACCTATTTGCCTTGAAGCAAAAAACACTTCTCCTACCAGGCGAGCTATACCATATTGCAAGAGCAACACACATGCCACCACTGCTACCACCAACAGGTAATCCAATGCCACACATTCCCCATCCGTATGCACATACATATAATCCACCATTGCCACAATACCTATGCGGTACACCCACGCCAGCAACTGCGACTGCCAACTAGCATCCACATACGAACGCTCTGCACGGCTAAATAACCCTTGAACGACCACCGACAAATCCAATAAAAACAGCCGATTCACGAACAGCAATATCAACAACATTAGGAGCGCCCACGCTACCCATGATTCCGACATGACGGATGATATGCGGTATATCGTATCCACTTTTCCTGTTTATATTGCAGCCAAACGACGCGTGCTAGGATCCCACTCTGGCGCATTCATAATGGCTGGCAACACTTCTTCGGGTGTATTCACCACCACAAACATCTCTTTATGAATAGGACGCATCATCTGCTCATCAACCATCAAATCTATACAAGCCAGCAACTTATCGTAGTAGCCATCTGTATTAAGTATCACCACGGGGTTATGATGCAGTCCCAACTGCTTCCAAGTCAAGCACTCCAGCAATTCCTCGAAGGTTCCTATTCCACCGGGCAAAGCCACCATCGCATCTGAAATACGGCAAATAGTGGCCTTACGCTCGTGCATAGTTTGCGTAATAATAGTCTTCGTACTATCAGGGTTATTCCAACCTTGATCCACCATAAATTGCGGTATCACACCCACTACGTCCCCACCTGCTTTCAGCGCACCACGAGCCACTGCTGCCATCAGTCCTATACCACCATCACCATACACCAAGCATTTGCCGTCTGTGGCAATCAACTCCCCTAAACGCTCAGCAGCAGCAACGAAAGACGCACGAACCTTATTCGAACTCGCACAATAAACTGCTATAGATTTCACTTTTCCCATAAACTACCATCCTAGACTATCCTACACCATCCTTTACCACTTCACACCTAATCGGGCTGCAAAGGTACTGCTTTTTTTTCGAATATGCAAATTTCACCTTAAATAACGCGCACGAGAGGAACGTTTATTAGCCTTTCTCCAATATTTACACCGATACTAAAACAACAATAAGATGCTGGTTTATTCTTCAAAACAGCATCTTTTTCTCTATCTCACCGCCTTTACAAGTAGCGGTTAATGTGCGATAAATAGGTTACACGCTACAATGCCTCCAATAAGGTTGTTTCCATGATGGTATAGCCATCCATATTGGGGTGTACGCCATCGGCCGCGTATTTCTCTGGCAGTCCTCCATGTTCATCCACAAGTGCCGAATAATAGTCTATATATTTGATTTTGTTAGCTTTAGCATATGCCCGAATCATCTCGTTAAGGCGCTTAATATCCTCTGCAGGTGTCATATTTGGACGCCATTTGAATGCGGCCGCAGGCAAACAAGAACAAAGTACTGGTTCGATACGGTGATATTTTGCCAACTCCACCATGGATTGAATATTTTGTAGGATATTTTCGTGCGCAATATAGCCATTGTTCATAGCAATATCGTTAGTACCTGCCATAATGATAACCATTTTGGGTCGTAGAGCAACTACATCTGCTTGAAAACGGCTAAGCATTTGTGCGGTTACTTGTCCACTAATGCCACGTCCTACAAAGTTGTTTTCAGCGAAGAACTCTGGATGAAACTTCGCCCAATTATCGGTGATGGAGTTGCCCATTAGTACCGCCTCTACACGGCGGGATTTCGCCAACTTGTTGTAGCCATATTCAGGCATCCTATATCTAGCCATAATGGTGTCGTTATGAGCAGCATAGCGTTCGTATTGCGCCCAAGTCCTGTCGGCATACGCATATATAGTGCACACAGCCAAGCAGAGAGAAAAAAAGAGTATTCGTTTCATTCGTTTGTAATTTGTAATTTTCCTGCAAAGGTAGTACTTTTTTTCGACATACACAAATTTAATCTCGTTTTAATCTTTGCACCTATTAATCTTTAGTGATTCTTTAGTTATTCTTTAGTGATTCTTTAGTGATTCATTAGTTATTTAATAACGTTCACCATAGAACAACATGGACATCAAAAAACTTTTTAGAATGTTTTCTAAACATTTTTCTTGCACATCCGCTTTTTTTTTCGTACCTTTGCAGCGTCTTTTGTGCGCCTATGCGTCCGCCGCACATACGAACATCACTAAATACGGAATATAAACATTTGGAAAATAGTATATTACAGCAAAAATGAAACATTTCAACGAGTACAAACAACTGAACTTGGCTGAGCTGAGCAAAGAGATCCTTGAGCAATGGGAGAAGGAAGATTTGTTCCACCAGAGTATCGAAACACGCGAGGGTTGTCCTTCGTTCCTCTTCTTTGAAGGTCCTCCTTCCGCAAATGGTATGCCAGGTATTCACCATGTGATGGCTCGTACAATCAAAGATACATTCTGCCGCTTCAAGACTATGCAAGGTTATCAAGTGAAGCGCAAAGCAGGTTGGGACACCCACGGTTTGCCTGTAGAGTTGGGCGTTGAGAAGTTGCTTGGTATCACCAAAGAGGATATCGGCAAGAAGATTAGCGTGGACGAATACAACGCTGCCTGCCGTCGCGAGGTGATGAAATACACCCAAGAATGGACCAACCTCACCAAACAAATGGGCTATTGGGTGGACCTCGATAATCCATATATTACCTACGACAACAAGTTCATTGAGACCCTCTGGTGGCTCCTCAAAGAACTCTACAAGAAAGGTTACCTCTACAAGGGTTATACTATCCAACCCTACTCGCCCGCAGCAGGTACTGGTCTCTCTTCGCACGAGCTCAACCAACCCGGCTGCTACCGCGATGTCAAGGACACCACCTGCACCGCGCAGTTCCTCATTAAGAGCCAATCGCCAATTGCCAATTGCCAATTGCCTCTCTTCGCTCTCGCATGGACAACTACCCCTTGGACGCTTCCAAGCAACACTGCCCTCTGCGTAGGACCAAAGATTGACTACGTCATCGTGAAAGGCGAAAACCCATACACCAAGATCGAAGCCCTCTACCTACTCGCTGAGGCACGCCTCGCTGCTTATACCAAAGAACTCGGCGAAGCACCAGAAGTCCTTTGGCGCGGCAAAGGTACTGACCTCGAGGGTATCCAATACGAACAACTCATCCCATGGGCAAACCCTGGCGAGGGAGCATTCCGAATCATCCTCGGCGACTATGTGACCACTGAAGATGGTACAGGTATTGTGCATATCGCTCCTACTTTTGGTGCAGACGATGCTTTCGTGGCTAAGAAAGCAGGCGTACCCGGCATGGTGTTCATCACCAAGAAAGGCGAGCAACGCCCAATGGTGGACATGACAGGTAAGTTCTTCAACCTCAACGACCTCGACGAAGATTTTGTGAAAAACCAAGTACACGTAGAGGCATACGAACCATGGGCTGGACGCTTCGTAAAGAACGCCTACGACCCAACTCTCACCGAGAAAGATGAGACACTAGATGTAAGCATTTGCATTTGGCTCAAGGGCGAGAACAAAGCGTTCCGCATCGAGAAGCATGTCCACAACTACCCACACTGCTGGCGTACAGACAAGCCAGTCCTCTACTACCCACTCGACTCGTGGTTTATCCGTTCAACCAAAGCGCGCGAGGAGATGATGGCACTCAACGACACCATCAACTGGCAACCCGAATCCACTGGTACAGGTCGCTTCGGTAAGTGGCTGGAGAACCTCAACGACTGGAACCTCTCTCGCTCACGCTACTGGGGTACACCACTCCCAATATGGCGCACCGAAGATGGACAAGAGGAGATTTGCATCGGTTCTATTGCCGAACTCATGCAAGAGATTGACAAGTCTATCGCTGCGGGTTTCATGACCGAGAACCCCTGGCCAAAACATGTGGTAGGCGACTACTCCAAAGAGAACTACGACCCATCTGTCATCGACCTCCACCGTCCATACGTGGATAATATCATCCTCTGCTCTCCTTCGGGCAAACCAATGAAGCGCGAATTGGATCTCATTGACGTATGGTTTGACTCAGGCGCAATGCCTTACGCACAAAACCACTACCCATTCGAGAATCAAGATGCACCACGTACCGCAGACTTCATCTCCGAAGGTGTGGACCAGACACGCGGATGGTTCTTCACCCTCCACGCGATTCATACCATGATCGAGGGCAGCGTGGCATATAAGAACGTGATTAGCAACGGACTCGTACTCGATAAGAACGGCAACAAGATGTCCAAACGCCTCGGCAATGCTGTCGATCCATTCGGCGCACTCGACAAGTACGGAGCAGACGCAGTACGCTGGTACATGCTCACCAACTCCAGCCCATGGGAGAACTTGAAGTTCGATCCAGAAGGTGTGGACGAGATTCGCCGTAAGTTCTTTGGTACGCTGTATAATACCTACGGCTTCTTCGCCCTCTATGCCAATGTGGATGGATGGAATCCTGACTCTGGACTCGCGACTCCCGAATCCGAGATTGACAAGTGGATTCTAAGCAAGCTCAACTCCCTCATCAAGGAGGTGACTGCCGCATACGAGGCATACGAGCCAACAAAAGCGGGTCGCGCTATCTCAGACTTCGTGCAAGACGACCTGAGCAACTGGTATGTGCGCCTCAACCGTAAGCGTTTCTGGGGTGGCGAGATGGTTGCTGACAAGCAAGCGGCATACTATACTCTTTATACCTGCCTCAAGACCGTTGCCCAACTCATGGCGCCTAACGCACCATTCTATGGCGACCGCCTCTACCGCGACCTCACTGGCGAGACGGTTCACCTCAGCACATGGCCTGTAGCCGACGAGACATGCATCAACCTTGAGCTCGAGCGCAGTATGTCGCTCGCACAACAAGCCACCTCTATGATTCTCTCGCTCCGCAAACGCGCAGAGAAGAACGTGCGCCAACCACTCCAAAAAGCCGTTATCCCTGCGCCAGACCAAGAGACCCTTGAGGCGCTCCTCCGCGTAGAAGACCTCATTAAGAGCGAGGTAAATGTCAAAGAATTGGTGATTGTGCGTGCAGAGGATTCCGAGATCAAACTCGTGAAGAAGATTAAACCAAACTTCAAGGTGTTGGGCAAGAAAGTTGGCGGTATGATGAAGCAACTGGCTGCTGCTATTGCCCAAATGAGCCAAGAGGACATCGCTGCGTTTGAAGCAACAGGCACCTTCACCCTTTGCGACTACGCCCTTGTGGCAGAAGATGTGGATATCATCACCGAGGATATGCCAGGATGGCTCGTAGCCAACAACGGTACCATCACCATTGCCCTCGATATCGAACTCACCCCTGCCCTCATCGAGGAAGGTATCGCGCGCGAGCTGATCAACCGTATCCAGAACCTGCGCAAGTCCTCTGGTTTGGAGATCACCGACCGCATCGCCGTACAACTGGAGAACCGTGAGGAGATTGCTGCTGCCGTTACCAACTGCAACGATTATATCGCTTCGCAAGTCCTCGCCACTTCACTCGTTTTGGTAGATGGCTTGACTGACGGCACCGCCCTTGAGATGGACGGCTATAGCGTGAATTGCGTGATAGCTAAAGCTTAAAAAAACGACATAATACTTTGCACCATGCAAAGGCACATTGATGCAATACAAACACCAATCCCCAGTATGCGGATAATCATCTGCATATTGGGGATTTTGCATATCCTTACTTCCTGTGGTTGGCAGGAAGCAAAGGAGGTCATTGCGGTGGCAGATAGTTTGGATTGGGCGGAGCATGTGATATATGATGATACGGCAGCACTGAGCAAGGCGATACGCTGCATGGATAATCCATTTGGTAGGGTGCTGATGAGCAATACACTGGGCAAAGCGTATTACTATATGGGGCGAAACTTAGAAGATTATCATCAACAAGTAGCAGGAGCAGCAAGATGTTATATCGAAGCAGACCGTTTGCAAATTGATGACCCGATATACCGAGGACGCGTAAATTCGTGCATGGGTTATATCTGCGAACAAAATAACAACGATAGTTTGGCATTGATATTCTATGAGCGTGCGAGTGAAGATTTCGAAGAAAGTGAAAATGAATGGTATTATGCACATCACCTATTAAATGTTATTCCATGTTGTATAAATCTTCAGTTATTCACAAAAACAGATAGTCTTTTGCAGATAACTCAAACCTATCAATTGGATAGTGCGTATCAAGCACGCTACTATGAAACAAAGGGTTTATATTTTTACAAACAGCAACAATACGATTCAGCAGTGGTATATTTTCAGAAAGGATTAGATTATTGGCAGAGCAAACAAGATAAATGTTTTAGTTGGTTGAAGATGATGCAGATATATTATCGGATTAATCAGTTAAATAGTGCCGTTCCATATGCGAAATGGATAATTACATATTCCTATAATCCAAACTTTTGTTCAAACGCGCATTATGTTTTGATTGAAAATGCGAAGGCAAATAATAATGTAGAGTTATTGGCAACCTATTCCCATCAAAGAGAAGACATAAATCGCCTATTGGAACAACAGAATGAATGTTATTCTCTTGCTCATCAATGCCTAAAAACATATTTGTCGAATCCACACCCATGGCGTTGGGTATGGATTACATTGACTATTATATTTGTGGTTTGCATTATTTTGGCGATAGGTACACTCGTGTATCGCCAACGCAACCGCATAGCATGTGAGCAGATAGATCAATTAGCTACACACATAGAAAATCAAGAAGCTCGTTTGACACAAGAATTAGTGTATCGCCAATTTCATGAAAAATTATCGGATATTGTGAATAAATACCATACTCCACATAAGCGTTGGAGAAACTATTCCATGCTGCAAAGAGATATTAATCCTTGGTTACACACTTGGTTTCAAAAGTTAGATACCTTACCTTTATCAGAACAAGAAAAAATATTCTGCACAATCAGTTTGATTTATTCTCATTTAACGGATGTGGAAATAGCAGAGTACATGTGCTATGCGAAAGAGAGTATTCGCATCATTAAACATCGATTGTTAAAAAAAATAGGTATTTCTAATGCCGAATTCTCTGATTTCTTACACAATTTATCTATTGACGGGTAATCTCAATTTATTGAGTACGTTAACAATTATATCTATAATGTGCTGATATTCAGCAAATTACCCCTCCCCATAGCGTTAACAAATAATGTAAACTATTGTGCAGCTCATAGTATTGTTGTAATTTTGCGAAAATTTTTAAAACAACAGTACTATGAAGAAACTTTTTATTTTGCATTGTTCGTACTGGGTATGTGCAATGCTTCCGTATTCGGAATGGTTCAAGAAATTATCTTAACCGAGCTGTATTCTATTATGCCATTGGATGACCCAGAACGAGAGACCATTGGCGGCAGACCTAACCCTACTCGTTTCCACGCTTCTATTGATGATAACCTATTATTTGTAGGCGCATACACGGATATGCCTGCGTATGTAGAGGTTATTGACGAGGAAACGGGCGAAATTGTTGCAGAAGAAGAGTTTGTGGATGAAACAGAAATCTCCATTGAAGATGCAGGTTCATACACCGTGCAAATCTACTCAGGCAATACCGTTATGACGGGTGAGTTTGAAGTCGAATAAAATAATCACGACAACTATTAATCCTTTAAAATATATACAATTATGAGAAAGTTTTTTATTTTTTGTATTGTCTGCTGTGCATCTGTGATGACGTTAGCAGAAGCCAACAATTGGGCACAACAATTAGTACATAACATTGCTGCAGATGTTAGCATTAGTGCCGAACAAACTCAACAACTTCAAATTGCGGCTGATGAGTATATCACTGCTATGCAACAAGCAAATCTGCAATATACCGATGATACAGAACGCACAAAAGCGAAAGAAGTTGTTTTCAAAACGTATCAATCTTCTCTGCAAGAGATTTTAACAGAAGAACAATATACAGAATTAATGCGCGTTCGTGAGGAGCGTCGCAATCAACGTATCACTCAATAAAGATTAATGAATATGAAACGATATATTTTGATAATTATGTGCATTATAGCAGCAGTTGTGATGTATGCTCAAGATGATGAATGCACAACTATCGTAGGCAGTTCTGCTACTATCTCTCGTTGGGGCGAATTTTATATTCCGATTCCAGATGAATTAGAGTGTTGGATTGTTGATTTGGATATAGAAGGACCAGTAAAGATAACATACAATATCAGTCTAGATATGTATGAGTCAGTGGACATGTTAATTATCAGCGAATTAGATGAGAATAACAACAAGAAAAACTCTCGCTTGTTTAGCAGTATGATCGAATCTGGCGTTATAATAAGTACTTCCAATAAGTTCAAAGTAGAATATTGGGGATTTACTGGCAATCTCACCAATGAATATGAAGGGTTTCAACTGCATTTTGAGACAGCGACCCATGAACATGTCGTAAATCATAGTTACTATGTTTTAGGTAGACTTGGAATAGGTACAACCAATCCACAAGCTACATTGCATGTAAATGGAAGCATCTATGGTGGAGAACCATTTGGTGCTACAAGATTTAATTCTACGAACGGTTATGTTACAATCGGAACATCTCTGAATGAGCGCCAAAATATGCAATTTACAACAGATAGGGGACAATTTAGATTTAACAAACCTATTTTGAGTCAAGCTGGAGTTTTTGGATCTACAACCAGTTCTTTGCAATTGACAACCAATGATAGCATTCGTATGACTATTCAAAATGGTAATATTGGAATTGGCACAGCTTCTCCTAGTTACAAATTAGATGTCAATGGAACCATCCGTGCAAATGAGATAATTGTAAATACTACAGGTGCTGACTTTGTATTTGCAGAAGACTATCAATTGCGCCCACTGAGCGAAGTTAAGGCATTTATTCAAGAAAACAAGCACTTGCCAGAAATCAAATCAGCTCAAGAAATGCAAGAGAATGGTGTGGGAATTAATGAGTTACAAATACAACTATTGCAAAAGATTGAGGAGTTGACGCTCTATATCCTCCAACAAGACGAAAGAATAAAGGCATTGGAAGCGGAGTTGAACAAGTAGACTTAGGGAGATACTAAGATGAAAGAGAATTTATATATATTGAGTGCACTATTATTACTATACTCGCCCATTTTCGCGCAACAAGTTTCTCCAGAAACAGCTCAGCATGTAGCCAATGTCTTTTTGCAAAATAATGTATCCCCTACAACGCGTAGTGTTGCTACCAGTACAACAACCAATAGCACTTCTACAATTAAGCCGATAGGTAAAGTTGCTCAATCTCCAGCAATGTATGCTGTTTCTCAAGATAACGTATGGGTGTTAGTTTCTGCAGATGAGCGTGTTACTCCAATCTTAGCATATTCAGATGCAAATGCAGGAATGTTCCCAGAGGAAGAAGACATGCCCGATGGAATGATTGCACTTTTGGATTGGTACGAACAACAGATACAGTATCTAAAAGATAGTACGAATATAGCCACTCTTCATGAGGATTGGGAAAATTATCAAACCACATCTAACGTTGCTGAACCTGAAACTATTATATCTCCATTATTATACAGAAATGGAGAAGAGAATATTTGGAAGCAATATGGGAACAATGAAGGTGGAGCAAGTAATAGTACTAGTTACAATAAGTTTTGTCCCCGCATTAATGCTTTTTCACAATTGCGTACTGCAGTGGGTTGTGTAGCTGTAGCTATGGGACAAGTTATGTGGTATTGGCAATGGCCCCAAATAGCTATTGTCGAACAAAATAATGGAAATAAACTTATACGAGAATACAAATGGGATCACATGCCTGCACAGTTAACAAATACAACGCCTATTCAAGATGTTGATATGATAGCTCACTTACTCCACGATGCAGGAGTTTCAGTAGATATGAATTATGGACCTACTGCCATAGGAGGTTCTACAGCATCTCCCATTAAAATACCCATTGCTTTACGTAATATATTTGGGTATTATTGTGGTGATAAAATTAATAGGGACATGTATCCTACTTCATGGTTGGATATATTAAAAAACAATCTTAATAGAGGGTTTCCGATATTATATGGAGGATGTACCTCAGAATATGAATGTCATAGATATGTCATTGACGGATATAATTCACAAAATGCATTTCATGTTAATTATGGTCATGGGGGCGACGGAAATGGATATTACATATTAGATACCATTATTAACACGTCATTTGAATTCTATAAATCACAAAATGCAATTTTTGACATATATCCTCATTATCCAGATTGCTCTCCTCATGAAATATCACAAAATGAAATGCAAGATACGATATTTGTTATTCAAAGTGCAGAAGAAACAACAACTATTGGCAATGTAGTTGTTGACGATTATCAAGATGGAGTTATTTGTTCGAATGAACGCATAAAATTAACATCTGGTTTCTATGCCAAAGCGGGTAGCAATCTTTGCATAACAATTAAAGATATACCATGTGATAGTAATTCACATGTGACTTCATTGCCACAAAAGAAAAAAACAAAAGAAAATACTAGTTATATTTGGTGCAACCAATGGAACGTACTCTCACATTACATCTTCATGAGTGATGCCACTACTTGGATTTATCAACTAGGAAAAGATACCGTTATTAATCAACAGACTTATAGTAGATTGACGCTATGGTCTAGCAAAGCAGGACTTGATAGCGAAAACTACATAAGCGCACTACGATTTACTGAAGATAAAAAAGTATACATTCACTATGAAGATACGGAGTATCTATTATATGATTTTGATGTAGAAGTAGGAGATACTATAGAAGTATTTTCAGGTATTCAAAACCACCAATTTGACCCAACCTATACACATGTCATTACAGGTATTGAAACTCTAAGCGATGGTCGATTACAAGTAGAATCTAATGTTATCCTTAAAGAAGAACAAGATGGAGAGATCATTGAGTATATAAGAGGACCAATAATATGGATAGAAGGAGTAGGCTCTACGAATGGCATTGTGAATAATCCAATTACGTTGAGAGACGGGGGAGCGGCTAATATTTTGCTATGCGCATATCGTGATGCAGAATGCATTTATATTACAGACAAACCTAAATATACGCCTCTAGGTTGCATTTATAACGAAGGCGATATTGTTGATGTTGTGGAAAGTGTAATTACACCTACAGGAACGGTTCAAAAGATGATCTATAATGGTCAACTGCTGATTGTTCGTGAAGGGAAAACATATAACGTCATGGGAGTAGAACTAGGAGAATAATCCTACTTTGAGATATTATGATATTCGCCCTATGTAAACTCAAACGCATCA
>JAZNKZ010000025.1:0-3608 GCA_045578815.1 Paludibacteraceae bacterium
TTGTCTATTTGCAATGCAGTGTCGTCTTCTTGGGCTTCTTCTGCTGTAGCAACTACTTCTGCTGTATAAAGTGCTTGATAATCAATATCTCGATAGGTATTGCGCAACAGGTTGAATGCAATTGTGAATAGCCATGGGCGAAACTTCTGAGGGGATTGATATTGTGCACTTGCGTTCCAAAGTTGCAGAAAGAGGTCTTGGGTAAGGTCTTCTGTTAGCAGTTGATTGCCACCTGTTCTGCGGAAGAAGAAGTTTTGCATAGCAGGCATATAGCGTTGCCAGAGTTCATCGAAGGCCTTTTCTTCTCGACATTGCACCAGTCGCATCAGTTCCTCATCCGAAATATTTTTATATGGTCGCCAGAAAGTAATCATTAGTTTGTTATAGTAATCATTTTCATTTGCTGTTCACAGATGCATACACACGAAAAGAGGAAAGGTTCATTTCTTGGAGCAAAATTACGATATTTTGTTGAATTGAGCAAGAGAAATCGCCTTTTGAGGTGATTTTTTGGTGTAGAGTGTAGGGTGTAAAAGCGGGGATTGTATCTTCATCCTCTGAGGAAGTATTAGGAATAGTGCGTGTATTGTCCGTCTATTGTGCGTGAATAGTGCGTGTATTGTGCGTGTATTGTGCGTAATTGATAAGGAATACCCGAATAACATTCGGGGTAACAAACATAGAAAGGCAAAGCATAAAAAAGAAAACCGAGCGGGACTCCCGCTCGGTTTGGGTATCTATCAGCGACTTGTCTCAGTGTAACTCTCTTGTGTTTTTCTTATTACTATTCTTTTTCGAATACACTCTTTTTTGTTTCTTCTTTGAAAGTACTTTCAGAACACAAAAAATCACACCCACCACCAATGTAGTCACAATAAAAATCAACATGCCGATGCTCAAGTTATCTCCTTTCACACGCGACCACATAGCCAACATTGGTTCCGTCATATCCCCACAATCATGCATGAGCGAGCAATATTCAATAACTGACTTATCAGGATATAGAACTTTGTTAGCATGTACTGTTTCAGCATCTTTTCCAAAGAAGTAAGTTAGGTCAACAGTTTCAAGAATGTTTTCGTCGTTTGCCCAAGCGAGGACTTCTGGGGAAGATATGACACTTACATAACCCACTTCTTCCATGTTGCGAATTGCATTCTGAGGCATACACATGTAGTTGATAAAGTAACTGGCTGCCTTAGTGTTTTTAGCGTAGATAGGAATACACCATCCATCAAACCACACGCTGCTTCCCTCTTTAGGAAGGATATAATCCAGAGTTACACCTACTTGTGCTGCTTCATCAATAGCCCAGTTCGCATCTCCTGACCAACTAACATTAATCCAAGCACGACCTTTAATCATCTCTTCTTTGCCAAAATCAACTTCCCATCCTGCGATATTATCTTTCATACTTAGGATGAACTCTTCCACGCGTTGAATACGCTCCTCAGTAACATTCGCCACTAATTCGTCTCTAGTAACTTCTCCGCGATTAATCTCATCTTGATACACGTATAATACGAACAATGAGTATATGTCGCGAAAGGCATCTTTCATCAGAATCTTCCCACGAAATTTCTCGTCATTAAGACAGCCTATCGATAGTATTTCGCTTTTGCTCACTAAAGAAGGATTATATATAAATCCTGTAGTACCCCACATGTAGCCAACAGCGTAATCAGCCACTGAGGTGGTGCTGTCAGGTGCCATTTGTTGGAATTTTTCTACGGCAAATGATGAGACACTAGTTGTATAATCTGGCGTACTGCCAAAATCCTTATTAATGGGTTGCAACAGCTGATTACGTAACATGCGTTCAATAATATATTCGGAGGGACAGATAACATCATAATCTTCGTGTCCAACCTCAATCTCCGCTAACATAGCTTCATTGATGTCAAAAGTTTGAAGTAATACCTCTACTTGCTCGCCAGTCTGTTCGTAATACCAAGCGGGAAATTCATCTAGTACATCCATCGAAACATAATCCGCCCAATTATACACCTTGAGTGTATGAGCGCGATCTGCTGCAAAAGAGTTAGAACCTAACACACTAGATAGTACCATTACGAGTACCAAAAATAAAGTTTTTTTCATTTTTGTTTTTAATTGTTTAAAGGTTAATAAATATGATTAAACAAGACCAAAATGGTCAGAAAAGCCACAGCGCATAAGACACTACATGAGTGCCTGATGACATATATACAAAGGCTATCAGTCGATCCCCTCAATAGGACCGACAACCATTAACAGAAAATGTTTAGATGAAGCGGAAGCGCGTGTTGCTGAAATAGAATATTTGCTCTGCGCTGAAAAAATGACATCTGTGTCGCGTATATACTGCTGTGCAGGATATGATAAAATGCTATAGAGCGTAGCGACTTGATCTTGTAAATTCCCGAACGGGATAGAATATCTACAAACCTGTCTATATTGGCAGAACTGCCAATATGATAAAAGGTTGACTTCGTGTCATTAAAGACACACTTTGCCCAAATGAAAAAACTCGTTTTTCGCATCTCTTCCTACTATGGAACTGTAAATTTGTGAAACATAAAATATTGTTTTTAAAAAATCGAGTGCAAAGATACTGCTTTATTCTGATATATACAAGAAAATTGATACTTTTTAGTCAACTTTTTTAGGATTCCAATCTTAAGAAAAGTGCTTTTTTGAGTTTCGGAGTTCTTTGGTCGTTCCTAGGTTCGTCCTTGGTTCTTCCTTGGTCTTTAGCCCGAGAAAATTTGGTTAGGTACAAAGGAATAGAATCTTAAGAAAAGTACTTTTGCCTATACTCACATATTAGGCGGTCGTGCCTACCCTGTACGGCACTACCCTGTAGCCATACGGCTGCGTGACCGCAATCTTACACCCCACCAATTCACGAAATTGGTCGGGGACCCCGTGGGTCGCGCCGTTCTATGTATTGCGCTTAATCCTCAAAGTGGGGACTTTTCGGGCGCAATACTCGGAGTGCGTTCCGTCGCACTCCTTCACCTTGGTTCTTCTTTGGTTCTTATCTCGCCTAAAGGGCTCGAACGATTATTCCATCCTTGGTCTTTGATACGGAGCATATATATAAGGTACAAGGGAAGGGAATCTTAATTTTAGGTATAAACTATGAGTGATAAGTTATGAGTAAAAGGCGTAGAGTGTAAAGTGTAAAGGCAGGGATTATTGTTAGAGACAAAAAAGAGAGTGCATCTGCTTGAGATGCACCCTCTTGAATTATCTATCAGCGACTTGTCGCGGTCTAACAGCAAAGCGGTCTGACCTCTGACAGTCGAAGACGGTCTATATTAGAGTTGTGGACCAGCTGCAACGAGTGCTTTACCTGCCTCGTTGGTGGTATATTTAGCGAAGTTCTTGATGAAACGGCTTGCCAAATCCTTAGCTTTCTCTTCCCATTGAGCAGCGTCAGCATAAGTGTCGCGTGGGTCGAGGATTGCAGGATCAACACCTGGCAATGCAGTTGGAACCTCGAAATCGAAGAATGGGATCTTCTTGGTAGGAGCATTCAAAATGTCACCACCGAGGATAGCATCGATGATACCGCGTGTATCCTTGATAGAGATACGCTTGCCAGTACCGTTCCAGCCAGTGTT
>JAZNKZ010000026.1:0-3181 GCA_045578815.1 Paludibacteraceae bacterium
CCGAGGGAGCAATGCGGAACATTGTGACCGAATAACAACCAGCAAGATGCCAAAAGAAACACAAAATTAGTCGTTCAAGAGCATTGGCATCAATAGTATTAACAAATCTTGATTCTCGTCATTCTCAGATGGCAAGATCAAGCCTGCGCGAGCAGGATCAGCCAATGCCAAGACAACGTCTTGAGAAGTGATAGAAGATAGAATCTCTATCAAGAATGGCGCTTTGAAGCCAATAGCCATTGGCATGCCTGTATAGTCACATGCGATAGTTTCTTCTGCTGAAGTAGAGAAGTCTATGTCTTGTGCCGAGATCTTGATTTGGTTCTCGCTCAAAGCCAACTTAATCAAACTAGTACCTGTGTTTGCAAACACGGCTACACGCTTGCAAGCATTCACAATAGTCTGACGATCAACGATAACCTTATTTTGGTTGTTTTGAGGAATAACCGCATTGTAGTTAGGGAAGCGTCCCTCGATTTGGCGGCATACAATCACTGTTTGACCAAAAGTAAAGGTAGCGTTCTTTGCGCCAAAGTTAACAGATACATTATCTGTTCCCTTCAATACCTGACGAAGCAATTGCGCTGGTTTCTTAGGCAAGATAAAACTTACCGATTGAGCCCCCTTCACGCTATCGTTGGTATAACGAACCAAACGGTGAGCATCGGTAGCCACGAGCGTTATCTTCTCCTCGTTCAAGTCGAAATAGATACCATTCATCACTGGACGCAACTCGTCATCTGCGGTGCAGAAGATGGTCTTATTTACTGCATCCAAGAGCACGTCAGCAGCAATTTCAAAAGTATTTTCGCCCTTCTCTACTGGCATCTCTGGGTACTCATTACCATTCGCGCCAACAAAGCTATACGTACCATTCGCACTGGTGATATTCAAGCCAAAGTTTTGATCATCAATGTGGAATGTCAGAGGTTGCTCAGAGAACTCTTTCAAGGTTTCCAACAAGATCTTAGCAGCCACTGCCACTTTTCCCTCACCTTGAGCAGCTTCTACTCGCATGGAAGTACGCAGAGTAGTCTCGCCATCTGAAGCAGTCAAGGTCAATTGGTCGCCCTTCAAGTCGAACAATACACATTCTAAGATTTGTAAACTATTCTTTGCCGCAATCAATCGGCTGGCTGCTTGCAACTGTGCAAACAATTCCTTACTTGATACATTAAATTTCATATCGTTACTATTTTATTTAAATCAACTTTAACAGAGGCCCCAGTTAGGTACCCTATTTATTCGGCTGCAAAGATACAAAAAAAACATGATTTATGCAAATAATTTGCTAAATTTATTTATTTTTTATACCTTTGCACTCCAATTCATATATTTCATATTAACTAAACTATTGCATGATTGGTATTTTTGATAGTGGATATGGTGGACTAACCATCCTTGATAGGATACGTCAACTTCTCCCTGAGTATAGTTATCTTTACTTAGGAGACAATGCTCGTGCACCATATGGAACGCGCTCATTTGATGTAATTTATGATTACACACTACAAGCTGTTAATTTTCTTCAGAAACAAGGATGTAGTCTAATAATTTTAGCATGTAACACAGCTAGTGCAAAGGCTCTCCGCACTATTCAACAACATGATATCAATCCCGAAAAAACACGTGTTCTAGGCGTCATTCGTCCCACCGTAGAAATGATTCCCTCACACACCCATACAAAGCACATCGGCGTCCTTGCGACTCCTGGCACAGTAGCATCAGAGAGTTATATAATTGAGCTACTCAAACAAGACCCGTCTCTTATCATCACTCAACAAGCATGCCCAATGTGGGTTCCACTAATCGAAACAGGCGAACACCTCAGCGCAGGTTCTGACTATTTTGTAAAAAAATATTTAACCGAACTTCTATCACATGACCCACTCATTGATACCATCATTCTAGGATGTACCCATTATCCGCTTTTGCAACCAAAGATTGAAGATTTTCTTGCAATGATTAATCCAAGTATCTCCGTTATTGCACAAGGAAATATCGTAGCCCATAGTTTACAAGACTATCTTCACCGTCACCCTGATATTGAGCAACGCATCAGAAAAAGCAAAAACCTCACATCCTCAATCACATATCTAACTACAGAATCAGCTAACAAATTTACTGAATCAGCGGCTTTGTTCTTACCCGAACCTATCCAAGCACAACATATTGACCTATAAAATAAATACTAGCCGCGGCTAGTATTTATTTTACAAGATTTTCTTATTTTCTTGCCAACTTCATTACTTCCTCTGCGATAATACGAGCACTATCTGGAAGGGCTAGAGACAAGATATTTTTATGCAAACTCTGCAGCCGCTCATCATCATGAATCAAAGACAATGCTGTAGACATCAACAATTCCCTTGCTTCCACATCTTTAACTAGCACAGCTGCATCCTTCTTTACTAGAGCCATCGCATTATGCGTTTGATGGTCTTCCGCCACATTAGGAGAAGGTACTAAAACAGATGGTTTACCCAATAAACAAAGTTCTGAAATAGATGAAGCCCCAGCACGCGAAATAACCAAATCAGCTATAGCATATGCGAATGGCATTTGACTAACAAAATCAGTGCATATGACTCGCTTATCCTTCAGCATATCCCCTTTTTCTGCGAGTGCGGTGTTACATTCATTGAAATAATTTTTACCCGTTTGCCAAATAATCTGAATATCACTTTTCAATAATTCTGGTAAATGGGCTACAATACTTTGATTAATTGTACGCGCACCCAAACTACCACCAACAATTAACAGAGTCTTACGTTCGTTCGTAAATGCCACATTAAACTCCTTGTTAAAATATTTCAGCGCTTCTTCTCTGGTACCTGATACTAAATTTTGGCGGACAGGATTGCCCGTAAGAATTATCTTCTCCTTAGGAAAAAATCGTTCCATTCCTTCATATGCCACACATATTTTTTTAGCATCACTTTTAAGAAGTTTATTAGTCACACCCGCAAAGCCATTTTGCTCTTGCAATAGGATTGGCACTCCCATTTTCGCTGCCACTTTCATGGCTGCACCACTGGCGTAGCCACCCACGCCTATTCCCACATCTGGACGGAAATCGCGCACAATCTTACGTGCTTGTATCATTGAGCGTACTAGGTCAATCACTACGCGGATATTCTTCCATGGGCGACTACGGTCAAACCCCTTGACAGGCAGACCG
>JAZNKZ010000027.1:0-4103 GCA_045578815.1 Paludibacteraceae bacterium
TGTCGAAGTTGCTGATAGAGGCAGTGTTTGGTACACCGATGGCGTATGCGGTGATTTCCGCTTTGCGGAAAAGGTTATAGGATATAGGACGCTTCGCTATTGGATGCGGCAGAGCCGCTATAGTTTAGTGTTTAGAGATAAATGTTTGAGTTATGGCAAAGTATGAAGAAGTAATGATTGGTTTGAAGCAAGGCAAGTATGCACCTGCGTATATGCTTTGCGGAAAAGAGTCGTATTATATAGATAAGGTAGCAGACTATATTGAGCAGAATGTGTTGGACGAAATGGCGCGTGAGTTTGACCAGACTATTATCTATGGCAAGGATTTGAGCGGAGGAGATGTGTCGCCCGTGATTGGTGCGGCACGTGGTTTTGCTATGATGGGTGGATACAAAGTAATCATTGTGAAAGAGGCGCAGAACATCAAGAAATGGGATGCATTGGCCATGTATATGGATAATCCACAGCCTTCGACTATCTTGGTATTTTGTTATAAATATGGCTCGCCAGACAAGCGCCTGAACCTGTTTAAGAATTGGGAGAAGAAAGGTGGCGTGCTGATGGAGTCGGAGCAACTGCGTGATTATCAGGTAGAGAAATGGATACGTGACTATGTGGCGGAATGGAATGAGGCGATGAAGCGAGAAGGCGATGAGGCGATAAGGATTGATGAAAAAGTGGCGAAGATATTGGCGGATAGTATAGGAAATGACCTGACACAGATAGTGGGTGCATTGCAGAAGTTGATTGACGGTCGTCCAGAGGGCGTGAAAGTGATTGATGCGGCGTTGGTGGAGCGTAATATCGGTATATCGAAGGACTATAATGCGTTTGAGTTGCAAGATGCATTGATAAAAGGGGATGTGGTAAAAGCGAATCGTATCACGCAGTATTTTGCGTCGTCGAAGGATCACCCCATGGTGAAGGAATTGGTAATCTTATATGGATTTTTTGCTAATTTGATGATTTACCATTACTTACCTGATAAGAGTGATCGAGTAGCGGCTAGCGCGTTGGGTGTTTCGCCGTTTTTTGTGAAGGATTATGCGGCAGCAGCACGCCGATTCTCTGCGGGCAAGACCTTTGCAATTATTGGCTATTTCCGTGAGATAGATGCGCGATTGAAGGGTATCAATAACCCTAGTGCGAAGGATGCAGACTTGTGGAAGGAACTAATTTATAAGATTTTGCATTAAATATTTGCGTATATGCATTTTTTGTAGTACCTTTGCAGCGTGTTTTGAAAAGAGGACAAATTTGACTGCTTGCGACCTCTATAAAATAATGCTAAAAACTTGTACCACAAGCATAAACAGTCGGCTTGTGGATTTTTTTTGACCCTAACAATAGAAAATGAACTATTTATTTACATCGGAGAGTGTCAGCGAAGGACACCCAGACAAAGTGGCGGATCAAATTAGTGATGCCATCCTAGATCAATTCTTGGCATTAGACCCTAACTCACACGTGGCTTGCGAGACCATGGTGACCACAGGACAAGTCATCGTTGCAGGTGAAGTGTCAAGCGAGAAATATGTGGATATTCAGAATACTGTGCGTAAAATAATAGCTGAAATTGGTTATACTAAATCAGCATATAAGTTCGAGGCGGAGAGTTGTGGTATTCTCACTGCTCTACACGAACAAAGTGCTGATATTGCACGTGGTGTCAAAGGTCAAGGTACAGAAAACGTAGGTGAACAAGGTGCAGGTGACCAAGGAATGATGTTCGGTTATGCGACAGATGAGACGGAAAATTATATGCCATTGACTCTTGATTTGGCCCACACCCTAGTATATACGCTCGCGCGTGTGCGTAAGGAAGGTAATGAAATGCCATATCTGCGCCCTGATGCAAAGAGTCAGGTGACCATGGAGTATAGCGAAGAAGGTGAGCCACTGCGTATTGATACGATTGTGGTGAGTACGCAGCACGATGAAGATGTTACTCAGGAGCAGATCAAGGCAGATATTCAGCGCGTGCTATTGCCTCGCGTAGCAAAACGTGATGCACGTTATGCCGAGCTGTTGAAAGGCGACTTCAAGCTGCTTGTCAATCCTACGGGTAACTTCGTTATCGGTGGTCCTCACGGCGATACTGGTTTGACAGGAAGAAAGATTATCGTGGATACCTATGGCGGTCGCGGTGCGCACGGTGGTGGTGCGTTCTCAGGTAAAGACCCATCCAAGGTGGACCGTTCTGCAGCATATGCGGCTCGTTGGATTGCGAAAAACATGGTGGCAGCAGGTGTAGCAAAGGAGGTACTAGTGCAGATTAGCTATGCGATTGGTGTGGCACAGCCAGTGAGCGTCTGCGTGAACACCTACGGTACGGCTAAAGTGGCCATGAGTGATGGTGAGATTGCAAAGAAGGTGAGCGAGATGTTCGATCTCCGTCCACAAGGCATCATCGAGTCATTGAAACTCAAGCAACCAATGTACGAGGAGACTGCCCGCTATGGACATATGGGTCGCACCAACGAGGTGGTGAAGAAGCTGTTTGTGGACAACGGACAAGTGATTGAGCGCGAGGTGGAGTTGTTTACATGGGAGAAACTCGACAAGGTGGTTGAAATTAAACAAGCATTTGGACTATGACAAAAACAAAACAAACTTGGCTTGTGGCGGGCATTGTGCTGTTGGCATTGTTGCTCGACCAAGTGTCGAAGGTGTATATCAAAACGCATTTCGAAATCGGTGAGGCACGCGAAGTGTTCTCATGGTTTTGGATTGTTTTTGTGGAAAACAATGGCATGGCTTTTGGGATAGAGTGGTTTAGCAAATTGTTGCTTACATTATTCCGTATAGTGGCTGTAGGTTTGCTGGGTTGGTATATACATACGATGATCCACAAACAAACGGTACGTACAGGCTACTTGGTAACTATAGCGATGGTGATAGCAGGTGCATTGGGCAATATAATTGATTGCGTGTTTTATGGCAAAATCTGGGGATATGCCGAGTGGTTTCATGGTAGGGTAGTGGATATGCTCTATTTCCCATTGATTAGGAATGCAGCAGGCGAGGTGTTGTTTTTCCGTCCTGTTTTCAATATAGCAGACTCGTTTATCACAGTGGCTGTATTCTTGATAATTATATTTTATCGGAAAGATCTGGATGTAAGTTTGAATCATATTTTCCCAAAGAAAGAGAAACATTGAAACCCTGAAACTTTGAAACTTTTTAACACAAAAATAGTATGCGTAGCATGCATCTTGTTGGCAATCGTAGGTTGTCGTCCACGTGGTGTGTTGTCCAGCAGTGAGATGCGAGATGTTTTGTATGATTTGCATCGAGCCGATGGTGCTATACAGGTAGCAGGCTATAACTATTCGCATGATCAGGAGGTGGCAGGATATTACAAGAATGTGTTGGATAAGCATGGTATTACGCAGGCGGAGTTTGACTCGTCACTGACATGGTACACAAATAATCCACAGATGTTTAATAAGATATATCCTAGGGTGTTGGAGCGTTTGG
Organism: Paludibacteraceae bacterium; assembly: GCA_045578815.1. GTDB lineage: Bacteria > Bacteroidota > Bacteroidia > Bacteroidales > Paludibacteraceae > Colicola. Next base: position 3,481 of record JAZNKZ010000027.1, read on the forward strand.
AAGCTGATTTAGAGGTGGAAGAGCAAATTCGTCAGGTGAATCGTGATCGAAATATAGCGGAGAGGCTAAAAGGGCAGCAATCTATGCGTGAGTTACCAGATATAGAGGATATTACAAGAGAGATGCGAAATGGCTATGAAAATCCTTGGAAATTATGGACACCTAAAGAATTTTGCAAAAAAAATGTCGTAATATTTGGTCAATTGGAAAAAAAGCAGTAACTTTGCATGCTTTTTCGGGCTATTTGGTTTAATCACCTTTAGAACCCTTAAAACTTTTGAAACATTTAAAACTTTATTTATATTAATTCGCCATGTTGGGCAGTGGGGCTCATGGAGCACGTAAAGTTGTCTGTCGGCATGGTCAAAAACATTAAAAAACAAATGGATACATTAAGTTACAAGACTGTATCAGCGAACAAGGCAACCGTTCAAAAGGAATGGGTTGTTATTGATGCTGAGGGCCAGGTTCTTGGCCGTATGTGCTCAAAAGTAGCTAAATTGCTACGTGGTAAGTACAAACCAAACTTCACTCCAAATGTGGATTGTGGTGACAATGTGATTATCATCAATGCAGACAAAGTGCAATTGACTGGTAACAAGTGGAATGATCGCGTATACGTA
>JAZNKZ010000028.1:0-34639 GCA_045578815.1 Paludibacteraceae bacterium
TTTCCTGGCTTAACGTGCAGGAAGTCAATTACAAAATACAAACGGCCGTCCATGCGGATACATACGCCGTTCTTTACGTCTTGAGAGTTAATCATAAATATAAACTAGTTTATTATAAATGTTTCAAAGTGCGCACAAAACGCCAATTTCAAAATCGAGTGCAAAGGTACAACAAAAAAAGCAAATAACCAAGAAAATACTCCGAAAATTTGTAAAAATGCGCCAAACATAGCATGTGGCGCATAATGTGATTATTTGTAAATTAAGTATCCTGTGAGTCCAGCAAAGATGATCAAAAGAATAGGATGCGAAATCAGATGGAGTGTTTTTTTGATAAAAGTAATGATAGTTTTCTCGTTGGAATCGGACCTTTTGATAAACATCGGTAGGATGGTGAATAAACACACAACGCCGAAAATGAGCCAGCTACGCCAATCTATAAAACTGATAGCCGGTTGATTGATAGGTTTTATCAATAATAGTGCTGCTGCTCCGATCATTCCTAAAACAGATAGCCGCAGCATATGCATGGTGCGATTGAAATAAATGTTGTGTTGAAATCGGGTACTAATGATGAAATATACCTTGCATATAGTGAGCATAATCACTAGACTTGGGATGATGATGGCTGTAGTAGCTAGCAGACTGCCCCATATGTTGCCAGTGGCCGTATAGCCTACATAGGTGGCACAGTTGATGCCAATAGGACCTGGAGTGACTTGACTAACTGCTAGGATATCAACAAACTCCTCTTGTGTCATCCATCCATGGACTTCAATCTCGTGTTGGATAAGCGAAAAAATTGCCAATCCTCCACCGAAACCGAAAAGTCCGATCTTCAAAAAACTGAGAAATAACTGCAGGTATAGCATATTTGTTTAGTGTTTAGTGGATTTTCTCTCTTGTAGGTATGTATAAGAGAGTGTGGCAAATACAGTTACAAGGATAATCCATACTGGAGAGAGCCCGCCGAGCCAAATAAGTAGTGCTCCTGCGATGGGGATAATGGCTGTACCCCAAGTAATCTTTGCGCTATATGCCATTCGGATTAATGGAGCCGCTATTAATGCCACTACTGCAGGACGAATACCTTTGAATACAGCTTCTACTGCAGGCTGGTCTTTATAATTTTGAAAGACCATGGCTATTGCCAAAATAATGAGAAAAGAGGGTAGTACAGCTCCTAACACGGAGGCAATCACACCACGCCATCCTCCAATGCGCCAACCGATAAAAATCGCCGAATTTACCGCAATAAGTCCTGGTGCTGCTTGTGCCAGAGCAATCATATTCATGAACTCCTCACGATCTATCCAACCTTTGCGATCCACTATCTCACGCTCAATCATGGATAGCATTACATAACCTCCACCTATTGTGAAGGTACCAATCTTGAGATATGTCCAGAAGAGTTGGAGGTAGAGCATGGTTGTTTAGTGGACACTTCGCTATTGGACGGCGTTCCGCCTATTGGACGCCCTGCGGGCTACTGGTTATTGGTTGTGGGCTTTTTCTTTGAGCTCTTGTTTGATGAACTTCACGAGCATATTGATAGCTGCATTATTGTGTCCACCTTGTGGGATAATTACATCGGCATAGCGTTTGCAAGTCTCAATAAACTGCTCATGCATAGGTTTGAGAACACGTTGGTAGCGCTCCATTACCGCCTCAATTGTCCGTCCGCGTTCCACAATATCACGTTGCGCTACGCGAATTAGACGGTCATCGGCATCGGCATCTACGAAAATCTTGAGGTCCATTTGTTGGCGGAGATGATAGTCGCGGAGTGCCATAATACCCTCTACGATAATAATCTCTTTGGGCTCAACGTGCACAGTCTCTTTCAAGCGTGAAGAAGTAATGTAATCGTAAATGGGTTGCTCTACTGCCTGACCTTTCTTGAGTTGCTCAATATGCTTGGCGAGTAATGGCCATTCGAAGGCATCTGGATGATCAAAATTGATGTTTTGACGCTCTTCAATAGGCACATGGCTACTGTCTTTGTAGTAAGAGTCTTGGGGGATGACTACGACTTCGCCCTTTGGAAGGCGTTCGAGAAGTTTGCGTACCACGGTTGTTTTTCCTGAGCCGGTACCGCCCGCAATGCCGATGATAAACATGTTACTGATGGTTATTGGATTTCGGGGTGCAAAGTTACAATAATTTTTGCAAATACGCAAATTTTCTTGCGCATGTGCGTTTTTTTTTGTACTTTTGCGGGCTGATTATTTTTTGTACAACTTTGAATTGTAAAAAATACATAATATCTCTTTGTTTTTTTCTGCTTTCATCCTGGTTGATGGCGGAGGTGGTGATATTGCAGACAGGGCAAAGTGTTAAGGGAGACATAGTGTTACAAAACGAGGATGTGGTTATTATTCGCACCAGCAATGGCATGCGTTATCAATATCCGATGAGTGAGGTGCTTGATGTTAAACAAGATGAGCCTGTGAGTGAGACAGCAGAGGAAAAGAGAGATGCGGAGGATCAGTTCAAGCATGTAGCCGTGTGTGCCCAAGCAGTAGGAGGAGGGGTATATGTGCCATATATGGGTTGGGGTGGTAATGTAGGTGCAAGTTTGAAGATTGGTGCAAATCTTTTGGAGCAGAAACAGATATTCGTAGGTGGTGAGGTAGGATATAAGGCAATGATATTTACTGACCAAACATATTCCTTTATACCACTACAGGCTTGTTTCTCGGTTATTTTGAGTGGGAGGAAACATGCTCCAATTGTAGGAGTGGATATAGGATATGGTTTTTCTGCAAATCGTAAGACGCAAGGAGGAATGTGTGCGGGAGCAAATGTGGGGTGGTATTATAAGATAGATCATGATACAAGTATTGCATTGGGATTAGGTGCAGATTGGCAACAGGCACAAACAGAAGTTCACCAGACGATTGTAAATCCAGATGCCAATGCCCAGAAAGATTATACCAACTATATGGGAGTGAATTTTATTACTTTAGCAGCGATGTTGACAATTCACTTTTGATAGTGCCAAGAAGATATGAAATCAGTTAAGAAATATCACGGGAAACCAGCACCTCGCAAGAATAGGATTTCTATTCTGTTGAATGATAGTGAGATGCGTGCTCTTGAGCGCTATTGTGAGCAGTACACGGTGAGCAATCGCTCACGGTTGATTCGCGAGACCTTGATGAGGAACATCTTAAAGCGTTTTGATAACGACTCGCCGACTTTATTTGATTAACCGACCGAACCTTCCAGACTAACCTGCAAGAGTTTTTGTGCCTCTACGGCAAACTCCATAGGCAACTTATCCATCACCTCTTTGGCATAGCCATTGACGATTAATCCAACTGCATCTTCTACTCCAATACCGCGTTGTTGACAGTAGAAGAGTTGATCTTCGCTGATTTTGCTAGTGGTGGCTTCATGCTCAATAATAGCAGTAGGATTCTGAATGCGCATGGTCGGGAAAGTGTGCGCACCACATTTATCTCCTAATAATAGACTATCGCATTGACTATAGTTACGTACATTATCGGCATTAGGCAGAACCCGCACAAGTCCACGGTAGGCATTTTGGCTCTTGCCTGCAGATATACCCTTACTAATGATGCGTGAACGGGTGTTTTTGCCGATATGAATCATCTTGGTGCCGGTGTCGGCTTGTTGATAATTGTTGGTAACAGCCACAGAGTAGAACTCCGCGCTAGAGTTATCGCCTTTGAGAATACAACTTGGGTATTTCCACGTGATAGCAGAACCTGTCTCTACTTGTGTCCAACTTAGGCGAGCATTCTCGTGGGTAATGCCACGTTTGGTAACGAAATTGTAGATACCACCTTTCCCTTCTTTGTCACCAGGATACCAGTTTTGTACGGTAGAGTATTTTACTTCAGCATCTTTGTGGACCACGATCTCAACGATAGCAGCGTGCAATTGGTTTTCATCGCGCATGGGAGCGGTGCATCCCTCTAGGTAACTGAGGTAGGCGCCCTCGTCTGCGACTAGAAGTGTACGCTCGAATTGCCCCGTATTGCCTGCGTTGATGCGGAAATAAGTACTGAGTTCCATAGGGCATCGAACACCTTTAGGAATATAAACGAACGAGCCATCAGAGAAAACAGCAGAATTGAGTGCTGCATAGAAATTGTCGTTGGCAGGCACAACGGAACCAAGGTATTGTTTGACTAACTCTGGATACTCTTGTACTGCTTCTGAGATGGAGCAGAAGATAATACCTTTTTCGGCAAGTGTTTCGCGAAAAGTAGTTTTGACTGATACAGAGTCCATTACTGCATCCACTGCCATATTACCTGCGAGTGCGGCACGCTCTTCTAGAGGGATACCCAGTTTGTCGAAAGTTTTCATGAGTTCGGGGTCAATCTCTTTCTTCTCTTCTCCAGTATGTGTCTTAGGTGCAGCGTAATAGGAAATAGATTGAAAATCAATCTCAGGAATATTGAGGTGTGCCCAATTAGGGATAGACATCGTCAGCCACTTGCGGTAGGCCTTAAGGCGAAACTCCAATAGCCACTCTGGCTCATTCTTTTTGGCAGAGATGAGGCGAATGACATCTTCATTCAATCCCACGGGAATAATGTCGGTTTCAACGTCGGTGGTGAAACCATATTTGTACTCCTGACTTGTTATTTCTTCTATCTCTTTCATTGTGTGAAAATTCGGATGATCAGGTATTTTCGGACAATCCGGACGTTTACTAAATAAAAAAAGCCGCTCTTAATAAAGCGGCTTTTTGGAGGTACCTGGCGGATTCGAACCGCCGTCCCCGGTTTTGCAGACCGATCCCTAACCGCTCGGGCAAGGTACCAAACTTGCACTCATAAAATCGAAATGCGGTGCAAAGGTACTGCTTTTTTTTGAACTGACCAAATATTTTTCAAAAAAAATACAACAATCCCTTAGTCATCCCCACTTTTCGACAATTTTATCCATAATTTGGAATACTTCTGCCTTTGTTTCTGCCCTAAGAAGTGCGATGCGCGTTTGTCGGAAGTCATACAAACATTTGAAAGCAGGCGAAGCGGCAAAATGACGACGACTATGTACGATACCTTTACGCTCATCTCCAATCCATTCGATGCTACGGCTCACATGTTCCTTAAGTACGTCCACGCACCAACGCATGGAACGTGGCGGAAGTAATTCTGCAGTGGAGAGATAATGTTGCATGTCTTCGAAAATCCAAGGACAGCCAAAGGTGGCACGTCCTACCATAATAGCATCTACCCCGAATTCATCGAAGGCATGCTTGGCTTGTTCGGGGGTAGTGATGTCGCCATTTCCAATAATGGGAATATGTATTCGAGGGTTGTTTTTTACTTCTCGGATGAGTGACCAATCTGCATCGCCTCGGTACATTTGTGAGCGTGTACGGCCATGGATGGCTAGTTCGGCGATGCCGCAATCTTGTAGCGGTTCTGCAATGTCAGTAATGATACGGTTGTTATCGTCCCAACCAAGTCGTGTCTTGACAGTGACGGGGGTATGTACGGCATTTACTACGGCACGCGTAATATCAAGCATCTTAGGTATATCTTTTAAGAGTCCAGCTCCTGCACCTTTCCCTGCCACTTTCTTAACTGGACAACCGAAATTAATATCGATGAAATCGGGCTTTGCTTGTTCTACAATACGAGCTGCATCTGCCATACTATCGGGCTCGCGGCCGTAAATTTGGATGGCAACAGGTCGTTCGGCGTCGCTGATTTGCAGTTTACGAGTGGTGGAAGCGACATCGCGCACGAGGGCGTCAGCATTGACAAATTCGGTATATACACGCGAAGCACCGAATCGCTTGCAAAGCAGGCGAAAGGCAGGATCGGTGACATCTTCCATAGGAGCAAGGTATAGTTTATGTTCCATAATGGTTATTTTTTCTTTTCGACGGTTGGGTAGGTGATACGATGGTGATTAATTTCAATAAGTTTTTGTTTAAAGATGGAACGAATGTCTTCTAGGTCTTTGAATGATAGTTCTGTTTCGGAGAATTGTCCGTCAGCTACTTGTGTATCAATCATTTGATCCACCATATCGGAAATGGATTGTTCGGTAAATTCATTGAGTGTGCGAGATCGTGCTTCAATTGCGTCAGCCATCATGATGATTGCAGCTTCTTTGGAAGCAGGTTTGGGTCCTGGGTATGTGTAGTCTTCTTTGTTGATGTCAGCCGGAGTTTTTCCCATGGCGATGGCTTCGTTGATAGCAGTATTATAGAAATAGCGTGTAACAGATGTTCCATGATGTGAGCGAATGAAGTGTACAATGACTTCTGGTAAGTTGTTCTTACGTGCAATACGTTCACCTTCTTCGACGTGGTTTATGATCACTTTTGCGGCCTCTGTATAGCTCATAGATTGTAGCGGATTAGCGCCTGTTTGATTTTCAATAAAGTGGTTGGGGTTACTCATTTTACCGATGTCATGGTATAGGGCACCTGTACGCACGAGGAGTACTTTGGCTCCGATGCGTTTAGCGGCTTCGGTGGCGAGATTGCTGACTTGTAATGAGTGCTGGAAAGTACCAGGCGCTTGTTCGGCAAATAATAACATCAGATTGGAGTTGACGTTAGTCAGTTCGACAAGGGTAATATTGCTAATCAAACCAAAACTGCGTTCGAATAGGAAAATAAGTCCATATGCACAGATGACGAGGATGGCATTGATAGCAAAATAGAAGTAGTACTTGTAGTCAATCCCTACAATGTCTCCAGTCATTAACATTGTCGTTGCGGTGTAAAGTGTACAATAGGTTAAGAATATGAATGCAGCAGTTTTAGCTAGCTGTGCTCGTTGTGTCATATCTCTTAAACTAATGACGGCTACGACGCCTGCTACAAATTGGATAAAGAGGAATAGATATGGTGCTGGAACAGCAAGTGAGATAATAAAGATGGTGATGAGGTGCACAAATATAGCAGTTCTAGAGTCATAGAATACTCGTGTGATGATTGGGCACCATGTAAAAGGGACAAGATAAATATATCCCGTTGGTGCGTGACGTAAGATGAAAGCAGCAACGGTAATGATGATTGCCATCAATATGGTAAAGAAAAATATGTTACGCAATTTGTCTAATAGTTTACGTCGATATGTGTTAAGGTACAAATAGAATATGCTGAGCAATAGAATAATACAGATGCTCACTCCTATGATGGACATGATTGTTTGACGTTTGGAAATATTTTTCTCTTCCATCGCCTTACGAAGAGATATGAGTTGTTGGTATTTTTCTTCAGTTACAATATCTCCAGAATCAATAATTTTTTCTCCAGTTTGTACGATTCCATGTGTGAGCGAGATGTTGGAAATGATGCTATTTTTAAGATTATTGGAAGTGATGGAGTCATATATTAGGTTAGGGGCAAATTCTTTGTTATAGATTTGGAAGGCTGTTTTAGGCGTGTGTATTTGACTTATAGCAAGAGGCGTTGAAATATGGTTGTTGATAATTGAGATATGAGTGCAGTTGGATTGTTGAATGCGTTCCATCTCTTGAATAGAAGTGATATAGATATCCCTTTGAGTGGCTTGTGCATCAAGAACGTAACATGGGGTGTATTCTTTGAGTGCTTGTGCATATTCTTTTTGTAATTGAGATTCTGGTTTATATATAGGGAAATCATACTCTGCTTTTATGAGACTATATCCCCAAGGTTGTCCGATCTCAAAATGGTATTTGAAAGGATTAGTATAACGAGGAAATAGGTAAATGCACAATGCTGCAAGAGCTGCAAGTGATAAAAGTTGGATGGAAGTTCGAATTGAAGCTTTCATAATTTTGGATTTGAAAATGAATTATGATTTATCTTTTATTGGCAAAAAATGATTGCATTAGTTCACGGCATTCTGATTCTAGAACACCCGATAAAACCGTGCATTTTGGATGTAAAGCTTTCGGCGCAAAAGTAGTAAATCCGCGTTTTATATCTATTGCACCAAAAACCACTCTTTTGATTTGTGCCCATCCAATTGCGCCTGCGCACATGACGCATGGTTCAATCGTTACGTATAACGTGCATTGTGAGAGGTATTTTCCTCCTAGTGTGTTGGCAGCCGCAGTTATGGCTTGTATCTCGGCATGTGCAGTAACATCTGCAAGTGTTTCGGTAAGATTGTGTCCTCGTCCAACAACTTGATTATTAGCTACAATTACACAACCTACTGGTATTTCGCCTTGAGCAAATGCATGGTTAGCTTCTTGCAATGCCATACGCATATAGCGTTCGTCATCTAGTGTGTTTGTGCCCATAGTTTGATAGTTCATGTATAAATAAAGGCAGGTGCTCAGGATACTGCTCAAAATGGTTACCAATAACCACTATGTCTGCTCCTGCTTCGTATGCTTGTAGCATGGCTTCTGGTGTACATATACCTCCACCCACGATGAGTGGTATTTGCAATTGCTGGTGTACGGCATGTATGATATCAATGGATACGGGCTTTTTGGCTCCGCTTCCCGCTTCAAGGTAGATGAGTTGTTTGCCAAGTAGTTGTCCAGCAAGTGCAGTGGAGATGATTTTTTCGATGTTGTGTTGAGGTATAGGCGTGCAATTTGATACGATTTCAACGCTGCTTTTTTGTTCCCCATCAATTAGTATATATCCCATTGGAATAGACTCAATGCCAGAACGTAGTACTTGCTTGGCAATAGAGATATGCGGTGTAATGAGCATGTCTGCTGATTTTGCATTGAGTAGTGATAAGAAGAGTAGAGCATCTGCCTTTGGCGAGAATTGCGCTATGTTTCCAGGAAACAATACAATAGGTGTGGAAGTGTATTGACGTATAATGTCAATGCAAGGTTCGATGATATTTCCAGTACTTCCACCTACAAAAATAAGGTCAACTTGCTTTAGAAAGGGCAAGATAGGTATGTAAGCATTTTGCTTGTTGGGATCAATCAGCACGGCAAGTAGTGGCTGGTGTTGATCTTTGCAGGTTGTTATGTGGTTTAATATGTTCATTATATCCTGATTATTGCCATTTAATGGATTCCATCAATATGCGTACATCTGTTTTAAGGTAGTCATAAACTGGAGCAAGTGAGTCTTGGTTTGGGATACAATTGCAATAGACTGATCCACGAAAGAAATGTTCGGTGGAATCGGTCAGAATAAACTGTATGGGTGTTGCTGTGTTGCCGTGAAGTTCGTAGTAAAGTCCCCACACCTTATGGTCGGGATTCTCAAATTCTTGTACAGGAATAGCAGAAGCTACGGTAGTGTGCTTATATAGAAATTCTTGTGCGTCGTGTGAAAGTGTACGGAAGTTGTTTTTGATGGGTTTGTAGCTACAATGTATAGTTGCGTTGAGTGTAGGGTATTGAATATCAATCCAATAAACTTCTCCTTCGGTTAGTCGTTCTTGGATAGTTGCATTATTTGATAAACGAAATGTATAGGGGTATGATTTAAGAGATGTGTATTGGTAGGCAGTATCTGGGATAGCAATACGAAAATACCCAATAGGTTTTGGAGTTGTACGGCGTTGACATGATGTAAAAATTAACGTCGTTAATACAAATAATATGAAGAATATTTTTTTCATATAAACACACTTTAGCACGCAAAGGTACGACTTTTTTGTGAATTGTGCAAGAAAAAACTTGAAAAGTGTAAACGTGTGATGTAAAACTCTGTAAAAGTTTTATGATAACTAACTAATAACTAACTAATAACTAAGTAATAACTAAGTAATAACTAAGTTTGTAATAAGATAATAATAATGTAGATGAAACGGTATGGTATAGTAAGTGTGGTTTGTTGTGTAGTGTTGTTGTGTGATTGTGGAAATAAAATGTTTTACAACATATTAAGAAAAAATAAACCCATAAAGAGTTGCATAATCAAAAAAAAAGTAGTATCTTTGCAGGCTGTTGTAATGAAATAAATAGCCAATACCATAGAGCGAAGAATAACATAGAAAACAATATATCATGAAAGTAAACAATTATTGTGTGATTATGGCAGGCGGTGTGGGAAGTCGTTTTTGGCCGTTTAGCCGCAATGCCAAGCCTAAACAATTTTTAGATTTTTTTGGGACGGGTCGTAGTTTGTTGCAGATGACTATTGATAGATTTCGTCCGATAGTACCGATTGAAAATATCTTGATTGTGACAAATGTGATGTATCGTGATCAAGTATTGAGTCAGATCCCAGACTTACATGTTAGTCAAGTACTATGTGAGCCCGCTCGTAGAAATACGGCGCCATGTATTGCATATGCTATGGCACGAATCAAAGCGATGGCCAAAGGGGCGCATGCGAATGTGGTGGTGGCAGCCAGTGATCACTTGATATTGCAAGAGGATGTATTTAGAGAAGTAATTGTTAAATGTTTCGATTTCATCGAGAAAAATGATGCGTTAGTGACACTTGGAATGAAGCCGACCCGTCCAGAAACTGGATATGGTTATATTCAGATGGGTGATGAACAAGTTGATGCGACGATGTGCAAGGTGAAAGCATTTACCGAGAAACCCAATTTGGAAGTGGCTAAGAAATTCGTTGAAAGCGGGGATTTTTTGTGGAATTCTGGTATTTTTATATGGAATTTGCGTGCGATAGAGCTAGCATTGCAGGAATATATGCCTGATTTGGCTCAGAAGTTTGTTGAAGGCGCTAGTAAGATGGGAACGGTAGATGAGGAGGCGTTTATTCAAGAAATATTCCCCAGTTGTCAGAGTGTGTCAATTGATTATGGTGTGATGGAACATGCAAAGAATGTGTATGTGATGCCGAGCGATTTTGGGTGGAGCGATTTGGGCACTTGGGGTTCTCTGTATGAATTAAGTGAAAAGGATGAGTTGAAGAATGTGACTTTGCATTCGGATTCTATATATTATAACAGTCAAGGGAATATAGTGACTTTGCCGAAAGGTCATTTGGCGGTGATTCAAGGTTTGGAAGGCTATATTGTGGCAGAAGCAGATGGTGTGTTGTTGATTTGCAAACGTGAAGATGAGCAACAAATCCGACAGTTCTATGCAGATGCTGAGATGAAATATGATGGCAGGTTTAGTTGATGTAAGTTTGGATACAAATCAATAGAGATATGAATTATTTGAATTTTGACAAAACGTTATTGATTAATCTAGAGCGTAGTTTGAGTAAAGAGATGATTCGCACCAATCGTGCAGGAGCATACAATTCAACAACGTTAGTGGATTGCAACACACGTAAGTACCATGGGCAGTTGGTTCTGCCATTGGGTGATCCCTTGCCAGAAGGAAATTATGTATTGCTGGGCAGCCTAGATGAAACGGTAATTCAGCATGGCGCAGAGTTTAATCTGGGAATCCACCAGTATGGCGAGAATGTCTATATGCCAAACGGGCATAAGTATATTCGTGAGTTTGATTGTGAGATTATTAGCAAGACGACTTATCGTGTAGGCGGCGTAATCCTGACCAAGGAACGTATGTTGGTAAGTTTTGAGCCGCGCGTATTGATTCGCTATACGCTTGTAGAAGCACATTCGCCCACAACACTGCGACTCAAGCCATTCTTAGCATACCGCAATACGAATGAATTGACTCACGAGAATAACATTGCCAATTCAGACATGCGTGAAGTGGCAAATGGTCGTGCAGCAAGAATGTATGAGTCGTTCCCTGAGTTGTACATGCAATGTTCGAAGAAAGTAGATTATACACATGCGCCTTCATGGTACAAGGGGATTGAGTATATGAAAGAGTTGGAGCGGGGCTTTTCTTATAAGGAGGATCAGTTAGTGCCAGGATGGTTTGAGATGCCAATGAAGAAAGGTGAAAGCGTGATTTTTGCAGCAGGTATTAGTGAAGTAAATCCTAAGACATTGAAAGCATTGTGGGATAAGGAGTTGAAGCGTCGCAGTGCTCGTGATACAATGTTTGGTAGTCTGAAGAATGCTGCTTCGCAGTTCTATAAGAGAGAAGGTGATAAGTGCTATCTATTAGCAGGTTACCCATGGTTTAAGGCGTCTGCTCGTGAGGAGTTTTTGGCAATGCCGGGTTGTACGATGGGTATAGGTCGTCCTGAGTATTGGGATGCAATTGTGAATAAGACAGCGGTAGAAGAGGTTCGTAACTTTATGGAGGGCAAAGCGTGTAAGTTGGTGGGAATGGATGAACCAGATGTATTGCTATGGTTTATCCATGCGTTACAAGAATATGCCGCTTATACTTCGCTTGAGGAGGTGACTCGATTGTATGGTCAGCTTATTATTGATATCATGTTATTTATTCGCAGGCAGCAACATCCTCGCTTATTCTTGCACAACAACGGTCTCTTGTGGGTAAACGGTAAGGAGCGTCCTGCCACATGGATGAATGCGGTGGAGGATGGTCGTCCAATAACCCCTCGCACTGGGTATGTGGTGGAGATTAATGCACTATGGTATAATGCAAGGCTCTTTACGGCTGGCATTCAACGTCAACTTGGCAAGGAACAGATTGCGGATTTGATGGAATATCAAGCGGAGATTACGAAGGACAGTTTTATCAAGACTTTCTGGAATGGAATGTATCTAGATGACTATGTTGATGGCGACTATCACAACAACGAGGTGCGTCCTAATCAGATTATCGCCGCATCGTTGCCATATTCGCCATTAGACCGACGCCAATGCAAAGCAGTGGTAGATATCTGTACGAAGGAATTATACACGCCTAAGGGTTTGCGTACTATCTCGCCAAAGAGCGGGAGTTATCGTCCAGAGTATATTGGCGGTCAGTTGGAGCGTGACAGAAACTTTCACAATGGTCCTGTATGGCCATGGACAATTGCAGCCTATGCAATAGCATATTTGAAAGTATATCAACATTCGGGAGAGAGTTTTATTCGTCGTCTTTTGACTGGTTATGAGGCGGAAATGAGTGAATTGTGTATTGGTACACTAAATGAATTGTACGACGGTAACCCACCATTCAAGGGACATGGTGGTATGAGTTATGCTCCTAGCGTGGCATCGGTAATTGAAGTATGTAACACCTTAAAACAATACGAAGCGAAATGAAAGCATTGATGTTCGGTTGGGAATTTCCACCTCATATTCTTGGTGGATTGGGAACAGCGAGTTATGGATTGACTCGCGGAATGGCGCAACAGGAGGATATGGAAATCACTTTTGTGATTCCTAAACCATGGGGCGACGAGGATCAGTCGTTTTTGCGTATCATTGGTGCCAACAGTGTGCCCATCGTATGGAAAGAAAATGACTATGACTATGTGCGTCAACGCATGGAAGGTAAGATGTCGCCCGAGGAGTACTACCACTGGCGCAATAATATCCATTATGATTACTCACGCATCGGAACAGATGATCTTGGTTGTGTAGGCTTTTCTGGTCGCTATCCTGACAATTTGCTCGAAGAAATCGGCAACTACGAAGCGGTGGCTAGTGTGTTGGCTTCGGCTCTGGATTTTGATATTATTCATAGCCACGACTGGCTTACCTACCCTGCAGGCGTGTTTGCTAAGCAAATATCAGGCAAGCCTCTTGTAATTCACGTACACGCTACTGACTTTGATCGTAGTCGAGGTAATGTCAACCCTACGGTATATGCCATTGAGCGCAGGGGGATGGATGAGGCAGATCATATCATGTGCGTAAGCGAACTTACTCGTCGCACGGTGATTGAGAAATATGGTCAAAATCCAGACAAAGTGAGCACTGTACATAATGCAGTAGAGCCACTAGCTAACCCCGATGAATTCGTGAAAAATGAGCGCAAAGACAAGTTGGTAACTTTCCTTGGTCGTATCACGATGCAGAAAGGTCCCGAGTATTTTGTGGAGGCAGCAGCTCGAGTATTGGCGAAGACAGACGGAGTCCGCTTCGTTATGGCAGGTAGCGGTGATATGATGAATAAGATGATTGACCTAGTAGCACAGCGCGGCATCTCGGATAAGTTCCACTTCCCTGGATTTATGCGCGGTCGTCAAGTACAAGAGGTGCTGGCAGACTCCGATGTATATATCATGCCTAGTGTGAGTGAGCCATTTGGTATATCTCCGTTGGAGGCGATGCAAGTAGGTTGTCCATCCATCATTTCCCACCAATCTGGTTGCGCAGAGATCCTGTCACATGCAATCAAAACCGATTATTGGGATATCGACGCCATGGCAGATGCCATCTATGCGATTGTGAAGTATCCTGCTATGTATAAGTCGCTGCGCGAATTAGGTCGCAACGAGGTAAACAACATCAAGTGGTATGACGCCGGACTGAAAGTGCGTCGCATCTATAATATGGTGCTAGGTTGGTGATAAGTAATAAGAATTATAAATTAGAAAATACTATAAGTCATGAAAAATATTTGTTTTTGCTTTCAGATGCACGCTCCTTACAGAATGAAGCGTTATCGTTTTTTTGAGATTGGTCAAGATCATTATTACTATGATGACATGCAAACCGAAGAGCATGTTAATTGGCTTGTCAACACTTCTTACATGCCACTATGTCAGACGATAAAAGAGATGATTCGTCTGTCGAAGAAGAATTTCCGTTGCGCGCTGAGTGTGAGTGGTGTGATGCTGGAGATGTTCCAGCAGTTTGCTCCAGAGATGATTGACTTGCTCAAGGAGTTGGCTGATACTGGTTGTGTGGAGTTTGTGGCTACTCCTTATAGCCAATCATTAGCGACTGTCTATAGCGAAACCGAGGCAGCCGAACAATTGCAATTGCAACAAGCGATGGTGAAGGAACTCTTTGGACAGGTATCCACTACCATCTGCAACACAGAGCTCATTTATAGCGATGAAATCGCGATTTCTTTGTATCAACAAGGCTACAAGACCGTGATGACCGAAGGTGCCAAGCATGTGCTGAGCTGGAAGAGTCCAAACTATGTCTATAGTAGTGCTTCTGCACCAAAGATGAAGATGTTGCTCCGCAATGGTAACCTAAGCGATGAGTTGGCCTTCCATTTTGCTGACCCTAATTGGCATAACTATCCTATGGACGCAGAGAAATATACCCAACAACTAGCTGCTTTGCCTGAGGATGAGCAGGTGGTAAACGTTTGGGTGGGAGCCGACACTTTCGGTATTCGCCAACACGCGATGACTGGTATCTTTGATTTCCTCAAGGCATTGCCTTACTTCGCATTGGAATATGGAATTGGCTTCATGACTCCATCGGAGGCGGCAAAGAAGTTCGCTGCTAAGGATGTGGTAGTCGCTCCATATCCTATCACATGGGCTGGTGAGGCTAAAGACTTGAGCGTCTATACCGGTAACGATCTGCAAAATGAAGCCACGCAAAAACTATTTGCTGTGGCTGAGCGTGTGCACTTGTGCAAAGACAAACAATTGAAGCACGACTGGCTGCTATTGCAAGATGTCAACTACTTGCACTATATGAATCACATTGATGCTGGCGCAAGCCACTATGAGTCGGCATACGATGCGTTCATCAATTATATGAACGTGCTTTCTGACTTCCTCCAACGTGTGGACGAGCAATATCCTACTACTATTGAGAACGAGGAACTGAATGAATTGCTCAAAACCATTCAAAATCAGGAGAAGGAGATTGAAAAGCTCGAGCAACAACTAAAAGAGGCAAAGAAAACTGCCAAAGCTGAAGCTCCAAAGAAATCTTGTGCTAAGAAGACTACCAAGAAGTAATATAGTTGTAGAACATTGAATACTCCCTTTGCTCTGGTAAGCGAAGGGAGTATTTTTATGGTGAGTTTGACATTTTTTGAAAATAATGTTCGATAATGTTGCAAATGTGCATTTTTTGTTGTACCTTTGCACGCAATTTGTTCTACACATTGTTACAGAACGGGGATATTTGGTTTTGACAGCAGGTAGAACAGGTATGTAAGCACGCCGAGTATGAACACCGCTCGTTAATCGGGTTCGCCATTATAACTGGCAACAATACTGTAGCTCTCGCTGCGTAATCGAAGTATAGTAGATTCGCCTAGTTTCGGCACAAGGTGCTGAACCGAGACATCGCTCCAAGCCAATGCCCAGAGGCTGATAGGATCAAGCGGTGCGGAAATATCAGGGCTGGTTCTTGTAGGCTGCGATACAAGAATGAGATTTAGCAGATAAGGCAATGGTTGGTGGCTTGGGTCTTGCCGTTGCTCGAAAACGAAGGCCAAGATAAGCGTGTAGAAAGCATATTGGTTCCTTGTTTGGACGCGGGTTCGAATCCCGCTATCTCCACAAGCCTTGGCGGAATTTGCGAATCCAAACTCGTTTGAGAGAGCAAATAATAAGCAAAGGATTGTCAGGATGCCGTCGGCAGACTAGTGGATTACGAAGAAATCCCGCTATCTCCACTGGTCAGAATACACTTCTCTAGAGTATGTGTTCTAAAAAACAAAAAAATCATCCAATTTTCTGGATGATTTTTTTGTGGTCCTGCTTGGGCTTGAACCAAGGACCCCCTGATTATGAGTCAGGTGCTACTAACCAACTGAGCTACAGGACCCCTCATCGGAATTCCCTTGTCGAAAGGACAACCGAAAGACGGCATTCTCTGAGGGAATGCGGCTGCAAAGGTACAACTATTTTTTGAAATGACAAAGAAAAACGTAGAAAAAAGTACTTTTTTTCGTACTTTTGTTGCAAATATGCTTTTTCTTTTGTACCTTTGTAGGCTATTTGGGGTGTTATGCCTACAAATTGAGTATAATCGAATAATAGAAAATAAAGATATGGAAATTTTACAGCAAATGCTTGAGCGCGCGCAAGCTAATCCGCAGCGCATCGTGCTGCCTGAGGGCGACGAACCTCGCACATTAGAGGCAGCAAATATCATCCTTCGTGACAAAATTGCCAATCTCATCTTGATTGGCGACCCTGCCGTCATTAACCAAATGGCGGGAGAAAAGGGATACGAGCATGTATTAAAAGGCGAAAACCTAACTATCCTCGACCCACTTACTGACCCTAAGATGCCAGAGTATGCCAATCTGCTCTTTGAGCTTCGCAAAGCCAAAGGTATGACCCTTGAGCAAGCTGCTGAAAAGGTAAAAGACCCTCTCTATTTGGGCTGCTTGATGATTAAGAATGGCGATGCTGACGGCGAACTTGCTGGTGCTCGTGGTACTACTGCCGACACTATCCGCCCTGCTTTCCAAATCTTGAAAACCCGTCCAGGCGTACATATCGTATCGGGGGCGTTCCTTATGTTCACTCCTGCCAAGCACTTAGGCGAAAATGGTTTCCTCGTGTTTGCCGACTGCGCAGTGAACCCATGTCCTTCTGCACAAGAGTTGGCTGAGATTGCTGTAACCACAGCCGAGACTGCCAAAGCACTCGGAGGCATTGAGCCACGCGTAGCGATGCTCAGCTTCTCCAGTAAGGGTAGTGCAAAGCACGAACTGGTGGACAAGGTGACCGAAGCTACTCGCATTGCACACGAGTTGGCACCTAACTTGGCGTTGGATGGCGAACTGCAATTGGATGCTGCACTCGTGGAGAGCGTAGGTGCACAAAAAGCCCCAGGTTCACCAGTAGCAGGCAAGGCCAATGTCCTTGTTTTCCCTGACTTGCAAGCAGGTAACATCGGTTACAAACTAGTAGAACGCTTCTCGGGCGCAGATGCCGTAGGACCAATCTTGCAGGGTATTGCTGCACCAGTCAATGACCTCAGCCGTGGCTGCAAAGTGCAAGACATCGTGCAAATGGTCATCATCACCGCCAACCAAGCCATTGGCGCAAAATAAAACGAATATTAACCTTAAAAACACATAAGTAAACATGAAAATCTTAGTATTAAACTGCGGTAGTAGCAGTATTAAGTACAAACTTTTTGATATGGACACCCATGCAGTTATGGTATCGGGTGGAGTAGAGAAAATCGGTTTGCCTGATGCTTTCTTGCAAATCAAATTGGCAAATGGCGAGAAAGTGAAAATCGAACAACCAATGCCAGAGCATACTGTAGGTATTCAATTGATTTTGAATAGTCTGGTTGATGAGAAGATTGGTTGCATCGCTTCTTTGGAAGAGATACAAGCCGTTGGTCATCGCGTGGTGCATGGCGGCGAGAAGTTCAACAAGTCTGTACTTATCACCCCAGAGGTAAAGGAGATGATTGTCAAGTGCGTAGAGCTCGCTCCATTGCACAACCCAGCCAACCTCAAGGGTATTGAAGCTATCGAGACAGCATTGCCAGGTGTACCACAAGTAGCTGTATTTGATACCGCATTCCACCAAACCATGCCAGACGAGGCATATATGTACGCTATCCCATACGAACTGTACGAAAAGTACGCCATCCGTCGTTATGGTTTCCACGGTACCTCTCACCGCTATGTATCCGCACGCGTATGCGAGTATTTAGGTGTGGACCCTAAGCAAACGAAGGTCATCACTGCGCACATTGGCAACGGTGGTAGTTGTACGGCTGTGCTGAATGGCCAGTCTGTGGACACCTCTATGGGCTTAACTCCACTCGAGGGCTTGATGATGGGTACTCGCGCAGGCGATATGGACCTCGGTGCTGCTACCTATATCATGGAGAAGGAAAACCTCTCTACTGCCGAGTTCTCCAACCTCATGAACAAGAAATCTGGCTTGATGGGCGTCAGTGGTATCTCCAGCGATGCACGTGATATTGATGCGGCTGTCAAGGAGGGTAATCAACGTGCTGACTTAGCTCGTCGCATGTTCATCTACCGCGTGAAGAAATACATCGGTGCCTACGCTGCGGCTATGAATGGCGTAGATGTGCTGGTGTTCACAGGCGGTATCGGCGAAAACGATGCTTATATACGTGGTGAGATCATCAAGGGATTGACCTATCTTGGCATAGAATTTGACGAAAGCAAGAATGCAGTGCGCGGTGAAGAAGCTATCCTGTCTGCTCCTAATAGCAAGGTGACCGTTTGTGTCATCCCTACCGATGAAGAGTGGATGATTGCTTCCGACACCCAAGCATTGATTTAAGATTAAGAAACTATTGTTGAACCAAGAATCAGGAACCAAGAACAAGGACAAACCAGTCTTGACTCTTGGCTCTTGAATCCTGCCTCAAAAAATTAAGAACCTTGAAACCTATCATTTATCAGTTGCTACCCCGCACATTTACCAACTACAACGAAACGCGTCGTCATAGAGGTAGCATGCAAGAGAACGGTTGCGGTACGCTGAATGCGATCACAACCAAGGCGTTAAACGCTATTCACGACCTGGGTGCCACCCATGTGTGGTACACAGGTATCATACGTCACGCTACTGCCATGTACAACACCCCTAGTATTGTCAAGGGACTGGCTGGTAGTCCATATGCCATCACCGATTACTACGATGTACATCCCGACTTGTGCGAGGATAAACGTCGTCGTATGAAGGAGTTTACTGACTTGGTTGAGCGCACCCACAAAGCGGGTATGGATGTCATCATCGACTTTGTACCCAACCATGTGGCACGCGAATACCATTCCACCGCTCAACCTCGTGGTGTAGAAGCATTGGGCGCAAACGATAATCCCGAATGGGCATTCTCTCCGCTCAACAACTTCTACTATGTGCCAGGTCAGAAGTTCGCACCTCAGTTCGATATCCAGGACTACGAGGAGTACCCTGCTCGTGCTACGGGCAACGATTGCTTCTCGGCTAACCCATCGGTCAACGACTGGTACGAGACTGTCAAACTCAACTATGGCGTCTTCTACCAAGGTGGCGGAGAAAAGCAGTTTGACCCTATTCCTGACACTTGGCACAAGATGCTGCATATCTTGCTCTTCTGGGCAAGCAAGCAGGTCGATGGCTTCCGCTGCGATATGGCAGAGATGGTACCTGTGGAGTTCTGGACATGGGCGATTGAACAAGTGAAAAAGGAATATCCCAATATTCTTTTCATTGCCGAAGTATATAATCCTACTCTCTATCGCGACTACCTCGCAGCAGGATTCGACTACCTCTACGACAAAGTCGGTATGTACGACTACCTGCGTGGTGTGACCAGCAAGAACTGGCCTGCCGAGGGTATCACTCTCCAATGGCAGAAGGTGGACGATATCCGTGACCGTATGCTCTATTTCTTGGAGAACCACGACGAGCAGCGCATCGCCAGTGGCTTCTTCTGCGGACGAGGCATGTGTGCCGAACCTGCCATGATTGTGGCTGCTACCTTGGGTACCAACCCTGTGATGGTGTATGCAGGACAAGAGCTCGGCGAGAAAGGTATGGACGCCGAGGGCTTCTCGGGTATGGATGGTCGTACTACTATCTTCGACTATTGGGGCGTCAAGTCCCTACAAGCATGGGCCAATCATGGCAAGTTCGATGGGGCTCATCTCGACGACGAGCAGAAGAATCTGCGTCAGTTCTATCGCCAACTCCTGCGCGTAGCTCGCAGCGAAAAAGCAATTACGCAGGGCGATATGTTTGACCTCACTTATGTCCAAACCGAGGGCTTTAACAAGCACGAGCAATTTGCCTATATCCGCAAGTATAAGAAGCAGACCCTATTGGTAATCTTGAACTTCGATGACCGCCAAGTGGATATACAGGTGCGTATCCCACGGGAGGCATTCGAGCATCTGCAACTCGAAGCACAAGCAGAAGCCAAAGCCAAGGACCTGCTTACTGGCGAAGAGTATAGTTTTCCATTCAATGCGCATACCCCAGTATGCTTGTCGCTCCCCGCTTGGAAAGGAGTGATACTAAAGATTAAAAGTTAATTGTAGTTTAAAGTGCACACCATACACTTTACACCATACACTAACCAATGAAACGCTTAGCAGAAATCATCAAACCCTATTTCAACTTGCTCCGTGTGGGCAATCTGGGCTTTTTGGCAATCTTGCTCTTTGTGATGGAGTATTGGGTGGCAACGCCGCTATTGCAGCGTGCGCTATTCTCCGAGCAGATGCCTTGGTGGATACTCACATTGTTGATTCTCAGCGTAGTATGTATTGCTGCGGGAGGATATGTCATCAACGATTATTTCGATGTCAAGATCGACCGTATCAATCGCCCCGATGACTTGGTCGTCACTCGCATTATCTCTCGCGATGCGGCTATGCTCATTTTCCAGGTGCTTACTGCCGTAGGTATCGTCTGCGGAGGAGTCGTGTCGTGGTGGGCACGCAGTTGGACGCTACTCTTTATCTATATCGTCATTCCTGGACTGTTGTGGTTCTATTCGGCTAGCTACAAGCGTATGTTCTTAGTCGGCAACCTGATTGTGGCTTTTGTATCGGCTATCGTACCATTGCTGGTGGCTATCGTGAATGCCGACCACCTTCGTCACCTCTATGGCGAAACGCTTGCTTACACTCCTATCGTGGGCGAACTCTATATATGGCTTAGTGGTTTTGCGGTGTTTGCTTTCTTGATGACTTTAGCCCGTGAGATGGTCAAAGATATCGAGGATATCGAGGGCGACCGTGAGATGGAGTGTCGCACACTGCCTATTGTTTGGGGCGAAAAGTGGACCAAGATTATCGTCACTGCTTTGGTGGTAGGTGTCATGGCGCTGATTGCTTATATTGGTTGGGCAGTATTGCCTTTCCCTGCTGCATGGAACACCTTCACTTGCCGCTATCTGGTGTTCGGATTGCTGGTACCATTGCTATGTGTATTGGTGCTTCTGTGGTTCGCCAAGTCCCCTCGTGAGTTCCGCACGGTGCAACAAGTCCTCAAGTTCGTGATGTTCATGGGTGTCCTCTTCTCCTATGTCATCGCCACTAATATCTAACCACACTACACAATGCTACTCCACACTACTCAATACTACACCACACTACACAATTCTACACCACACTACACAATGCTACACCACACTACACAATGCTACACCACACTACACTACACAATGCTACACCACACTACACCACGCAACATCATCCTTGGCTCTCAGAGCCCTCGTCGTCGCGAGTTGATGGCGGGTTTGGATATCCCTTTCACTTGTGTCACTATTGATGCAAACGAGTCATATCCTGCCGACCTGCAGGCGGGCGATATCCCTCTATACGTCTCGCGTGCGAAGGCGCGCGCATATGCGAGTTTTCTCAAGGAGAACGATCTCTTGATTACTTCTGATACGATTGTTTGGCTCAATGGAGAGATGCTGGGCAAACCGCAAGATGAAGCGGATGCCAAACTTATGCTATCGCGCCTAAGCGGTCAAACCCACGAGGTCTATACCGCAGTCTGCTTCACGTGGTTAGACACCACACTACACCACACTACACCACACTACACCACACTACACAATGCTACACCACACTACACAATGCTACACCACTCCTTCGTCGATTGCACCAAAGTCACATTCAAGACCCTTTCTGAGGAGGAAATTGACTATTATGTCAGCAAATATCGCCCACTAGACAAAGCGGGCGCTTATGGCGTACAAGAGTGGATAGGGTATATGGGAGTTACAAAAATGGAGGGCTCCTATTTCAATGTCATGGGTTTCCCCATCTCTCGTGTCTATGCCACCCTCCAAGACTTATCTGTTTTATAAACCCTTTACACCATACACTTTACACCATACACTTTACACTATACACTTTACACCATACACTTTACACTATACACTATACACTATACACCATACACTATACACTTTACACCATACACTAATCAAATGAAACGCATCCCATTCCTCATTCTTCTATTGGCATTGTTGTTCCAGTCGTGTGATAAGACTGCTCAACTGACTTACGAACCTTTTACTGGCGAGTTGCGCCATGCTTTTGGTATCTCTACCAACACGCGCACTACCACCCCTATCGTTCTCACCCGCATCACTCTGGGCGACCAGACGGGATACGGCGAAGCCGCACTGCCCCCTTATCTCAAGGAAACACAGGAGTCGGTCTGTGCTTTCCTCCAGTTGGCTCAACCCGTCATCAATAGCTGTGCCGAGCCGCTGAATGTGGATAGTATCATGCAGGTAGTCAACGACTTGGCGCCTGGTAATCATGCAGCGAAGGCGAGCATCGATATCGCCTTGCACGACCTATATGGCAAGTTACACGGACAACCTCTGTGGCAGATCTGGAATATCAATCCTACTGCCACCCCTTGCACTAGTTATACCATTGGCTATGATGCCTGCGATTCTGTTGTATTGCTTAAGGTGCGCGAGGCCGATTGGGCGAAGATCCTCAAGGTCAAGCTGGGTCGTTCCGAAGCTGAAGACAAGCGTATGATCAACCTTATTCGTAGTATCAGCTGCAAACCCATCTATGTGGATGCCAACCAAGGTTGGCCTACCAAGGAGCATGCGCTGATGATGTGCCAATGGCTAGAAAAGCAGGGGGTTGTGCTTATTGAGCAACCGATGCCCAAGCATATGAACGAGGAGCACCGTTGGCTCTGCGAACGGGTGGATTTGCCTATTATTGCCGACGAAGCATGCCAAACCTATGCCGATGTGGCGGGCTTGCAACCCTATTACGATGGCATCAATATCAAACTGATGAAGTGCGGCGGTGTGGCTGAGGCGCGTAAAATGATTACTTTGGCGCGTGAGTTGGGGATGCAGGTTATGATTGGTTGTATGACAGAAACCAGTGCGGGTATCTCTGCTGCAGCCACGCTGAGTCCGTTGGTAGATTATGCCGATTTAGACGGTCATGTGCTGCTTGCCAACGATCCTTACGAGGGTATTCAGCTTGTGGATGGCAAACTGACGCTAGTGAACAAGCCCGGCACAGGCGTCACACCTCGTTCCATGAAGGCAACCACAAGCTCCGCTCAGAGCACCGAATATGTCATCAATCATTGCCCAGTAACTCCTGTGCGCGAAGAACCATCCCATGCAGCTGAACAGGCCACCCAGTTGCTTTTCGGCGAAGTATGCGAAGTGTTGGATCGTCAGTCCGGCTGGACTCAGATACGCTCCACTATGGACGGACAAGTAGGATGGGTCAGTTCCAAGATGGTAACGCCTACCGACAACCAATATCCAATATCCGATTTCCATGCTGTGGTGGCTACACCTATGGCGGTGGCTACGGTCCAGGAAACGGGCGAGCAACTGATGCTCACTATTGGCACACGATTGCCTAACTATGCGGATGGCACTTTCGAGGTGCTAGGGCATCAGTATCAGATCGATTCAAACTGTGTCTATATTTTAGGCAATCAAGAGGTTTCTGGTGAGGATATCGTGCGTGCAGCACAATCGCTGCTGAATGTGCCTTATCTTTGGGGCGGAAAGAATATGATGGGCTTCGACTGCTCAGGATTTACTCAGGCGGTTTATAGCGTGTTTGGCATCAACCTTTTGCGCAATGCCCGCGAACAGGTCACACAAGGCCAGGAGGTAAGTTCGTTGGCAGAATCACGCCCAGGTGACTTGGTGTTCTTCGACCATGCGGATGTCAATCCTGAGGCCACGAGAATATCGCATGTCGGTATGCTGATTAGTCCAACGGAGGTTATCCATTGTGCGGGCTACGTGCATGTGGATAAGATAGATGAATTGGGTATTCTTCTCCCCGATGGCAAACGTACCCACCATCTGGTACAGATCAGGCGATATGTAAAGTAATCCCCGTCTTTACACCTTACACCACAGCTCTATTGCTCCTTCCACTCCTCCCCCTCTATGCTCGTCGGTGTCCCGTCTCGCGACTCCCGACTCCTCCACCTCTCAGCTCCAAACTAACGTTCTGCATCCTCTTTGTCTGTTACTCCCCAATAGCATTCGAGTAATTTTTTTTCGAAAAAAGTACTTTTGTTAAGATTCTTTCCCTTTGTACCTTCCCTATTTCTCCCGTGCCAAAAACCAAGGACGAACCAAGGAACAACCTAGGAACTCCCAAACTAAAAAAAGTGCTGTTTATTAATATTGTGCCTCCTGAGCACCTCTCGCCTAGCGTGGAGTAGTAGCGCTTCGCGCTGAGTAGTGTGGTGTAGCGTTGTGTAGGATGGTGTAGTGTTGTTTTCCTCGCCTTATCGCCCCATCGCCTTATCGCCTCATCGCCCCATCGCCCTATCGCCTCATCGCCTTATCGCCTCATCGCCTCATTGCCCCATAGCCGTACGCGAGTTCAACGAGCGATCGTTCGAGCCTTATAGGCGAGATAAGAATAGCCCATAGCGGCGTACGGGGTCCCCGAAAAATCTGCAGATTTTTGGGGCGTTGTCGCGGCGTCCACTCATCACTTATCACTCATAGTTCATCACTAAAATCGCCTTTACACCCTACACCATACACCTTACACTAGAAAATGGCGCCTTTTTCGCCATTTATTTGCATAAAAGCAAAAAAAGTTGTATCTTTGCGGATTAAATACGAAACTACAATACCATGCCAGCTAATTTTAGTGAACTTACTCGCGTACAGATTCCTGCCTTGCTTCACTTAGAGCAACTGGGATATACTTTCGTTCGTCATATAGATTTGCATCCCGATTTGGATAGCAATATCCTCGTGGATGTCTTCAGGGCTTCCCTTCTGCATCTCAATCCAGACATGACAGAGTTGGCTATCGAAGAGAAACTGCGCGAACTGGTGCGTATTGCGGATAACGATGACCTCGGTCGGGAGTTTTACCACAAACTGCTCAACGAGACCAACTGCCGTCTCATCGATTTTGACCATCCCGAGAATAACGACTGGCGTTGTACTATCGAACTGGAGTGCACCAACCAAACTACTCAGAACCACTTCCGCCCTGATATCACTTGTTTTATCAACGGATTGCCATTGGTGCATATCGAGGTCAAGAAACCGCAAAATCGCGAGGGTATGCTGGCAGAACGCGAACGCATGCATGCTCGTATGCGCCAACGCGATTTCCGCCGTTTTCTCAATATCGCTCAACTGATGATCTTCTCCAACAACGAGGAGTACGATACCGACAACCGTGTGCCTATCCAAGGTGCTTTCTATGCCAGCATGAGTAAGGGCAAGATGTTCTTCAATACTTTCCGCGAAGCATCGCCCAATTACTACGAGACCCTTCCGCTCACTCCTATGACCAACGAACGCGAGTTTGAGATTCTCAAGCAAGTCAATAAGACTGTGCTGGTCAGTCTGCCTGAGTATCAGACCAACAAGTCACCTCTCACGCCTACCAACCGCGTGATATCGTCAGTCTTAGCAAAAGAGCGTATCCTCTATTTCCTCAAGTATGGCTTTGCGTATGTAGAGCGCACTATCAATAACGAGGATGGCGAAAGTGTGACTACGCTCGAGAAGCATGTGATGCGCTATCCGCAGTTCTTTGCCAGCAAGGCTATCTGCCGTAATCTGGATAAGCAGATCAACTCGGGTACGATATGGCACACCCAGGGTAGTGGCAAGACCGCTCTCTCCTATTTCGCTGTCAAGGTGCTTACCGACTATTTCGCCAAGCGCGATACGGTAGCGCGTTTCTATTTTATTGTGGACCGAATCAGCTTGATGGAGCAAGCCATGAGTGAGTTTGCCAGCCGCGGATTAGCTGTCTTCTCTGCCAATAGCCGCAAGGAACTCATGGACGATTTCAAGAGCAATCGCACCATGCGTGGCTCCGATGGAAAACCTGAGATCACGGTTGTTAATATCCAGAAATTCGAGGAGCAGACCGATAAACTCGAAGTGACCTATGGCACGAATATCCAGCGTGTTTTCTTCGTGGACGAGGCACACCGTGGCTATAATCCTAAGGGCTCGTTCCTCGCTAACCTGATGAGTGCCGACACCCAAGCTGTGCGTATAGCTCTCACGGGTACGCCTCTCTTGCGCGAGGAGCGCGAGACATGGAAAGTCTTTGGCAATTACTACGACAAATACTACTACGACAAATCCATCGCCGACGGCTTCACCCTTCGCCTTATGCGCGAGGAGATAGAGACGGACTACAAGGATAAACTTCTGCAAATCATTGAGGACGAACTCGGCACCGACCCTGAAATATCCAACAAGGACTTCAGCAAACGCCTTATCATCCAATCCAACAACTACCTTCACACGCTTATCCAGTATGTGGATAAGGACTTGCGTCGCTTCCGCAAGGAGAATGATGACCCTACCGTAGCAGGTATGATTGTTTTGGAGAACAATGAGCAGGCACGCAAGATGAAGAAGCTCTTTGATAAGTTCCAAGAGCAGTTCCCTCATCCTCTGGTTGCCAAACTCATCCTCCACGACGAGGGCGAGGCCGAGGAGCGCAAGGTTATTACCGAGAGTTTCAAGCACGAGTCGGCTATCGATATCCTTATCGTCAACCAGATGTTGCTGACGGGCTTCGATGCACACCGCCTCAAGCGATTGTACCTCACTCGCAAGATGCAAGGGCACGACCTCTTGCAGGCCCTCACGCGTGTCAACCGACCATACAAGGAGTATAAATACGGCTATGTCATCGATTTTGCAGGTATCAAGGACAATTTCGAGGAGGCTAATGACAATTATATCCGCGAGCTCAACGCTTGCGACCCCGAGTCGGCCGAGGAGGTAGAGGAGCGCTTGTCATTAGGCGAAGCCATCATGGAGCACAAGGAGGAGATCATGGACACCCTCCAGCATATCCGCGAGGTGCTTTTCCCATACAACTGTGGCAATGCTGAGGAACTCCGCAAGCAACTCGATACAGAGACGATAACGGCGGACAACCTCTACGACCTGCGCCATGCCTTGGAGGAAGCCAAAGCACTTACCAACCAGATTCGCAGTTTTGGCGATGACGACCTCAAGAAGATGCTGACCAAGCTTGAGAAAGGCAACAGCAGTTTCACCAACCTGCTTGCTGTGGTCAACGACCATATCGCTCGCATCAACAAGAAGGAGCAACTCGAGCATGACGAGGAGGTCGGCGGACTTATCAATTATATCCTAGCCGAGATGGAGTATAACTTCGTCAAGAAAGGCAAAGACGAATTACAATTTATCTGGGATAATCAACTCCACGAGAAACTGCAGCAGGTCATTGCCGAGTTTGAATGCAATTTCGACCACGAGGAGCAAGCCTTCCGCGGACTGATTGCTACCTTCCGCAAGTATTATCTGGAGAAGGGCTTCAAACCACAATCTACACAAGAGATCAAGGAGAAACTCGGCTACCTTGATGAGGTGATGCAGCAGATACGCGAGATCAACCATCGCAACAATATGCTCAAACTCAAGTTCGCGGGCGACGAGCGTTTTGTGCGTGTACACAAGCGCATTGATGAGACCAATAACCAACGCGGCATGACCGAACAATGGATTATCTCCAAATCGGAGATGGACCGCCTCGATGCCCTCAACCGTGTGCGTGAGGAGATAGACAAGATGCTCTTCCAAGATAGCCAAGTCATCCACAACGAGGACTATTTCAATCGCGAGGTCATGCGCCGTATCACAGGCGAGCTGGATGCCATGAACTTGGCTTCTGTGCGCAGCGACCGACAAATCATTACACGACTCATTGTCAAAGAATATACCAATCAATACAATAACTATAAATTTCATTCCGCATAATCATGCAAGACTTACGCATTGAATCGCAAACCAAAGAACTCATCGACCGTCTCAAAGCCACCTGTGCGCAATACGGTCTGGGAAATGATGGAAACGAATACAAGATTATCACAGAGATCTTCTTGTACAAATATATGAACGATATGTTTGGTCACGAAGCCAAACTTATCAACAAACGCTTGGGCGCTGCCGAGAAATGGGATGTGGAATATGACACCTTTACTGAGGACGAGGAGGACGAACTCTTCGACCGTATCTCTGCCAATACGCCATTGCTTCGCCATGAGCACACTTTGGCGCACTTAGTCAATGCGTCCAACCAACCCAACTTCTCCGATATCCTCGATGCTACCTTGCTCAATATCGCTGAACTCAATGCGGGTATCTTCTCCATGACCACTTCGGGCAAGACCAAGATCACCATCTTCGAGCGTATCACTACGCTTATCAACGAGGTGGACTTGCGCGACAACTTTGCCAAAGCCCTCGTTAGCCATTTGGCTACCTTCGATTTTGAGAATATCTTTTACGAGAAATACGACTTTTTCTCTACTATCTTTGAGTATCTTATCAAGGACTACAACAAAGATGGTGGTGGCAAGTATGCCGAATATTATACCCCTAAGTCGGTAGCGGCAGTCATGGCGCGATTGTTGGTGCCAGACTTGGCGAATGTGCGCGATGTCACCTGCTACGACCCTTCGGCGGGTTCGGGTACCTTGCTCATGGCATTGGCGCACCAGATTGGTGAGGAGCGTTGCCAAATCTACAGCCAGGATATCTCGCAGAAGTCCTCGCAGATGCTCCGACTCAACCTCATCCTCAACAAATTGGTCAAAAGTATTCAGAACATCGTCAAGGGCGACACCTTGCTCGAGCCAGCGCACAAGGAGCCAAACGGTTCGCTCAAGAAGTTCGACTATATCGTCAGCAACCCACCATTCAACCTCGATTTCTCCGACACACGCGATACGATAGCCAAGGACACCGTGCGTTTCTTTGCGGGTGTGCCAGCGGCTACGGGGAAGGACAAGTCCAAGATGGCTATCTACCTGTGCTTCGTGCAACATATCCTGCACTCTTTGTCCAACAAAGGCAAAGCGGCTATCGTGGTGCCTACGGGCTTTATCACGGCTGCCAGCGGTATCGCACTCAAGATCCGCCAACGCATCGTGGACAACGGCTGGCTGCGTGGTGTAGTCAGCATGCCATCCAATATCTTTGCTACTACAGGTACGAATGTGTCGGTCATCTTTATCGATAAGGAGAACAAAGATAAGAATATCCTCTTGATGGATGCCAGCAAACTGGGCGAGAAGAAGAAGGTGGACGGCAACCAACGCACCATCTTGTCTCAAGAGGATATCAACCAGATTATCTTCGCTTTCCACGCATGCCAGAATGTGGATGACTTCTGCGTAGCAGTAAGCGCAGAGGAGGTGGTGGCGAAGAACTATTCATTCTCCGCTGGTCAGTATTTCGACATCAAGATTGAGTATGTGGACATCACTGCCGAGGAGTTTGAAGCGCGCATTGCCGACTATACCCAAACCCTCACAGAGCAATTTGCTGAAAGCCACAAACTCGAAAAAGAGATTATGCAACAACTACAAAGTTTGAAGTTGAAATGATTGAGATGAAGAAATATAAAATAAAAGATTTTGCAAAAACATGTTCTGGAGGCACACCAACTTCTAGTAGACGAGAATTTTACGAGGGAGGAACTATTCCTTGGATTAATAGCGGAGAATTATCACAATCTTTTATTACAGGTACAAGTAACTATATCACTGAACTTGGATATAATAGCAGCTCTGCTAAAATGTTTCCAAAAGATGATACAGTATTACTAGCAATGTATGGAGCTACAGCTGGTAAAGCCTCGTTGCTCCGAATAGATGCTTGTACAAATCAGGCAATTTGTGCTATAATGCCAGATAAGACCATAGCGGATCCTCTATATCTTAAGTATAAGTTAGATATTATGTACGATTACTTAGTAAGGTTAAGTTCTGGTTCTGCTCGTGATAATTTATCTCAGGCTGGAATAGCAAATTTAGAGATTTCTCTTCCCCCTCTTCCAGAGCAAAAGCGCATTGCTTCTATTCTTTCTGCGTTAGACAACAAGATAGCTCTCAATCGTCAGATAAATCAAAATTTACCTGCCCATTCATCAGCAATGGCAACAATTCATCACGCTGCTTAGTGAGGGAAACTATTTCTAGTTCATTCTTTCCTATTGAATCAAATATTGGGGCGCATACTGCTTTGAAATGTTTACGAATTTCTTCGTTTGCTGTAGGTAATAATATATGATTAAAAGATTCATTTGTTAAGTTATTTATACCCGTACCATTGCAAATTGATTGTATTTTAGATTTAAATTCATTGGAAATGAAGTGCAGGAATAGTAAGTACACATATTCTTGGGGAGCAGAAAATTTGTTCAAAAATGCTCCAAATGTATCTGGTGAATCATAATTGAATAATACACATTTACCTATATGTGCCTTACTTCCACTTGACATAGTCATTATAATATCGAATTTTTTAATACGTTGGGAAGCTGCCACTAAAGTATGAGGTACATAAGCAACATTTCCATCATATACTAACGAATTACCTTCTATATTATTTCCTCTTAGTACTAATATGGAATCAACTCCTTGATTAACCAAATCCGATTTGTTGTATGTTACGCCACGTGTTGATTGTGCTATTTCATTTATAGTCTTCACCTCCCACCCCTCTGGTATTTCTCGTTTGAGTATTGGGTTATAGACCATTTTGCCGCCAGAGGATTTGTAAGGTTTGCCTTCCTCGTTAGGAAAGTCGAATTGCACAAACCAATAGTCATACAATTGACGAGCCAATGCCTCTAAATTTTGATTTATCTGACGATTGAGTGAGATTTTAGCATCTAATGCAGAAAGAATGCTAGAAACTTTTTTCTGCTCTTCTAAATCAGGAAGCGAAACGGTATATTTTTCCATAGATACTTTAGATACTTCCTTGAAAGTAGTTCCAGTTCCTAAAGCTTCTATCTCTGCAATATGATATTTTAGATAGTAATATAAATAATCTACATCTACAATATCCTTATTTACAATCAAGTTCTTAAATCCTTGATTTGTACAGCATGCCACTTTATTTATAGCCAATAGTCCTATTGGGGCACGAGAGGTAAGTAGTATATTATATTTAGGGATTAAATGAGTACTGCAACTATTAAATCCTGCTTCTGTAATATTACGCTCACCTTTCTCTATGTATTTTGACTTTTGTTCTGATAAATCTTTCGGAGTAATCCATACAATATCTCCATCATAATAATGCGGACATGTAGTTGTTGGAGTAGAGCCATTGATAATCTCTGCTATGTCACCTAATTTATATTCTTTTAATTCCATATCTTCACAATTTTTACAATCTATCTATTGAATGAGGGTCTAACAAAAATTCATATAGACTCATCGTTATTATACCTTGCTCATCTGTCTTTCGTTTTATATCATCACCTACAATAATAATTTTTCGGAAGTTGTCATTTGTATTAAGTAGCGAGCGCTTTTCTTGTACCACTTTGTCTTCAGTAGGCATACGAAATGCCGACTGAATATATATACGCTCTGCACCCTTGTTTACTACGAAATCCACCTCCAGAGGCACACGGACATTCTTTCCTTCTGTGCTTGTCTTCCATGTCTCTACCAATCCCACATCTATACGATAACCACGCATACGCAACTCGTTGTATATAATATTCTCCATGATGTGGGTTTCCTCTTGTTGACGGAAATTAAGTATAGCAGCGCGTAAACCCATATCTGCAAAGTAATACTTGGTTTCTGTACCGATGTATTTACGCCCTTTCACATCATAACGCAAGGCTTCTTCTATCATATACGCATCTTGCAAATATTTGATGTAATCACGAATGGTACTATCTTTCATAGTAATGTGTTCTACCGATAGGAAAGTATCACCGATACGCTTAGGATTGGTGGAAGAACCAATATTGGATGCCAACACACGAACTAACGCACGCAAACCTTCTACATTGCGCAGATGGTTGCGCTCAATAATATCCTTGATATAAGTCAGTTCATAGAGATCCAATAGATAGTTGATCTTCTTTTCCTCATTCTCTATTTGTAGTATTTGTGGCAGACCTCCGTAGGTATAATATTCTTTCCAAGCACTGTATTTGTCTCCTCCGATAGCTGCATAGTATTCAGCAAAGGAGAGCGGAAATAGATGTATCTCATCTCCTCTGCCACGGAACTCCGTTACGACGTCTTTACTGAGGAACTTGGAATTAGAACCAGAAACATATACATCCAGTCTTTTGTCTTGCATCAAACTCAACAGCACTTCTACAAAATCATCTACCAACTGTACTTCATCCAATATGACATAGTGTATCTGCCCATCCGATTGAATAAGATGCTCAATATGCTCCAGCAAAACATCAGGATTACGCAATGACTTATTTTTACGATTGTCTAAAGATATTTCTATAATATGATTCTCTGCTACACCTTGTTCTATCAAATATTGGTGAAACAGGGTCATTAATAGAAATGACTTACCAGACCGACGCATGCCAGTCACTATTTTAACCATTCCGTTACCTCTCGCTTCTATCAACTGGCGAAGGTACTTATCACGTGCTATAATCATCTTTAGAGTGCTTTTTCTGTGGTATTCCACAAATTTTCGACCGCAAAGGTACTACTTTTTTTTGAAACACGCAAGAATTAGAACAAAAAAATGATTATATTTCTAAATGGCTACTTATCCTAAATACTTCCTATGAGATAATTTCACATTTGTCTGATTTACCATCGCGTAATGCAACGTCGTATCTATCCTTACATGACCGAGCAATCGCTGCACTTGTTCTATTGGCATTCCCTTATCTATAGCCATCGTTGCCATTGTTCTTCGGAACTTATGCGGATGCACACCGCCAATACCTGCTCTTGCTCCTAATAGTTTGATTCTCCGTTCCACACCACTAATCTGCAAGCGGTTGTAAGGAGCATACAAACCTACAAACAATGCAGGATTATTATCTTTCCGTTCACGCAAATATGCTTCCAAGTGAATTTTTGCACGCGCATTGAAATATACCAATCGTTCTTTATTGCCTTTACCAAATACCACACATTGCCTCTCTTGAAAATTCAAATCACTTCGATTGATACCTACTAATTCTCCTACACGAATACCCGTACTAATCAGCAAGTCCAGCATGGCTAAATCACGCAAACTACTGCTACAATCGCGCATCTTCTCCAATTCTTCATCGCTCAATGTCTCTTTCACGTATGACTCGGTCTTTACTTTATGAATACGCCTAACGGGGGACTTGACAATGTAGTCTTCATCTTCCAGCCATGCAAAGAAACTTGATAATATCCGCCGCATATTATCAATAGTCACCTTGCTACATTGGTGCAAGTTCTGGTATTGCACCAAATAATCACGAATATGCATAGTAGTGATTTGTGTAATAGGTAGTGCCACTGCTTCAGCAAACAATTCTATTGTTCGATGATAATATCGCATACTCTTATTGGAGCATCCCTCTATCTTTTTGGCAGCAATAAAACTATCCAATAAGATTTGTGTGTCATTCCCACGAGTTGTTTCACTTGCTTGGATATTTACAACACTTAACTGTTCTTGCAGTGTTATTTTCAACACTTTCATCTGTCGCCAATCCAATATACCTTGCATACAGGATAGCACTTTGTTAATTAATTCTTCTTTCATAATCTTGCAATTTATACGACTTTCTTGCAAAGATAATCATCTACACCAATAAATCAAAATTTACTTGTCCGTTCATCAAAAGTGGCAACAACTCATCACGCTGCTTAGTGAGGGAGAGGATTTGTTGATAATTATTTGCTTGTAACCTTACTATGTCCTTTATCTGTTTCGTAAATGCAGATAAAATGTTATAACTAGGCAATAAAATCTGGGTAGATTCCAACTGCTTTATTCTTATACCTAGGAATATACTTCCTGTAGAGCTATTTGATAATTTCGCTATGTAATAATCATCTTTAAGCAACATATTCAAGTATTCAGAAGTAATCATTTTTTGATTAGGACGAATAGAAAAAACAGATTCGTTAATGTCCCAGTCTTTTGGTTCTTCAGTTATAAGATATGTTCTTCCTAAAGGACAAATACTAGCATAGAGTATATCTCCTACTTCTATCTGAGAACGAGTATGTACTTTATACCTAGCGTCTTCATTTATCGTATCACAGGAT